>JAFYLN010000072.1 GCA_017537045.1 Oscillospiraceae bacterium | reverse complement strand
GTGTAGATCTCTTTTTGTGTAATTTTTCCTTTGTGGTTTTTAAACTCGAAGACGATATATTTGGTATTGAAGTAATGTTTTATGGTGTCAAAGAAATCCTGGTCAGCACCAGTCTTTATCTTACAGCAAAGATCAAAACGATATAGACCATCATTGGACGTTTCCTGTTCCTCCCAGAGTGTAAGAGAATCACCAAATATATATTTCAGAATCTCTGTGCAGAGTGATTCATACTCCTGAAACTGCTCAGTTCCGGGAACGATTTTTAGAAGTCTCTCCTTAAAGTCAAGCTCTGTAGTTTTTTGCTCAGTTGGCCGTTGGAGTATCTCAATGTCGGGTGCTATAGGATCAATGTTCTCAGTTGAATGATCAAGGAAAGCAATAAACTCGTTTTTGATATCAGGATAATCTTCAAAGAGCCACAGCAGATTAGCAACATCCCAAATATGAACACCAAACTGTTCGTAGAATTTTTCCTTCGCCTCAGAGGTAATTTCTGTTGCTGTGACTAAGACCGGAACCCCAGTCTCCTTTAATGTATTTAATTGCTCAAAGATAGATTTGACCCTGAAAGACAGGGTATATTTTACCTCAAAATAAAATGTGCGTTCGCCCTGACATAAGGCATAATCCAGTCTAACATCGGAAATTTTGGGATTATACTCAATCGACATTGGATTATTTGGAGCCTCTTCTGCGATACATTCTAGATAGTTTCCAAAGATCTGTTCAAAGTGATAACCACGTTCTTTACGCTGATTTCTCCATGGATTGCTAGATAATGTGTAGTTAATCATTCCGACGACCTGCTGAATGACGACAATATTGCCGGAATATATCAGCTTCTTGTAGAGCCATTGTCTATCCGTGCAAGGCAAACCGTAATCGGCAGGGAAACCTTTTAGATTCGCAATTTCTCGATGTGTTATTCTTCGAAAATCTCCTTCCTGTCGAACAAGAGGAATATGTACAAAATTCAAATGTACGAAGTCTGCTCCTTCATATGTATGGTTTCTTTGGCATAGGACTTGATGCCAATCCTCAAAAACTGGTGCGCTGTTTAAACGAATACGGTAGTACCAAGGATCGATGGATTGTTCGTGCTCAAGAAACTGGGAAAGCGGTATAATTGGCAAATTACTTGGGGATGGAAATTCGTAGCTCTGGTCTATTGAATTGGATGTGCCAACAACACATGCGGCATTCTCTCTGACCGGAATACCTGTCATCTGGGCTACATCAACAAGCTTCCAGGAAAGACTATACTCTCGACCAACGGTTTCTTCAATAAGATGGCGAAAACGATCATTTTTTATGGATCCGGAATTGATTAACAGAAAGAATGCGCGAGGCCTGCTGGAAAAAAGAATTTCTTGGAGTCTATACAGGTAATAGTCATGCTGTTCCAGTTTAGCAAGATTAACACGAGAGTGAGAAGGATGATACAGATGAGCAGCCAATAAATCGACATGCGGCATAGCGCTCGGGTCGATCTCCTCCAAAGAAAGCTGATGAAGAGGTACATCGAGATTCAGTTTATGAATTGCTGCAGCTTTTTCCTCTGGCTCAAAAGCTGCAATGACTTGAAATCCGGACATTTGAAGTCCTAAGGTTAAGTCTCCTAATCCTGCATTGATAACAGCGGCGGTCAACTGCATACGGTTTCCTCCTGTCTATGATACGGAAGTAATCTATCTTTACATTATTATACATTTTTTGACAATAGAATGCAAGAAAGGTATTAAGAAACTGGCACAATTACAGAAGCAACGAATCGACAATATGCAGAAAACATCCAAAGGCATACCGGCAATAAACCAAGAAAATACGATATATTTCGGATTGCTTTTTTGCCGGTAATGTGGTATAATACTTTCAAGAAACTCGTCAGGAGGTAACTATGGAATACTTATCTGTTGCGAAAATGGCTGAAAAATGGGGAATTTCCGAACGAAGTGTGCGAAATTACTGTGCCAACGGCAGAATTGCCGATGCTAAACTTATCGGCAAGACTTGGTACATTCCGGAAAACGCACAAAAGCCGGATCGCGTTAATAAAAAGAAAGAAACCCCCACTCTGCTACAGATCTTGCGGGAGCAGAAATCAGCTAAGATGACCGGCAGTATCTATCATAAAGTACAGATTGACCTGACCTATAACTCCAATCATATCGAGGGTAGCCGCCTTACCCACGACCAGACCCGATATATCTTTGAAACCAATACCATTGGTTTTGAAAACGAGTCTGTGAACGTGGATGATGTGATCGAAACATCCAACCACTTCCGCTGCATCGATATGGTGATCGATCAGGCAGGCTCTGCATTGACGGAGAAGTTCATCAAGGAACTGCATTTCATATTGAAGACCGGCACCAGCGACAGCCGTAAGGATTGGTTTGCTGTAGGCAAGTACAAGAAGTTGCCCAATGAGGTGGGCGGTAATGATACAACTCTGCCAGAAAATGTTGCCACAGAAATGCGTAAGTTGCTGGCTGACTATAATTCACAGCCCTCTAAGACCTTTGAGGACATCGTGGCCTTCCATGTAGCCTTTGAACGCATCCATCCCTTCCAAGACGGAAATGGCCGTGTAGGCCGTCTGATCCTCTTTAAAGAGTGCTTGAAGCATAACATTGTGCCGTTCATCGTTGAGGATAATCTGAAGCTGTTCTATTACCGTGGTCTCAAGGAATGGAACCGTGAAAAAGGTTTCCTTATGGACACCTGCCTCACCGCTCAGGATCGCTTTAAGGCTTATTTGGATTATTTTAGGATTCCTTACTAACAAAAAGAGGGAAGATATATGAAGTCATATGAAGAACTGGTCACCTTGTTTGAAGATGCTAATCGTGTTTTAATCAACGATGATTTGTCCTTATTTGAAAGCAGAGTTTCTGAACGTACATTGTGTGGCGCGCTTATGCTGCACATACATGATAAGATTGCTGACGATCCTGCCTATCAGGGATATTATACCGATGTTGAATATAACCGAAATAAGGGCGGAAAACTCAAAAACATCAAGAAAACCATACAGGGTGAAAATGAAACTGTTGTTACAATTAATTGTGATTTGATACTGCATAGCAGAGGTCAACATGTCCAGCAAGATAATCTTATTGCAATTGAAATGAAGAAATCATCTCAACGCCCAAATGCAAAGAATGCGGACAGAGAACGATTAATAGCCCTAACAAAGAATTCCTACGATGGTATTTGGTCATTTGACGGTCATACCTTGCCAGAATATGTATGCAGATATGTATTAGGAGTATATTACGAAATCAAGTATTCAGAGCGTGAAATATTACTTGAGTATTATCGGCGTGGTACTCTTGTGGAATCAAAAACTATTACGTACTAAAAATATGGCAATTCTTTGAAATAGAAAATGCATCCATTTGTGAGGGGTGACCCTACATATGGATGCATTTTTGGAGATATGGGTTGGTTTTGCGTTTTGCGAATTGGTGTCAGTGACCTCCACCACGGCAGTGGGACGGTTGGCATAGTAGCGGGTGAAGCCGTCGGCACCGCCCAGAACCGTATCGCTGCGGAAAATGTGGGCGCGGCTGTCTTCACCACAGAGCACAGCCCGCTTGGAGAATACGGCAAGGCCGTTCAGAGCAGCGGGGCGGTTGTGGCCGACGGTGGCATCGGCCAGAATCTGATAGTAGAATGTAACGTCAATGCAATAGTGGTTGCGGTCGAAAGCCACAGGCTCCACTTCAATGGCTGCATACAGAAGCTCGGCGCACCGCACCTTTGCACCGGTGCAGTTATCCAGAATAGACTGGGAACCGGTGGTCAGATAGACCCGCAGATCTTCAATGCAGTCTTTGTCCCGGCAGGAATCGGTAATTTTGCGGGTGTGAACGGACATGGCCTGCCGCAGGTCGTTGGGATCGCAGCGCAGGGAGTCCATACATTGTTCAGACATGTTGATACCTCCTGATGAGAAATAAGGGCAAGCAAATCGCTCATAGGACAGTTTATGCAAAAGCCGTCAGGAGGTGATACATCAAATGCATCGCAGAAAAAAGTGAAACTTTCTGCCGGAAAAATGTGTTATTATAGGTACAAGTGCTTCATGGAAAGCAGAATGGAAGGTGACAGGCTTGACAGAAATAAAAGCTTTGACGCAGCTGCGCGCAGGTTCAGAGGACGCGCTATGCTATTTCATACATAAATACACGCCTTATGTGTCCACTGTGATTTTTAATGTGATCGGCACGTCTATGGATGCTGCGGATATTGAAGAGGTTGCATCCGATGTGTTCTTCTCCCTGTGGTGCCATGCAGAATCGGTTCACAGTGTAAAAGGCTTTCTCGGAACGGTAGCCCGCAACAAGGCAAAGAACAAACTGCGCCAGCTGGGTCAGGAGGTGCCGCTGGACGGGGGCATCCTGGTCATTGAGGAACTAACCCCCGAACATTGCGCGCAGAAAAAGGAACTGGCAGAAGCGGTAAAAAAGGCGGTGTCCCGTTTGCCCCAGCCGGACAGGGAAATCTTCCTGCGGTTTTACTATTACTACCAGACTCAGGAAGAGATCGCGGCAGAAACGGGTATCAACATCTCCACTGTAAAAACGAAATTGCGACGGGGGCGGCAGAAGCTGAAAGCATCCCTGATCCGCTACCTGACTTGAAAGGAGGCTATCCTATGGAACTGAATATTTCTAACCTTCTGGACGATCTTCAGGAAGTCCCTATCCGGGTATTGCCCTATACCACCGTTTCCGAAACCCGCGTCAAGGAGCTGGCGCTGGAAAAAGTGCGGGCACAGGGAAGACCCAAGGTGCGAAAACTCCGCGGCGGCCTGATCCGCAAGGCGCTGATCGCAGCAATTTTAATCTCTGCATTGTCCCTGACCGTTATGGCGGCTTCTGGCACCCAGCTTGAGGATTGGCTTGCAGGCCTTGAAAAACCGAAAGAGGGACAGTATTCCGGCTATGACACGGAGCTTTTGACAGGCGGCGTTGCCTACTATTGGGAAGTGTCCAACTGGATGCTCCATATCGATACGGTAGATGCTGCTGCGACGGGGATGACAGTCAACTGCTGGGAATATGGCAGCGCGGAAAGAACAGGCACGCTGACCATGGATGGCGCATGGTGGCTGGAACAGTGGAACGGCAGCGGTTATGAACCCATAGAGGCTTCGATTCCCGCGGCAGAACAGGTGCAAATCGAAAAACAGTCCGAGCACCGCTGGCATGTAGACTGGGGAACCAGCCACGGGGAGCTTCTGCCGGGCAGCTACCGTCTGGGTATCCCCTTTACCTACACGGCGCAGGACGGAACGGTGGAAGCGCAGAAATTTTATGCAAAATTCCGTATTTTCTCCGATGATATGGACAGCTATATCCAAAAGTGCAACGATGCGGTAAAGAGCCGCTATGAGCAGGAGATCCTGCACTTCAAGGAAACCCGTTATCCTCATGACATGAAGCTGCAGCAGGAACTGGGCTATGTCTACTATACAGAGGAAACCTGGAAAAATGGCGAGGATTTCCTGCAGGTGACCCGCTACTATGATGAAAACGGACAGTATATTGAAACCTACGGCGGCGGACACCTGTGCCGGGACGGCATCGGCTATACGATAGAATGGGAAGACGAAGCACTGACGAAGATCAGCGGATGGGAGCGGGCATCCTATGTGGAGGGCGATGATGTTGCCTACGGCTTCTACCTTAGATCGGATGTCACGACACCCACGCTGGGCGAAGTCTGGGACGATGGCAGTACGGTCTACATCATTAACTACCATGATTTCATTGATGAAACGCTCCTTACGCCCGAGGAACTTGAAGAACTCAACGAGAGGAATCCCATCTGGGATTACAACTACGATGAAAATATCTACCGGTTCGACGAAGCCGGAAACCTGACCGGCTATGAGCACACCGTAAAAACAGAAAAGGATGCGGAGAATAAGCAGCAGGAAACCACCTACATGCTTGAGATTTACGATACTGCGCCGGAAGAGATCGAACGGATGATCCGCGCCCAGAACGTCAGCAAGCCTGTGAGCTTCTCCTGGGTCGATGATCAGGCCTGCTACAGTGAAAACGCAAAAACCTCCGGCTTCCGGAATACTGCGGCGCAGACAGTTACCTCCGTGGATGCGGCTGTGGATATTGCCCGCGCTGAGGCGGTCATTACAGAGCATCCGGCATACCGCGAGGGAGATGAATACAATCTTGCAAAGGCGTACTACGATGAGGGCGCAGATGTTTGGAAAGTGGTTTTCAGTTTTTCTCAGGACGATGACAAGCAGCTCTGCGTCTACATGAGCGCAGACGGCATCACCCTCATGACGGCATACCCATAACAAGAAGCGGCACTTCGAAAGAAGTGCCGCTGTGATCTTAGAAAAGTGAAATTCAAATTGATGTTTGCCGCGCTGTGTGCCGTGGATAACGTAGGGGCGGCGACCCGCCGCCCGGCGGTACAATGTTACGGATTCGCCGAAAATCAATGCAAATACGAAACATTCTGCTGCGCGGGCGGCTAATAGCCGCCCCTACATTCACAATCGAAACAGTGCGATAAACAGAAATTTGTAGTTACCAGCTGAATTTGTAAACCGTCTCGCTCCGGTAATGCTGGCCTGCCTTGGTAAAGGGCTGGGGCCATTCGGGATGGTTCACGGAATCGGGATAGAACTGGGTCTCCAGCGCAATGCCGGTGCGCTTGCCGTATGTAACCCCGCTCTTGCCGGTCTCGTTCAGGAAATTGCCGGCATAGACCTGAATGCCGGGGCAATCCGTATGGACAGCCATGGAACGGCCTGATGCGGGGTCGGTCAGAATCGCGCAGGGATTGCAGAAAACCTCAAAATTGTGGTCGTAGCCACCCTGCAGCTTCAGGGATTCATAGTCCTCGCCAATATCGCGGCTGATGGCCTTTCCCTCGCGGAAATCGAAGGGTGTGCCCTCAACCTTGCGCAGCTCACCGGTGGGGATGTTGGCGGCATCATCAGGGTTGAACCAGCGGCCGGGAATGATCAGCTCCTGATGGATGGCACCATCGGTGTTCTGATGGCCTGCCAGATTGAAATAGCTGTGGTTGGTCATGTTAAAGACCGTGTCCCTGTCAGCCACTGCATCGTACCGGATGTGCAGGCCGCGGTCAGCTTCCAGAGAATAGGTCACGCGGATTACGGCGTTGCCGGGGAAACCCTGATCGCCCTTGGGACTGATAAGCTGCAACGTGATAGCGTTTTCCGTATGCTGCACCACATTCCACATCCGCAGATGGAAACCGTTGGAGCCGCTGTGCAGATTGTTGCGTCCCTCATTGGCGTAGAGCCGGATTCTGGTGTCATTCAGCAGGAAAGAAGAGCCGGCAATGCGGTTGGCATTGCGGCCGACGGTGGCACCCAGATAGCCGCCGTTGCCGGTGCGGTAGCCTTCTGCATCGTCAAAGCCCAGTACCACATCTGCCACATGGCCGTTTTTGTCCGGAACAAGCAGCGACACAAGATGTGCGCCGAAATCGGTCACAGTGGCAGTCAGCCTGCCACAGGATATGGTGTACGCAAAAGCCTCTTCGCCGGTTGCAAGTGTGCCGAAAGATGTTTTCATAACAACGCTCCTTTCATTTTTGAAACAAAAAGGGGATTTTTGGGAATTTATATCTTCACCATGATTATACTATATTTTTGTTTCACTTTCAAATCTATTTTTTATTTCAGCATGCCTTTTTGAAACTTTTCCGGGATTCAAAGGAAAAGGCAGGGAGGCGGAAAAACGAAACTTTTAGATGGTTACAAAATGACATACTATATTTTGTGTTTTGGTGTTGACAAAACCACAATATCTAGTATAATAAACCCTGCACGAAAGTGACTTCGCACACAGGAGGAAACCCGAATGAAGATAATTAAAAGAAATGGTGTAGAAGCCCAATTCGATATTTCCAAGATTGAAATGGCGATTACCAAGGCAAACCTTGCCGCGGATGAAAAATACCGCATGACCCCTCTGCAGATCCAGCGTATCACTGAGCATGTACTGATCGCCTGCGAGCAGATGGGACGCAGCCCCGCCGTGGAGGAGATTCAGGATCTGGTGGAAAAATCCATCATGGCTCACGGCGCATTCGAAGTTGCCAAGGAATACATCACTTACCGTTACATCCGTTCCCTTGCCCGTCAGGCCAACACCACCGACGACCGTATTCTGAGCCTGATTGAATCCAACAACGAGGAAGTCAAGCAGGAGAATGCCAACAAGAATCCGACGATCAATGCTGTTCAGCGTGACTATATGGCAGGCGAAGTTTCCAAGGATATTACCAGCCGCATCCTGCTGCCCAAGGAGATCGTGGATGCCCACAATCAGGGTATCATCCATTTCCACGATTCCGACTATTTTGCCCAGCACATGCACAACTGTGACCTGGTGAATCTGGATGATATGCTCCAGAACGGTACCGTTATCTCCGGCACCATGATCGAAAAGCCCCATTCTTTCTCCACCGCCTGTAACATCGCAACCCAGATCATTGCCCAGGTGGCTTCCAACCAATATGGCGGCCAGTCCATCAGCCTGACCCATCTGGCGCCTTTTGTGCAGGTCAGCCGTGAAAAGATCCGCAAGACCGTCGAGAAGGAAATGGCAACTTTCGGGATTACCGCAAGCGAGGAAAGCATTTCCAAGGTGGTGGAAGACCGTCTGCGTGAGGAAGTCCGTCGCGGCGTCCAGACCATCCAGTATCAGGTCGTCACTCTGATGACCACCAACGGTCAGGCTCCCTTCATCACCGTCTTCATGTACCTGAATGAAGCCCGCAATGAGCAGGAGAAGAAGGATCTCGCCATGATTATCGAGGAGACCCTGCGCCAGCGTTACGAAGGTGTCAAGAATGAGAAAGGTATCTGGATCACCCCTGCCTTCCCCAAGCTGATCTATGTGCTGGAAGAGGACAATGTCCGCGAGGGCACGCCCTACTGGTATCTGACCCGCCTCGCCGCCGAATGCACCGCCAAGCGCATGGTGCCCGATTATATCTCCGAAAAGAAGATGCTGGAGCTCAAGGGCGATGTCTACGTCTGCATGGGCTGCCGCTCCTTCCTGACCCCCGACCGCTTCACCGATGCCGGTGTGGGTAACATTGCCAATGCAGGCAACTATGAGCCCGGCAAGCATAAGTATTACGGTCGCTTTAACCAGGGCGTCGTCACCATCAACCTGCCCGATATTGCCCTGTCCTCCGGCCGGGATGTGAATAAATTCTGGGAAATCTTCTGGGAGCGCATGGAGTTGTGCCATCAGGCGCTGCTGTGCCGCCATGAGCGTCTGAAGGGTACCCTGTCCGATGCGGCACCCATCCTGTGGCAGTACGGTGCCCTGGCCCGTCTGGAAAAGGGCGAGCCCATCGATAAGCTCCTTTATGGTGGCTACTCCACCATTTCTCTGGGCTATGCAGGCCTGTTTGAGTGTGTCAAGTATATGACCGGAAAGTCTCATACCGATCCCGAAGCGACCCCCTTCGCCCTGCAGATCATGGATGCCATGAATGAGGGCTGCAAGAAGTGGAAGGCAGAGTCCAACATCGACTTCTCCCTGTATGGCACTCCCTTGGAATCCACCACCTACAAGTTTGCCAAGTGCCTGCAGAACCGCTTTGGCATTATTCCCGGCATTACCGACAAGAACTACATCACCAATTCCTACCATGTCCATGTGTCCGAGGAGATCGACGCTTTTACCAAGCTAAGCTTTGAAGCCCAGTTCCAGCATCTTTCCCCCGGCGGTGCCATCAGCTATATCGAAGTTCCCAATATGCAGCAGAACATCGATGCCGTTCTGGAAGTGATGCAGTTCATCTATGAGAACATCATCTATGCTGAGCTGAACACCAAGTCCGACTACTGCCAGTGCTGCGGTTATGACGGTGAGATCGAGATCAAGGAGGACGACGGTAAGCTGGTCTGGAAGTGCCCCAACTGCGGCAATACTGACCAGAGCAAAATGAACGTTGCCCGCCGTACCTGCGGCTATATCGGTACCCAGTACTGGAACCAGGGCAGAACACAGGAAATCAAGGACAGAGTCCTGCACCTGTAATGTGAAATAAAAACCGAGAGCGGCTTCAATCCGAAGCCGCTCAATTTTTGATGGTCAAATTGATGCTTATCGTACCCTGTAGGGTGGATAACGTAGGGGCGACCATTGGTCGCCCGCGCAGAGAAATGTTGCGAATTCGCCGAAAAACAATGCGAATACGTTAAATTCTACCGCACGGGCGGCGGGTCGCCGCCCCTACATTCATTATTGAAACAGCGCGACAAACTGAAATTTGCACGCCAGTAACGTTACCGGGCGGGTTAGGGAAGTATCGAACAGCAGTACACCGGGCACTGCCCACCAAACTAAAATTAACTTCTTACCATTGTAGCTTTTCCAGGGTTTATTTTGTATAAAAGGTGAAAGGAGGCGAGGTGATGGAAACATGCATCCAATGTACGCCGGCAGAATTGGAGCAGGTTATGAATATGTACGGAAAAATGGTATACCGTCTTGCCTATTCGCACACACGGTCAAATGCAGATGCGGATGATATTTATCAGGAGGTGTTTCTGCGATACTATCAGAAACGGCCCCGATTCGAATCGGAGGAACACCGCCGGGCGTGGCTGCTGCGGGTAACGGTAAACCGGGCCAGAAGCTTGCTTGCATCAGCTTGGTTTCGCCATACGGCACCGCTGGAGGAATGCGCAGCAGTTTTTGAGCCGCAGGAGCAGAAACTGGACGATGCTTTGCGCCAAATGAACCCGAAGGATCGGATTGTACTGCATTTATTCTATTATGAGGAATTGTCAGTGCGGGAGATCGCGGCGCTGCTGAAGCGTAAGGAATCCACCGTCCGAACCCAACTGACCCGGGCAAGACGCAAACTGGCAGAAATCGTGAAAGGAGAAGAATATGCTGAAAACAGAATATAACCGAATGAATGAAAAGATCAGTCCCGATGCAGCACTTCAAAAGCGCGTTATGCAAAAAACGGTGCCCCGGCTGGCAAAACGGTTCCGTCCTGCCGTAGCAATCGCAGCTGTGTTGATTGCGGTTCTGATGGCGTTTCCCGCTATGGCGGCCTATGTGCCTGCCATCAATGAGCTGATGTTCCATGTTTCCCCGGAAATGGCCGCCCGCTTTACACCCGTTCAGGAAAGCTGCATCGTCGATGGCATCCTCATGGAGGTGGTTTCTGCTTCCATCCACGGCACCACAGCGGAGGTTTGCATCAGCTTTGAGGATCTGGAAGAAGAACGGATCGACGGCCGAATCCTCACAGGCGGTGATCGGCTGCTTGGAAAGAATCCTTTTCTAAGTGGCAGCTGGGGCAACGGTATCGGACATTTCAGTTATGACGAAGCCTCCGGCAAGGTGATCATGGTGATCGAAGAAAACAACAGCTTTTGGTCCGACCAGAAAGGCCGCTATCTGACGGCAAAGGAACTTTACAGCGGAAAAATCACAGTTCAGGTTGATTATCTGTATGTGCCCGGTGAAAGTGAAGACGGCAAATACTGCGAACAGATTGTGGCAGAGGGTCCCTGGCGGGTGACATTCCCAATCACAGAAAGTGACTATGTGGGAGATCATGATGACGGTATCCCCATGACAGAAGTAATTGACGGATAAATGCAAAGAGCGGCTTCAATCCGAAGCCGCTCATTTAATTTCCTGTTCCAGCGCATCGAAAACCGGAGAACTGAAGAATTCCCCTAGAGACACATCCAGCCCATCGCAGAATTTCTTGATGGTCACAATGGAAACATCTCTTCGGTTGACATCCATCATGCTGTAGGCGGTGGAGGGGGTCACACCGGACAGACTGGCCAGCTCGTTGATGCGGATTCCCCGCTGGCTGCATAACTGTTGAAAACGGCTTACTACTGCGTCTTTTACACTCATTTGCGCTCACCTCAAATAAATAGTAAAAAAATATCCGCAGCAGCGTATACGCGCTTGCGTAATTTTGAAAAATGTATTATAATAAATTCACCTGCGGGGGATCGATAGCAAGCATGTGCTGATTATTCATAGATTATTCTCAATTTCGGTCCTCCCAGATGTTATCATAAAACAAAACTGAAAATGAAAGGATGTAAGGAATTATGAGAAGATTTGCGATGGTACTGCTTCTGTGTCTGCTGTTGAGCGCCTGCGCAACACCGGAACCTACCGAACCGCCAACGGAGCCGCCTATGACCGCTGAACGTCTGGTTCAGGAGATGCTTACCGCGACTGCGGCAAATCCTATGACCAGCAGCACTGTGGATATGGAAATGGGCATCACCGTTGCCGCTGAGGGTGTCACCATGGAGATGAACATGGATATGACCTCCGTGAATATGGTTTCTCTGGAACCCTATGCCGGCTACTCCGAGTTGACCATGACCATGGACATGCTGGGAGAGCAGACCACGGAAACCACCCGCCAGTACATGATGGAGCAGGATGGCGCAATCGTCAGCTATATGAACGTAGACGGTACAAGCAGCTGGGAAAAGCTCGTGATGGACCTGAATCTGGAACAGTTGATGCAGGAGAGCCAGGACTACAACTACCTGACACAGGCAGCCGCAGAGGAACTGCAGCTGGCTGAATCCACCCAACTGCTGGACGGTCAGGAGGTTTATGTTCTGAGCATCGACCTCAAGGGTACGCAGATGCAGGATGCGCTGAGCTCTATGGACAGTCTGTACAGCCTCCTGTCAGAAACCGGCATGGACTTTGATTTCAGCGCGCTGACCGTTCCGACCACCTACTATATCGATGTTGCAACCTATCTCCCTGTCAAAATGGAAATGGACATTCAGGGCATGGGTGAAATGATGACTGGCATGATCGGCAGTATGCTCGGCGGTGCGGCTGCGGGCATGGAAATTGACATTCCCACCTTTAAAGCTGTCTACTCCCAGATGGGCTATGGCCCGGCAGAGATACCCGCAGTTCCTGCTGAGGGCAAGCTGAAGGCGGATCAGGTGAGCTTCAACCCCGATCAGGGCGACGGTACGTATATCATTCAGGAATCCGGCAGTGCAGTGAAGATTACCTGCCCCGAGGGTTGGACAGCGACGGAGATGGGATATGATAACCTGACGCTGGAAAAGGATGACGGCAGCAAGAGCGTCACCTATAATATGTGGACGGGCATCGCCGGTGGTTATGGCTTTGTATCCAGGATCGAACGGGGCGATATTTTGGGGCAGATGGAAGCAGGAAACTATGGTTCCCACGGCAATACCACTTTGGAACTGGACGGAAATTCCTATGGAGCCCTGTGGGTCAAGTGTAACGACGGTTCCCGGATTTATTACGCGTGGGATCAGATCGGCGCCGAGACCAATTATATTCTGGTCAAGACCGTGGATAAGACCGGCAGCTCCATGGAGGATTCTCTGGCAGATGTGCTTTCGTTCGTAGAAGAATACCAGCTGATTCCCTGATAAAACAGAAAAGAGCGTCCGCCTGGACGCTCTTTTCTATTGCGATTTAGGTCAGAATCCCTTTTGGTAGTAAATCCTGCGGCTGGCTTCGGCACCCGGTGGCTCCGGATAGTCGACACAGAACAGCCCGAAAAGGTCACCAGTCTGCCGCTCCTTTGCGCCATAAGAAGACAGTTCGATCTCACCGGCATTGAGGAACGTGCCGGTTTGCCGGGCTGCTTTCAGTACGCTGCGTCCGCGGTCATTGAAGGCCAGAACACGCGTATAGGGAACAGGAGAGAGCATATCCTGCAGGCTGATGCCGAGGAAAGCGCACAGGATCATCCGGTCGATCCGGGTGCGGGTGTAGCGCTTGGATTTGGTGGCGTGGATGATTGACACCAGAGTTGCTTCACTGCGGCAGGCGTGCATGAATTTGCGCCACAGGCCTTCACTTCCATAGGGAAGGGCTTCAAATGCGTCATCTGTCATGGTGCGAAGTTTTGCGAGCACAGCCCGCTCGCCGGCTTCCAGTGTATGAAGCGGCGCACCGGCGAAAATGCTCCATGCGTTTTCGGGCACAAGGGACTTAAAATCCCCTGATTGCAGCATCAATCTGCGCACGGCTGTGGCAGAGGGATTCTCCACATCGGGCAGCTCGTCATGGTAGCTTCCGCCCCGGTGGATGGGCAGTGGCCTCATGGCACACCCCTGTGAAAGAATGGCCTTGCAGTATTCCACGGCCAGAATGTTGTTGGGGGTTTCAAGCAATGCTGCGTTCAGCCCCAGCTCTGCCAGCGCGGCCTGACGGGCAGCGGGGAAGGATTTTCCGCTTTCCAGATGGCGGCGGAGCACAGGTGAAAAACCGTCAGACAGCAGCGCCATAGCCGTTTGCAGCAAGGCGGTTTCGTCAGCCTCCTCTGCGCCGAAGCATAGATAATCGCAGAAATTACCTAAAATCCGCACACCACCTGCGGCAAAGCCTTCAGCCGAAGAAAGCGCATAGGTTACAGGCAGTTCCAGAACCAGATCCGCACCGCAGCAGACAGCAGCCTGTGCACGAACCGACTTGTCAATGGTCGCAGGTGCGCCGCGCTGTACAAAGTTGCCGCTCATAAGGCAGACAATGGCAGTATCTTCACCAAACATTTGCCGGATGGCCTCAAATTGCTTCACATGTCCCTTATGCAGGGGATTATATTCACAAATAATGCCAACGGTTTTCAAAAAACTCCCTCCTTTCACAAAAATTTTCCATTCAGGACTTGAGAAATTGGGAAAAATGAAATATAATATCATCAGCTATGGCTATCATATCACAAGAGCAAATAAAATGAAATATTTTTTTAGGAGGAGATTCCAATGAACATTCTCATCATCAATGCCGGCTCTTCTTCCCTGAAGTACCAGCTGATGGATCCCGAAACCGGTGTTGTTTCCGCCAAGGGTCTGTGCGAGCGTATCGGCATCGACGGCCGCCTGAACCATAATGCAAATGGCAACAAGGTTGTCAAGGACATCCCCATGCCCACCCACTCTGAAGCAATCGCAGCTACCCTGGAGATCCTGCAGGATGCTACCGATGGTGTCATCAAGTCTGTTGCTGAGATCGATGCAGTCGGTCACCGCGTGCTGCATGGCGGCATGGAGTTCTTCGATTCCTGCATCATCAATGACGAAGTCATCGCAGCCATCGAGAAGTGCATCCCCCTGGGTCCCCTGCATAACCCCGCTAACCTGATGGGCATTCGTGCCTGCCAGGCTGTTATGCCCACCACTCCTCAGGTTGCTGTGTTCGATACCGCTTTCCACATGACCATGCCCGCAAAGGCTTACCGCTACGCCATCCCCACCGAGTATTACAAGAACGACTCCATCCGTCGCTACGGCTTCCACGGCACTTCCCACAAGTACGTTGCAAAGCGTACCGCTGAGCTGGTCGGCAAGAAGGAGTTCAAGATGGTCAACTGCCACCTGGGCAACGGTTCCTCTATGTCCGCGGTGCTCAACGGCAAGTGCCAGGACACCACCATGGGTCTGACTCCTCTGGCAGGCGTTCCCATGGGTACCCGTTCCGGCGATATTGACGCAGCAGTCGTGCAGTTCATCTGCAACAAGTACGGCATGAGTGTTGACGAGTGCCTGAACATGCTCAACAAGAAGTCCGGCATGCTGGCTATGTCCGGCGTTTCCTCCGACTTCCGTGATCTGGAAGACGGCGCAAAGAACGGCAACGAGGACTGCGCACTGGCCCGTGAGAAGTTTGCATACGAAGTTGCCAAGTATGTTGGCGCTTACGCTGCTGCCCTGAACGGTCTGGATGTGCTGACCTTCACCGCAGGTGTCGGCGAGAACGACAAGAACATCCGTGCTGCTGTCTGTGAGTATCTGGGCTTCCTGGGTGTCAAGCTGGATCCCGAACTGAATGCACAGCGCGGCGAGCACAAGATCTCCGCTGCTGACTCCAAGGTCGAGGTATGGATCGTGCCCACCAACGAAGAGCTGATGATCGCTCAGGATACCGCCGAGCTGGTCAACGCTGCAAAGTAATCTTTCGGTCAAGCGAGAGCCGCCGCGATCCGCGGCGGCTTTTTCATCATATCGGTAAATTGATGTTTATCGTGCTGTTGGATGGTTGCGCCTGTGTATCGAAAACCACTGTCATTCCGAGGAGGCCTGAAAGGCCGACGTGGGAATCTCCCGGTACAATGTTTGTTTCTGCACTGCTTATCGATGCATAGAAGCAG
>JAFYLN010000071.1 GCA_017537045.1 Oscillospiraceae bacterium | reverse complement strand
TCTCGTAAACGCGAACACGGGCAACGGAGGACTTACGACGGCCGGTGCCGTAAAAATACTTCTTCTTGCTCTCGTACATTCTAAGTTACCTCCAAATTACAGGGTCCAAGCTTCGGGCTTCTGAGCAGCGTGGGGATGCTCGGCGCCCTTGTACAGGTGCAGACGGGTCATAGCGTGCTTGCCCAGGGTGTTCTTGGGCAGCATGCCCTTGACAGCCAGCTCCATAGCATAGTCGGAGCGGTTTTCCATCATGGTGCGAGCCTTGGTTTCCTTCAGACCGCCGATCCAGCCGGAAACGCGGTAGTAGGACTTCTGATCCAGCTTCTTGCCAGTCAGAACAGCCTTGTCGGTGTTGATGATGATGACGAAGTCACCGCAGTCAACATTGGGGGTGAAATCGACCTTGTGCTTGCCACGCAGGATGTTAGCGGCTTCGACGGCGGTACGACCCAGGGGCTTACCGGCTGCATCGATGATGTACCACTTGCGCTCCAGGGTCTCCTTCTTCAGCAGGGTAGTGGACATGATACTTCCTCCAAATATGGTAATTTATTTTTGACAAATTCAGGCGTTTGAAGTACAATGTCTTCAAAACGCTTGATTTTTATACCATATATAAAATCAATTGTCAACACTAATTTTCAGAAATTTTCTGAAAACCGGAATAAACTTTAAAATACTCTTAAATGCTCTTGAATGCTCTTAAATGCTCGCATCCCATTTTAATATATTTTTGGAGGAAAACCAACAATGCAGAAGATGACGGGACTCGTCCGCCGCTGTGTGGATGATTATAATATGATTAAAGAAGGCGACAGGATCGCAGTCGGTGTTTCCGGTGGTAAGGACAGCCTTGTTTTGCTGGTTCTGCTTGCTGCTTTAAAGAAATATTTCAATAAATCCTTTGAGCTGGAGGCTGTCACCATCGATATGGGTCTGGGCATGGACTATACCCCCATCCGAAAGCTCTGCGACGAATGGAACATACCTTATACCATCGTCAAAACGGAAATTGCGCCCATCATCTTTGAACACCGCAAGGAGAAGAACCCCTGCTCCATGTGCGCCAAGATGCGGCGAGGTGCGCTGAATCAGGCAATTCTCGACAAGGGTTTCAATAAGCTGGCGCTGGGTCATCACTATGACGATGCGGTGGAGACCTTTGTGATGAACCTGCTGTTTGAAGGCCGTATCGGCTGTTTCCAGCCTGTGACCGATCTGGACCGAACCGGCATCACCCAGATTCGTCCCATGCTCTATATCCATGAAAAGACGGTGGACAATTTTGCAAGGCGAATGAATCTGCCCGTTATTGAAAACCGCTGCCCTGTGGATAAGGAAACCAAACGGGAAGAGGTCAAGAAACTGGTATACGGCCTGTCCCAGACCTATCCCGATCTGAAAGACCGCATCTTCGGTGCCATGCAGCGGTATCCCCTGCCGGAATGGGAGCCCCATGGAAGATATAAACGACCCAAAGTGCAATAATGCAACACTTTGCCCTCTTTCTTCGTTATCCAGACAGAAAGGGGGCAATTCACATGAAAAAGAAAAACAAACTGCGTTGGAGAATCCAATGGGATCGTGTGGAAGCATTGCGGCGTGAAGTCTATTATGATGACTATTTTCTGAGAAATATTTTAAGATGAACGCAACACTTTCATATTCTTATCCGTTATCCAGATAGAAAGGGGGGCGTGTATGTGGGATGAAATATATGAGCGGCATTATCCGGAGCTGCTGAAATACTGCATGGGTGCCTGCCGTGACAAAGAACTGGCGGAGGATCTGGTGCAGGAAACCTTTTTGAAGGCGCTGCAAAATGCAGATACCTTTGAGGAACTGGGCTCCAACCAGCGCCGCGCCTGGCTCTACCGGACTATGAAAAATCTTCTGTACGACCGTTACCGCCGGGCTGTTCTGGAAGCAGGATACTTGCAACAGCTTGAGGAAGATGCCGCATATCTGGACCCGGGAATCCAGCAAACAGAAACGGAACTGATTCTACAAAAACTAACACCGGAGGATCAGATGCTCTTCACCCTGCGCTACATGGAGGGGTATAACGCTTCGGAGATTTCTGAAATGCTGGGAATGCCCACCGGAACCATCCGGGCGAAGCTGTCCCGGAGCCGAAAAATCTTGAAAAATATGATAGAAGAATAAAATGGAGGAAACAGTTATGGGAAAGAAAATGGTAATCAACTGCGCGAATTGTGATGCACGCAAAGTTACTGAGGAAACGCTGGCGGCCTATGAAACTATTGCGATCAACGCTGCTGCCGTTTTAGTCAGCCCTGAAACAAAGGAACTGCTGAACCGCTACGGCGTGGTAATGAACTGTGCAACTGTGATGGAGCTGGACGCAGATGTTCAGATCAGCTCCGTCAACGGTTCCGCGCAGATCAAAAGCACCGATACGCCTACCGGAAAGCGCTATTTGACGGTGAATGGCTCTTTGACCATTGGACCCGATACGCAGAAAGTGCTGGAACACTATGTGGGCATTCACGTCAACGGCTCTGTGTCCTGCCCGGAAAGTGTCAGCGCCTATCTTGCAAAGATGACTGTAAATGGCTCTACTACCTGCTATCCCGACGATGCCATCGTCTTGAAGCGCAATGCGGTCATTGACCGTCTCTTCGCGTTGCGCGCAAAGAACAGCCTGTACTGGTCTGCCAAGCGGATGATCATGGTGGATCCCCAGCTGGACGCAGCAGTGCTGGAAAAGAAAGGTGCCAGCTTCTCGGCAAAGGAAGTAATCATTGCTGAATCCAAGGTGGAGGCAATGATCGGCCTGATCGATGAGAAAGCGGATATCGTCATCGTTCCCGATGGCACGGCAGTCATTACGGATGATGTGGAGCTGAGTGAACTGACCCTGAAAAAGTACGGCACAAAGCTGTATGTCATTGGAGATCTGAAGGTAACGGAAGACGCAGCACAGGTGCTTGCGCAGCTGGAGTACCTGAATGTCCGCGGTGATGCGGTAGTGTCCGAAAGCTTGAAAATGCAGCTGATGGCAGCATTGACGGAAATCTCCGGTGAAGTAAAGCTGCTGAAAAAGCCCAGGGGCCGCCATATCGAAGATAAGATGGTGCTGAAGCTGAGCAAATGGCTGATTGAACAGGAACCTGAGGGGATCAGTGTTTCTGACTGCATGAAGGTCACACTGGATGAGGATATTCCCAATGATCTGATTCTGGAGCGGCTTAATTTCAGCGACTGTCTGGAAATCAAGTGCAGTCCTGAGCAGGAGGCAGCCGTGGCGGCAGTCAGCGAGGATGTGATGTCCATCGGCCAGAGCGGCGGAGACAATTTGGGTATCGGGGATATGATCAAGGGCGTTCTCGGTGGTGCAAAGGAACTGCTGAATACCAAAATGGTAAACACCAGCGATTATGTGATGTAAAGGAAAAGGGGTCGAAAGACCCCTTTTCTGTATGAAATCTTTTCCAGCAGGGTAAACTTCCGGTAAAAGGAGGAATCCCTATGGTAAAAGGTGTATCCCGTCAGGTTATTGTTGTCCACAGCCCTGATCCGAAACTCTTTGAGCAGGCAATCTTTATTCTCAAAGATGAGGCGGTTGGACAGGGGATTACGGAAGAAGCGCTGCTGAAAGAAGCACAGCAGATCATCCGGAGACCACAGAAGAAGCGAAAGCTCTATCTTTACGGCCCGGTCTGGGCCTGCGGCGGCGCGCTGGCAACGGCATTTGTGTGGCTGCTGACTGCAATTCTCTGACTTGCACTTCCTTTCCCGATGTGATAGTATAAAGTCAAATTTCAGTTTGTCATTCCGTTCCGATTATGAATGTAGGGGCGGCGACCCGCCGCCCGTGCGCTAGAATTCAACGTATTCGCATTGGTTTTCGGCGAAATCGTAACATTTTACTACGCGGGCGACCAATGGTCGCCCCTACGCTATCCACCCTACAGGGTACGACAAACATCAATTTGACATCCATCCAGAAAGAGAATCCTATGAAACTTGGAAAATACGAAATTGAAAATCCCCTGATTCTCGGGCCTATGGCCGGTGTGACAGACTGGGCCTTCCGCACTATTTGTGCTGAGCTTGGTGCCAATATCACCGTGACGGAAATGGTATCTTCCCGGGCACTGGTCTATCAGGATCAGAAAAGCAAAAAGCTGCTTCTCAAAAATGAAGGCAGTCTTTGCGGCGCGCAGATTTTTGGCAATGACCCGGAGATCATGGCGCAGGCCGCTGTGCTGGCACTGGAGCATTCCGGCTGCGATTTTCTGGACATCAACATGGGCTGTCCCATGCCCAAAATCGCAAATTCCGGCGACGGCTGCGGCCTGATGCGCACGCCGGAGCTGGCGGGGGAGATCGTCAAAGCGGTCGTGGGGGCTGTTGATGTACCCGTCACCGTTAAATGCCGCCTTGGCTGGGATAAAGGCAGCATCAATGTGCTGGACTTTACAAAGCGCATGGAGGACAGCGGCGCAAGCATGGTCACTGTCCATGGCCGTACCCGCGCCATGCTCTATTCCGGTGTTGCGGATTGGGATTCTATCCGCAAGGTCAAGCAGCAGCTTTCCATCCCCGTCATCGCCAACGGCGACGTTGTGGATGCACAAAGCGCCCTGCGCTGCATGCGATGGACAGGCGCAGATGGCATCATGATTGGCCGCGCCACCTTTGGTGACCCGTGGATCTTCCAACAGGTCAGTGCCGCCATGGCGGGAAAGGAGGTTCCTGAGCGGCCTGTCCTGAAAGAAAGAATCGCAGTTGCGGTGAAGCAGTTTGAACTGTCTGAACGCGATCACGGTGAACATATCGCGTGCCTGGAAGCCCGCAAGCATTTTGCGTGGTATCTGCGTGGTGTGCGCAATGCCAGCTACTACAAAAAAGAAATTACATCCATGAATAAAATGGAAGACATCTACCGCATTGCCAAGGATATTGTCCGGGATCTGGAATAATTTCCATGAATGAAAATAAAATCCGCTTCGCACCCTAAACTGAGAGGTGAGGGTATGAAGCGGATTTTTCTTTGCTTGCTGATGGTTATGATGCTGGCGGTGCCCGTCCATGCGGAGCAGCCCATCAAATGGGTGGATTTTCAGATTCCCTACGAATCTTTAAAGTATGCCATGAATGTGGATATTGAGACCTTTGAACAGGAAAAGCACATCCGCTGGGTGGATGTATTTGCACTCGCTGCCTGCCGTACAGGCGGCAAATGCAGCCTTTCCTCTGTCAAAAAGGCAGTCAGGGATCTGCAAGGGAACCAGTCACCCGAGCAGCTTCTTGGCGGACTTTATGAATATTATGACTACTATCACAAAGCCTATGATGCGGTTCTGGGCGGCATGCTGGGAAACTACGCGATCGAAAAGGACGGTCAGCAGTTTGCGGCCTATGGGTTGAAAGCCTTTTCACCCATTGCAGCAGGTTATGGGTATTCCCACAGCGATGATTTCGGAAACAAACGCAGCTTCGGATTTTCACGCAAACATCTCGGTCACGATATGATGGGAAGCCTTGGTACGCCCATCATTGCGGTGGAAGCCGGCATCGTGGAAGCCATGGGCTGGAACCGTTACGGCGGCTGGCGCATCGGCATCCGCTCCTTCGATTCAAAACGCTACTATTACTATGCCCACCTGCAAAAAGACCACCCCTTTGCGGATGGTCTTGAAGTAGGCGATGCGGTTCAGGCAGGTGACCTGATCGGATTTATGGGTCGAACCGGCTATTCCGATACGGAAAATGTCAACAACATTGAAACTGTCCACCTGCATTTCGGCATGCAGCTTATTTTTGATGAAAGCCAGAAGGAGTGCCTGTCTGAGATCTGGATCGACACCTACGATCTGGTGCGCCTGCTGGAAAGCCACCGCAGCAGCTATCGCAAAACAGCAGGTCAATGGCAGCGGGTGTATCCCTTCACAGATCTGGATTATAAATACCTGCCGATTGCATGATAAGTTGATGTTTATCGCGCTGTGTGCCGTGGATAACGTAGGGGCGGCGACCTGCCGCCCGGCGGTACAATGTTACGGATTCGCCGAAAACCAATGCAAATACGAAACATTCTGCTGCGCGGGCGGCTGATAGCCGCCCCTACATTCATAATCGAAACGGAACGATAAACTGAAATTTGAGAATCAGAAATTCCAACAACAAAAGGAGCTGATCAGTCCTCGTCCAAAGAGATTCCCTGCGCTTTCAGGAGTTCTTTTGCGACCATGCCTGCATACTGTTCCAATGCAATTTCCATCATACTTTCAGGTGTCTCACGCTTGAGCTCTTCTGCTCCCTTTTTGTAAAAATCATAGACATAATCGGGTATTGTGACAGTTGTGGTAACTTTCATTAACAGAGCTCCTTTGTATTTCTATATAGAACAAATATAGCCCGAAATAGGGCAATTGTCAATAGGAGGGCAATGTTATAGGCTAAATATGCACGGAGGGTGGGTGTATATTATGATTGTCTATGACCGATTATGGAAAACCATGAAGCAAAAGGGAATTTCTCAATACAAGCTGCTGAAAGTATATGGCTTTAGTTCCGGCCAATTGGATAGAATTCGAAAAGGCGAGAGCATTACCATGTATACCCTGAACAGCCTTTGTGAGATTCTTAATTGCCGTGTTGAAGATATAATTGAATACCGTCCTGATAAATAAACAGCGTGCGTGGAGTAACCACAGTGCGTTGTTTTCGTTTTGTCCTTCTCTGGATGTTCTTTTTAATATTGCTGCTGTTTTGGAAATTGAACCCTATGTTTTGCTGAAATTTTCTCCGGAAAAATAAAATGATGGAAAATGGCAAAAGGCGCAACGTTTCGTTGCGCCTTAAATCATACCTGCTTTAAATCGATCACACGGAGCGTATCATCTTCAACCTTGAAACGAATGTCGAAGCCTGCGAAGATCAATCCGTAAACCCTGTCTGCCCTGCGCTGGTAGGAAGGGCGGGGGTCATGGGACAGAACGCCCATGGCGGCTTCCTGCTTGTCCTCCGGCAGTCTTTCCAGAAGTTCTGCGGGAAAATCCACATTCAACAGAAATGCTCCTGCGGTGTCCGTAAAGCCGCCCTTTGCGTCGGGGTGGGAGTCGGCATAGGTAATATAGGGCTTGATGTCGAAAATCGGCGTACCGTCCATCAGGTCAGCGCCGCCTACGTGCAGCACCGTTCCAAACTTTTCCGTATGCTCCACACCCAACAGCTTGACGCTGGAAAGTCCCAGATTGTTGGGGCGGAAGGGGGAACGGGTGGCAAATACACCCATGCGCGTATTGCCGCCAAGCCTGGGTGGACGCACTGTAGGTGACCAGCCCTGCCGCACGGCCTCAGAAAACTGCCAGATGATCCACAGGTGGGAAAAATCCTCAATACCCCGCAGGGCATCGGGATTGCGGAACTCCGGCTCAAAGACGATGGTAGAACGAAGCGTTTCCACAAGCCCGCTCTGACGGGGAATGCCGAATTTGGTGGCAAAATCCGAGTGCATCCGTGCGATGATCTGAATATTGACCTGTTCCATCTCAGCCACGCACCTTTCTGAATGCAAAAGACACCGCGAAAATCAAAGCCAGCACCAGCGAAATCGCTGCGCCTGCGGAAGTGCCCAGATAGTAGGAGAGGGTAAGACCCGCAAGCCCTGCAACAAGGGCAAACACAGCGGAATAAAGATGGTATTGCTTCAGATTCCGTGCCACATTCCGGCTGGCTGCCGCAGGCAGCACCAACAGGGAGTTGAGAATCAGAAGCCCCACACTGGAAATAGCCAGCGTCACAACCACAGCAATGGCTACGGTAAAAACAGTCTGAGATACACCAACTGAAATACCACGGGAGGATGCCAGCTGGGGATGGATGGCAGTCAATACCAGACGGTTGGAGTAGAACAGCCAGAAGCTTGCTACAGCCAGCAGCACCAGTGCTATCAGACCGATTTCTGCCGGTGTTACGGAGAGAATGTCACCGATCAGATACCTGTTGTATTTGGTAAAGCTGCCGCCGTTCAGCGTGGCAATAAAGATACCCAGTGCTACCGCTGTGCTGGAAAACACACCGATCAGCGTGTCCGCTGCGTGGTTGGAGCGGCTGCGGACATAGGAAAACAGCAGCGCAAAGACGACACTGAACACAATAGCCACCCAGACAGGCGCAGCAATACCGCAGATGGCACCGATGGCAATACCAGTAAATGCAGAATGTCCCAGTGCATCAGAGAAAAAGCTCATCCGGCCTGTGACGATCATCGTGGACAGCAGTCCGAACAGTGGTGCCATCAACAGAATTGCCAGCAGGGCATTTTTCATGAAATTCCACTGCAGCATCTCAATGGGCAGCAGCTCGCAAACCGTATACCAGATACTCATAGCACACCTCCTGCGCGGTGGAAGACATTACGGAATTCTTCCGATTTCAGAACCTCGGCAGGTGTTCCTTTTTTAACAATGGCGTGCTCAATCAGAACGACCTGATCTGCATAGGTGGGCAGCATACCGAAATCGTGGGTGATCATCAGAATCGAAAGATCATAGCGTTTGCGAATCTCGTCCAGCATATCCATCAGTCCGGTCTGACCCTCCACATCCACGCCGGAAAGCGGCTCGTCCAGAATCAGAATGTTGGGCAGCGGTTCCAACGCCAGAGCCAGCAGCACGCGCTGCAGCTCGCCGCCGGAGAGGGTGCCGATGCGCTTGTCGATCAGTCCTTCACCATGAACGCGCTCCAGACATTCCAATGTTTTGTCCCGCATGGCAGATGACAGCCCCAGAAAAGCCGGCCGCTTGCTCAGACAACAGGTGAACAAATCGGCAACGGAAACGGGATCGCCGGCATCAAAGGAGGGACTTTGGGGCACATAACCGATCCTGGGCATCTTGCGGTGGCGCATACCGGGTGCGGAAAAGGCAATGATGCCCTCATAATCCCGCTGTCCCAGAATGGCTTTGACCAGCGTGGATTTGCCCGCACCGTTGGGGCCGATGAGTGCTACCATTTGTCCGCAATGGATATGCAGATTCACATCCTTCAAAATGGCATCCGCGCCGATCCTGACGGACATATTTTGAATGCGCAGGCAGCAGGAACTGTCGCAGGAATCTCCGTGTCTGAATTTTCTCATCCCAAAGCTCCTTTCAAAGTGTTGATATTATGGTACATGGCACTGAAATATCCCTCGCCATGCATGGCCATATCCAGTGTGTAAATATCCACGCCGGTCTCGGCGGCGATCGTTTGTGCGGCGGAAACACTGCCCAGTGCTTCGGTGAAGACGGCGGGCAGGGCATGGCGGCGCACTTCCCCGATCAGATGAATCAATTCTGCGGCGGATGCCTCACTGCCGGATTCTTCTTCCACTGCTTCGAGAATCTCAAGATCAAAGCTCTCAGCCAGGTAAGCAAACCCGTCATGGAACGTAATCAACTCCCGGCAGCTCAGATTCGCAAGCTGTGCTTCACCATAAGCTTGCAGCGTGGCAAGCTCTGCAAGCAGACCTTCCAGATTCTGCTGGAAGATATCAGCACACTCCGGGTATTGTTCAGACAGCCCCGCACAGATATTCTCTGCCATCACCATGGCATTTTCCGGTGAAAGCCAGATGTGGGGATCTTCTTCATGGTGATGCTCCTCCGGCGATTCGTCCCCGTGTTCGTGATGGTGACCACCTTCGATCAGTACAATGCCGGCGGAACAGTCAATGACGGACTTCTCGTGGAGCAGATCTTCCATGAAATCTTCCAGTCCTGCGCCGCTGATGACAACCAGCTCCGCCGCCTCGGCTGCGCGTACCTGCCGGACGTTCAGCGCGTAGTCGTGCAGGCAGCTGACCTGCTCTGTCACAAGCTGTGTGACTGTCAGGCCGGTTCCACCGCACAGCCGCGCGGTAAATTCATAAACAGGCAGCGTGGTGGCGGCAATCTGCGCCTGCGGTGTCTGCACAGCGCAGCCTGTCAGCAATGCTGCGGTCAATATAAACAGAAGAACAGTTTTCCTCATAATCATAACCTGCTTTGGTATATCATTTTCTATAGATAATCATAGCATGCGTGTCAAGAAAAAAGAGCCTGCTGAAATTCAGCAGGCTCGCTTTATGTAGCTGGATTAGTGCTTCTCGATCCACTCGTTGACCTTGGTCTTAGCCAGACGCAGGATGTCCTCGGTGGGGTAGGGAGAAGCCTCGCCGCCGCCGACGTGCAGGAAATACAGGCCGCCGGGAGTCTGGTACAGATCCTCCTCATAGCCAGCGGGATCGCCCAGCTCGCCGAAAGAGTAAGCCTTGATCAGAGTTGCAGTCTCGGTGTCGTACTCCTTCTTGCAGATGATCTTCTTCATGAGATGACCTCCTTTCAAATCTGTTTTTCACACGAAAGTAATTATACATATTTTTGTCAGGAAATCAAGTAAAAAATAGGAAAATACAAAACAAATTCAAAAAATTTGGATGATAAACTGATTACAACCGGGGGGCGGAGAGGGATAAAGTGTACAAGTTGCACAAAAATAGTCTTATTTATATAGATCTCCGCCCTGGTAGAAACTTCCATCTTCACAAAATACGGTTGCATAAGGGTTTATAAAATCGCTGTAGAGCTTCTCCCATTGCGCGTGTGTGCCGAGGAAAAGAATGAAATTCAGGCGGTTACACATATCAAATGCATCCTCACGGATGATCTTGATCCGGTTGTGGATGCAGACCGCTTCCAGTGCGGTGCAGCCATAAAATGCTTTTTCGCCGATCACATTGACGGAATTGGGAATATAGATGCCGCGTAAAGCGGTACAGCCGGAAAATGCCCCGTTGCCAATGGTTGCGATCGTGTTGGGAAGAATCACGGTGGTCAATTCCGTACAGCCACTAAAACAATCTTCACCAATGGCAAGGACAGTTTGCCCCGCGATTTCGGAAGGGACGGTCAGTTCGCTGCCACCGGTATATTTATGTTCTTCAAAGTACAGCACACCGTTTTTTACATAGAACCACGGGGAACTTCCTTCTGCATGAACCGGCGCATTGTTACCGGCAGTGGCAAAAAACAAAACCAGACCGGCAACGGACATCAGGATCAATAAAGCCGCAGGAATCCAGCGGGAGCCTCTCTTTGGCTTCGGCATTTCCTGCTGCAGTGCCTGTCCACACAGGTAGCAGAAACGGTCAGAATCTGCACAAAGCGTCTGACAGTTGGGACAATTCATGGCATTCACCTCACTTGTTCTATCATAGCATACTTTCTAAAAGGTTGCAACCGCGGAAAAAGAATGGTAGAATCAAGCTTAAGAGGTGATCAGATGAAAGACTTTCCCATGTTTACAACAGATTTTGGTGTTGCCAGCCTTGTTTTGAAAGAAATTCCCTATCAGGGCTGCGCTTACATCATGATCCGTTCTGCATTACAGCCGGAGGAACTGCTGCAGGAATGTGTGTCGTTTTGCAGAATGTGCGGCGCAGAACGGATTTATGCCACAGGTCATGAGATTTTACAAACCAAACCGTATTTTGCGACCATGGTGGAAATGCGCTGTGCTGTAACGTCACTTCCTGATACGGATGCGGCGCTCTTTCCCGTGCAGGAGAGGACCTTGCGGGAATGGCTGGAGATCTACAATAAAAAGATAATCCACATACCAAACGGCGCATGGATGACTGAGGCTGACGGCAAAAAAATGCTGGAGCGGGGAGATGGCTACTTCGTCCACCGTAATGGCCAGCTCCTGGGGATCGGAATGGCAGCAGCGGATACGATAGACTGGGTAGCATCCGTACACCCCGGTGCAGGAAGGGATGTGGTGCTGGCGCTGGCTCATGCGGTAACGGCGGATGTGGTGTCCTTGACAGTTGCTTCTGAAAATCAAAAAGCACGGAAGCTGTATGAAAGCCTGGGCTTTTTGAAAACCAGAGAGATCAGCCGCTGGTATCAGGTGCTGTAAGGAGGAAAAAACCATGATGCTTCCCATTGCTGTGTTCATTGCCGTTCTGACATTTGCTGTCCAACTGGCACTGTGTTTTTGCGCCCGGCGAAAATGGATAAAGTGTATTCCCATCTTCTGCATCGCTGCCGGTGAGCTGGCCTGCGCAGCCGTATATTTTCTGTACGGCCATGTATACGGCGCAGCTTTTGCGGCAGTGATCTACGCCATGGTGCTGCTGATCCTGCTGGCAGGTGATGCACTGGCGTGGCTGATCCATCACTTTGTAAAAAGAGCACAAAATCATAAATAATATTTTGTGATGCTCTGGAAAAATACTTGACAAGCAGCAGGCACTATGCTATAATGCCTAAGATCAAGGAAAAAGCCTTGACACGAGGAGGTTCCCATGGACGCATTTGAGATGACGCTGCTGCTGGATTACTACGGCGGCATGCTGACCGACAAGCAGAGAGAATGCTTTGATATGCGTTATAATCAGGATCTTTCTCTGGGAGAGATCGGAGAGTTACTGGGTGTCAGCCGTCAGGCGGTTTGTGACAATCTGGCAAGAACCGAAGCCCTCCTTCGTCGGATGGAAGAGAATATCGGATGTGTCAAACGTGATATGCAGATCCGCAAGGCTGCCCGGGATATTCTGGAAGCTGCGGCCGTACTTGGCACCGCTTCCGATCCGGCTGTTTCAGAACTGGCAAAGCGCATCACAGCGGCTGCTGCGACACTTGAGGAGTAACTTATGGCATTTGAAGGCTTAACCGAAAAAATCAATAATACCTTCAAAAAGCTTCGCGGTAAGGGGCGTCTGAAGGAAAGCGACGTGAAGGAAGCTATGCGCGAGATCCGCATGGCATTGCTGGAAGCGGACGTCAGCTACAAGGTATGCAAGGACTTTACCAAGTCTGTCACCGAGCGCTGCGTCGGCTCTGATGTTCTGGAATCTCTGACACCTGCCCAGATGATCGTCAAGATCGTCCATGAAGAGATGATCAAGCTCATGGGCAGTGATACCAAGCATATTACCATCAATCCCAACGGACCCACCGTTGTCATGCTGGTCGGTCTGCAGGGCGCAGGTAAAACCACAAATGGTTCCAAGCTTGCAGGCCTGATGAAGCGCCAGGGCAAGCGCCCCCTGCTGGTCGCCTGTGATATTTACCGTCCCGCAGCAATTCAGCAGCTGAAAGTCTGCGGTGAAAAGCTGGATATCCCTGTCTTTGAAAAGGGCACCCAGGATCCTGTGCAGACCGCTAAGGAAGCTGTTCTCTACGCCCGCCAGCACGGCCACGACATGGTGTTCCTTGATACCGCCGGCCGCCTGCATGTGGACGAAGCGCTGATGAACGAACTGAAGAATATCAAGGCCACCGTCAAGCCTGATGAGATTATGCTGGTGGTTGACGCCATGACTGGTCAGGATGCGGTCAATGCAGCCCAGAGCTTCAACGAATGGCTGGATATTGATTCCGTCATGCTCTCCAAGCTGGACGGCGATGCAAGAGGCGGTGCGGCACTGTCCGTCCGTGCCATCACCGGAAAGCCCATCAAGTTCTCCGGTATCGGCGAAAAGCTGGAAGACATCGAAGCTTTTCATCCAGATCGTATGGCCAGCCGTATCCTCGGCATGGGTGACGTGCTGACGCTGATCGAAAAGGCTGAAAAGGCTTTCGATATGAAGAAGGCGGAGGAAATGGAGCAGCGCCTGCGCTCCAACCGCTTCACGCTGCAGGACTATTACGATCAGCTGGTGCAGATCAAGGGTATGGGCTCCATGGAAGAGATTCTGGCGCAGATGCCCGGCGGCGCCAACATGAAGGGCTTGAAGGTGGATGAAAAGCAGATGGCAAGAACCGAAGCCATCATCCTGTCTATGACCCCCTACGAGCGTGAGCATCCCAATGTGATTGCTGCATCCCGCAAGAAGCGCATTGCAGCTGGTTCCGGCACGAAGGTGGAAGATGTGAACCGCCTGCTCAAGTCCTTTGAGCAGATGCAGAAGCTGATCAAGCAGTTCTCCGGTCCCGGTGCCGGTAAGAAGATGAAGCGCATGGCTCGCAGCTTCGGCGGCTTCAAGGGTGGTTTCCCCGGTTTCTAATATGTTCGCTGAAAGCAAATTGCTTTGCGATATAGATTAAAATTACTTTAGATTATTTATGGAGGTGAATCCCATGGTTAAGATCAGACTGAGAAGAATGGGTGCTAAGAAGGCTCCTTACTACCGTATCGTTGTTGCTGATGCCCGCTCCCCCCGCGATGGCCGCTGCATCGAGGAGATCGGCACTTACAACCCCCTGACCAACCCCGCTACTGTCACTGTTGATGCAGAGAAGGCACAGGCTTGGATCAAGAACGGCGCTCAGCCCACCGACACTGTTCGTGGCCTGCTGAAGAATGCTGGCGTTCTGTAAGAACCCCAGAAGGAGTTTAGCCCAATGAAGGAACTTTTGCTGTATATGGCAAAGAATCTGGTGGACGAGCCTGAATCCGTCACCGTTACCGAAGTCGATTCCGACGAAGGCAAGGTGCTGGAGCTGCGTGTTGCCGAGGGCGACATGGGTAAGGTTATCGGCCGTCAGGGTCGGATCGCCAAGGAGATCCGTACCATCATTAAGACTGTGGCTCAGCGTACTGGCGAGAAGGTCACCGTCGAAATCGTGGATTGATGGATTGTGCGTGGCGGTCGCCACGCATTTTCCATTTTATTTTGGGTCGCCTCTGAAAATTTCTTTCCGGCCGCCATCGGCTCTTTTGCCCCAGCTCGGCACAGTGGAAACCTTGAAATACACAAAGTATTCCTGCGGTTTCCACTGCTTGATCTGCTGCAAAATTCCGCGATGCCCATCCGAAAATAAATTTTGAGAAGCGCCCCTTGTATCTATCTTTTGAATAGGAGTATAGTTATGAAACTTCAGTTTGTTGAAGCAGGCGAGATCGTCACCACCCATGGCATCAAGGGTGAAGTCAAGGTACTGCCCTGGCTGGATGATCCTGAAATGCTGTGTGAATTTGACCGCTGCCGCATCGGCGGTAAGGAATTTGAAATTGAGCAGTGCCGTGTGCAGAAGACCTGCAATCTGGTCAAACTTTCCGGCATTGATACCATGGAAGCGGCGCAGGCTATGCGTGGTAAGACTATCGAGCTTTACCGCGAGGATATTAATGACGAGGTGATCTTCGCTGCCGAGTTGATCGGCATGGAAGTATTCTGCGACGGTAGGAGGCTGGGCAAGATCCGCGATGTGCTGGACTACCCCGGAAACTCCGTGTATGTGGTCAAGGGTGACTACGAATACATGATCCCTGCGGTAAAGGAATTTATCCTGTCCACGGACATGGAAAGGAACGAGATGCAGGTTCACATTATCGAGGGCATGAGAAGCGATGAGAATTGACATCATGACCCTGTTTCCCGAGACATTGGGAGACGTGCTGTCCGAGAGCATTCTGGGACGGGCGCAGGAGCGCGGCTATATCAGGATCGGTACCCACCAGATCCGGGATTATACGGCCAATAAGCAGAACCAGACCGACGATTACCCCTATGGCGGCGGCCGCGGCGCAGTGATGACGGCTGATCCGCTGTACCGCTGCTGGGAAGCCATCTGCGATGAGGCCTCCGGCCCGGTGCATACCATCTATATGTCCCCCTGCGGCCATACCTTCAAGCAGGCCGATGCCATCCGGCTCAGCAAGATGGAGAATATCATCATCGTCTGCGGCCACTACGAGGGGATCGACCAGCGCTTCATTGACGAATGTGTGGATGAAGAAATCTCTCTGGGCGACTTTGTGCTCACCGGTGGTGAGATTGCAGCCATGGCGGTGACCGACGCGGTGTGCCGCATGGTCCCGGGCGTTCTGGCAGACCCCGAGTGCTTTGAGGACGAAAGCCATTTCAACGGTTTGCTGGAATATCCCCAGTATAGCCGCCCAGCTGTCTGGCACGGCAGGGAAGTGCCCGCGATCCTCTTGTCCGGCAACCATGAAAAGGTTCGCCAGTGGCGGCGTAAGCAGAGCCTGCGCCGTACCCGGGAACGCAGACCCGATATGTATGAAAAGCTGGATCTTTCCTCCAAGCAGGATAAAAAGCTGCTGAAGGAAATGGCTGAAGAGGATAAGAAAAATGGAATTGAAGCTGGTTCCGGTAACAGCTGAAAACTGGAAAAAGGCAATTTTTCTGACTACCGATCCCACGGATAAATACCCCATTGAGGAACAATGGATTGCCAGTAACACCTTTTCTGTACTGCAGTGTCACTATGATCCCGATTGGGATTGCCGCCTGATGATGGCTGGTGATAAGGCTGTGGGTTTCGTGTTTTACGGCTACTGGCGGGAGGCGGATCATTACCTGATTTGCCGTTATATGATCGATTTGAAAGAGCAGCATAAGGGCTATGGCAGCCGCTTTTTGCCCCTTGTGATCGATCAGATCCGCAGCCAGTACGGCTGCAAGGATGTGTATGTTTCCGTTCATGACGACAATGCCCATGCCTTGCACCTGTATCAAAAGGCAGGCTTTACCCGTACCGAAGAGATGGACGAGGAAGAGCGGGTCTATATCCTGCGCGGCGAATAAGATTTTACACCCACCGAAACCGGTGGGTGTTGCTTTTTCCTCCGGAAACAGGTACAATAAACTTGATAAATTTCAGTTTATCGTTCCGTTTCGATTATGAATGTAGGGGCGGCTATCAGCCGCCCGCGCAGCAGAATGTTTCGTATTTGCATTGGTTTTCGGCGAATCCGCAACATTGTACCGCCGGGCGGCGGGTCGCCGCCCCTACGTTATCCACGGCACACAGCGTGATAAACATCAATTTGAATTTCCAAGGAGGATACATCATGGACAAACTTGAAATCCTGAAACAATGGGTCAAAGACAGCAACCGCATTGTATTCTTCGGCGGCGCAGGTGTCAGCACCGAGTCCGGCATCCCAGATTTTCGCAGCACCGACGGCCTTTACAGCCAGAAATTCGAATATCCTCCCGAGACCATCATCAGTCACAGCTTTTATGAGCGGCGGCCCGAATATTTCTTCCGCTTCTACCGGGAGAAGATGCTGCCCCTCGGCTTTGAGCCTAACATTACCCATAAGGTGCTGGCGCGCTGGGAGCAGGAGGGCAAGCTCTCCGCTGTTGTCACCCAGAATATCGATGGTCTGCACCAGAAAGCGGGCAGCAATCGTGTCTACGAACTCCACGGCTCTGTCCTGCGCAATTACTGCACCCGCTGCCGAAAATTCCACAGTACGGAATTTATCAAAAACTCCACAGACGTACCCAAATGTTCCTGCGGCGGCATCGTCAAGCCCGATGTGGTGCTTTACGAGGAAGGGTTGGATCAGGACACCATCGAGAAGAGCATCATGGCTATCCGGCAAGCAGACCTTCTGATCGTGGCAGGCACCAGCCTAACGGTCTATCCTGCCGCTGGTCTCATCAATTACTACCGCGGCAGCCGCCTTGTCCTCATCAACCGGGATGCAACCCCCTATGACCACCATGCCGACCTCGTATTCCATGAGTCCCTGGGCAAAATTTTTGAACAGCTATAGTCAAGACCACCGGCTTAGCCGGTGGCTTGCACAGGCCCTATAAGGGCCTATTACCAGCCGCACCTAAAAGGTGCGCCGAATATCTTCCTTTTGCACGATATGCTCCGCTGCTATTGAAATAGCTTATTGTCTATCGCAC
>JAFYLN010000070.1 GCA_017537045.1 Oscillospiraceae bacterium | reverse complement strand
CCGGTTTTGCACCGGGAGAGAGGAGAAGCTTGTCGTAGCTTTCCTCGAATACTGCACCGGTTTCCAGATCCTTTACGGTTAGAGATTTCTGATCCGGATGGATGGCGGTAACCTCGTGATGGACTTTCATATGTACGCGGAACCGGGAGAAGAAGCTTTCCGGTGTTTGCAGGGTCAGATCCTCCGGATCTTCGATCACCCCGCCAATATAATAAGGGAGACCGCAATTGGCATAGGAAATGAAGCCCGACCGCTCAAATACAATGATCTCAGCCTGCTCGTCCAATCTGCGGATACGAGCAGCGGCTGTTGCACCACCGGCCACACCGCCAACAATGACAACTTTCATTTACAGTTCCACCTTTCCTTTATAGTCGAGAATGCCACCGATATTGTGGACTTCTTCATACCCCATCTCCTGCAGCATAGCTGTCGCCTGACGGCTTCTGGCTCCGGAGCGGCAGTATACGAAAAGGGGCGTAGACATATCCGAAACTTCCAGATCAATGTCCTCAATTTGCTGCAGGGGCACATTGATGCTTCCGGGAATATGCCCTTCACGGTATTCCTCGGGTGTCCGTACATCTACCAGCATCGCATTGGACGTCTGCTGGAATTGTGCAACACCCTGGTTAATATCTGTATGCTTAAAAAGATCAAAGAATCCCATATGTTTGCCTCCTGTTTTTCGGCTTTTCTTTAGTATACCACTGAATTATGACGATTTCTACATACAAAAATAGAATAGGCGCCGCTTTTTCAGCGACGCCCTGGGTGAGAATATTAGATATCTGTTTTCCAAAGACCGTGCTTGTTGCAATAAGCATAGGCTGCAATGGGTTTCTCGTCTACAAGAGCGAAGGAAACGGTTGGCTCCTTGCCAATCTCCAGACATTTACGGTGACCGCCTTTATCCGTCTGCAGATAGACCCATTGAATGCTGTGGTCTTCCTCCATAGGGTGAAATACAGAGCCGACGGATACCTTTACCAGATTTTCCTCAACAGATACCACGGGGGCATGCTTCTCTTGGCTCCCGTCTGTGGTGCCAGGCTCCAGTTTTGTCATTTCTTCGCCACAGCACATCACGGGAATGCCTGCGTCATGGATCATTCCAATCACATTGCCGCAAAACTCGCAAATATAGAAACGGTTGATATCGCACATGGTACACTACCTCCTGATCCTTCCAAAGATAGTATAACCAAACGAAGCGATTTTATTTCATGTCATCTGCGTAGATCGCTCTGGAGCCGCCAATGAACTTGGGCCTTGTACGTGCGGCAACAATTAGTGCGTTACCGATGTGCTTATTTTCCAAACGGACGGGAACAGCGACCTTTTTCAAATGCATGCCGATCAGGGTAAACCCAATATCCATACCGGCATCAGCCTTGATTTCTTCGAGCGCAACCGAATCTTCAAAAGAGGCATAAGCTTGGGTCGCTAAGGAACCTCCGGCCTTGGGCTGGGGGACCACATTGACAATCTCCGCATTGGGTACAGCCTTGCGCTCTACGATGATGGCCCGATTTAAATGTTCACAACACTGGATGGCGATATGTACACCGGTATTTGCAGAATATTCCTGCAGAGCCTTAAAAATATATTTTGCTACTTCGGGGCTGGAGTTAGAGCCGATCTTCGCTCCCAAAACTTCACTGGTAGAGCAACCGACCACGAGGATCTGACCGGCCTTCAGACCGGCTTTTTCACCCAACTCTTCCACAACAGCTTTTGTTTGTAAGTAAATCTGATCCATTTCAATTACCTCTGTGTCTCAAAGAATTTCAATCTGTACGGCCTTCATGGCATCCAGAGCTGTTTGGTGGCTCTCCATAGTAACACCGGCACAGCAGCTGCTGTCCACCGTTACTTGTGCTTCCGGGAAGGCAGCTTTTACGATCATGGCATTGGAGATCACGCAAATGTCGGTACAGAGTCCGCACAGCTCAATCCGGGAAACATCCTCACCATAGGAAGAAAGAATGCGGGGTAGATCTACACAGCCGAAGGTGGGCTTGTCTACGACGGTTTGCACATAGGGCTTCAGTTCATCGCAGATCTCCCAGCCGGGCGTATCTTTGATGCAGTGTATGATCGGAAGCTTTTCGCCCTCCTGGGTATGCATATAGTCTGCACCGTGGGTATCCCGGGTATAGATGACCGTTCCATCAAAGGAGGAAACCTTCTTTACCACATTGGGGACGATGGCTGCAGCATGAGCACTGCCGAGACTTCCGGAGATGAAGTCATTTTGCATATCTACTACGATCAGAAAATTCATAAGCGTCACTCCTGTCTGACTTTTTAGACTTACACGCCAAACGCCTTTCTGCCCAAATAGGTTGCACGGGCACCCAACTCTTCCTCAATGCGAAGGAGCTGGTTGTACTTGGACACACGGTCGCTTCTGCTGGGTGCTCCGGTCTTGATCTGACCAGCGTTGACCGCCACAGCAAGGTCTGCAATAGTGGTGTCCTCTGTCTCACCGGAACGATGGGAGATGATGGCCGTGTAGCCAGCACGGTTTGCCATGGCGATGGCTTCCAGTGTCTCGGTCAGTGTACCAATCTGGTTGACCTTTACCAAGATGGAGTTAGCGATACCTTTATCAATACCCTCTGCCAGCCGCTTGGTGTTGGTTACAAATAGGTCGTCACCAACCAACTGCAGCCGGCTACCCAATGCCTTGGTCAGCATATCCCAACCTGTCCAGTCTGTTTCTGCCATACCGTCTTCCAAGGAGATAATCGGATACT
>JAFYLN010000069.1 GCA_017537045.1 Oscillospiraceae bacterium | reverse complement strand
CTGCGAACCACCAATATCCGGGATTACGGGGCGGAATATATTGAGAACCACTGCACCCTATTCACTCCGGAAAAGGTGCTTGTGCGAGCGGGATGGTCCCATTTTTATGTATTCTGCGACGGCAATCAGATCGTTGCCTGCGGCGGAGTCGCGCCCTATGAGGGCCGACTGGATGAATGCTTTCTGCTGACGATTTTTGTTTTGCCGGAGTATCAGGGCAGAGGTATCGGACGCAAGATCATAGAAACACTGGAAGCGGACGAATATGCCCTGCGATCAAAACGGATCGATCTTCCGGCCTCCATCACTGGTCGGGACTTTTACCTCAAATTCGGCTATGCTTACAAAGGTGGCATCAAAGACCTATATCCCGATCGGTGCTACCGCCTGGAAAAATTTTTATAAAACAATCACAGCCATTTCCACAGAGGGCGGCCGTGTTTTGTGATAATTCGGCATCCAAAAAACATGAGCAAATTTCTCTTATAGATCATGCACGTTCTGCACCCTGGATAGTCCATCTCGTGAAATTATTTGCTGTTCGCTGAAATAATAATTTCTCGTTGCACGATTTATTGCTCCCAATCCGGAGGAAAAATAAAAATAATCGCCACCACGGGGATACTCTCTCCCAGGGTGGCGATTTTCTGCATTTTCGGTTTGTCCTGCCCCTAGAGATAAAAAAACGGACGAAACCACGACATTCTATCATAGTTTCGTCCAGTTATGGTTGCGGAGGCAGGACTCGAACCTACGACCTCCGGGTTATGAGCTGCGGTTTACATAACTTCCTACGCAAATAATCAGCATTTTAGAGCCTTTCGGCGGCGTTTGCCACCGACCGCAATCCGCTGAAATCTGCCCCGTCCACTGCGTGATGATCCCGTATGGGTCAAAACATGGGTTAAAAAAGTGGCCTTGCTATGGGTCAGCCAATAAGACAGCTTTCACCGCCGAATTTGGGCTTATGACACATTCAAGACCACTTTGGATTCACTTTTCCGTGGGTTGCGCTGACCAGGTTTTCAAGAGGTTTTTACGCCCTGTTTTCGAGCCATCCGCCTGTGCCGGGAGTTTTTCTTCCTCTGCCGGTAATCTCCTGCCCCAGTTCCAACATGGGTCAAAAACATGGGTCAGATTATTTTCCCTCACCCGGAGAGAACACAGATCCCACCCCAAGGTGTCGTGATTGTAGCATAGCTTTCAGAAATTACAAGTCTTTTCTCACCGAAAAAGTGCCGCCAGATGGCATCAACAGATAACACCCGGCGGCAACTATCTTATTTCAATTCATTTATCAAATACGCACCGTATTGTAGCCCATCCAGAAAAGCTTTTCGTTCATAGGCGCTGCACAGTCGACAACAGAGAGTGAATACGGCATTGTTGTCATCCAACGGCAAGGAACAAAGGAAATCATCCAATTCCTTAAAGCCCTCACCAATCTCTACTGGATCACTCTCATGGGATTCCGCGTAGGCCTGATACAACTGTTCCAGAACTGTTTCACAACCGCTGTCTCCAGAATCAAAAGGATGACTTTGGATGTATGTGTTCAGCCGATTGGCAATCTCGCTCATAGCTCCACCTCACTGAGTTCCTGCGCCAAGAGAACACCCAGGCGAATTCCTTCAACGAATCCCGCCCTCTCATGATCCCGGCAAAGTCTGCAAACCGGATAGATAATCTGATCTATCTCCCGGAGTGGCATACCATTCATCTGCTGATAGAGTTCATGGAAGTCTGCGCGGATCTGCTCATTGTCATATGGATTGTTTTCGTTGTAGCACTCGTATATCATGGTCAGAACAGATTCACCGTCTCCAAAATTAGGCGGATTCACATTGATTTGCGCTTTCAGTTTCTCAAAATAGGGATTCATATTAACATACCTCCTTTGAAATTTTGGGTATGTTAACTTGGCTTCCTCAAAATTGCAACTGTCATTAATGTCAAAAATGATACTGCCATAATCAAAGATAAGCTCGCATTTTTCGGTTCCTCAGTTCGTAAATCCCAGATGCCAAAAAATGCGTGCGAAGTTGCGAACTCAGTAATCAGCGCAACAACCAAAGCGAAATACCGTGTCGAATTGCTATTCGGCGCGGTGTTTTTACTATAATCTGTGTTTGCAATTTGGGCATGATGCTGATTTTTCATCTGCGCCAAAATTCACCGTGCCGTTTTTTGCGAGTTTTGTCCTAATAGTATGGTGAGAAAGGTAAGCCAGCTGTTGCCGATGTGTGCCCTTTTCTTTTGAACAAAGCAGTAATCCCTCCATCGTCACATTCACCCCGTGTCCGCCACAGGTTTGGCTTGAACCGGCCTCAAAATCTATTAAGAAAGGAGAATTGATTTGAGAGAGAGCAAATACAAAAGCTACCAGGATCTGCCGCTGACCTTGACCGCACCAGAAGTAAGTGAAGTCTTGGGAATCTCCAGAGCCGCAGCCTACGAGTTAGTTCGATCCAAGGGATTCCCTCATATGAAGATTGGCACTCGCATTCTGGTGCCCAGAGATAAGTTTCTCGCATGGATCGACGAGCAGACAGAAGCCGCTGCTTAAATCATCGAAGGACTGGAATCGACCTGATATTTTCACCAGAGGAGATTGATTCTGGGGCTTACCAGCTGTTGCGAAAAGATTGCAGGAATAAGAGGTGGTGCCTTTTGCACCACCTCAAGCCCACCGTCCGGCAATGCCGGGCGGGATTTCTCTTAGCCTCCCAAAACTTTTTCGGAATTGCACTCTTCGCAAAATTTTGGCGCCTTTTTGCACTCTGTTTTGACCCCTTGGCGCCCAAAATCAGGATTTGCTTAGTGCCACAACGATTAATCTGGCGCCTTTTGAATTTTAGGGCAGTTTTAGCCTCTTATAGACAAAATACATTTGGTAGATTTCGTGACTAGCTATTATCAAAAACATGTAGTATTGTGTGCGCTACGAAAGGAGTTGATAGCATGGCAAAACGCAGAGCCAACGGCGAAGGCAATATCCGCAAGCGGAAAGATGGCCGTTGGGAAGGTAGATTTACTGCCGGTACCGATCCGGAAACCGGCAAGCAGATCTTCAAAAATGTCCTTGGCAAGACACAAGCCGAGGTAAAAGAAAAACTGAAAAAGGCTTTGGAAGAAGCCAAGAAAGTGGACTTCACCCGAACCGGCAAGTACACCGTAGAGATGTGGATGGATGAGTGGTTTGAGAATGTCTGCAAAATTAAAGTCAGGCCGTCCAGCCATCAGACTTATCGCGGTTACATCGACCACCACATCGCACCAAACATCGGCAACATCCCATTGGAGAAACTGAGCACTATGGATCTTCAAAAACTGTACCGCAAGCTGATGAACAAAGGCCGGGTGGAGCGGATCGAAGCGGAACATCAGCCGAAAGGCTTGTCCGCCAAGACGGTGCGGAACATCAATCAGGTCATCTCCTCTGCCATGGACTTCGCCGTGGCACAGAAGATCATCTCAGAGAATCCGTGCAAGGCTGTAGCACTTCCCAAACTGGAACACAAGGAGATGCAGACCATCCCGTCAGAGCAGCTCCAAGCATTCCTTCAGGAAGCGAAAGCCACCGGTGTCTACGAAATGTACTATATTGAGCTGGCAACCGGCCTGCGCCGTGGAGAACTGCTGGGGCTGAAATGGACGGACATTGACTGGAAGAATGGCATCATCAAGGTGCGGCGGCAGGTAGCTAGAGTAGACGGTCAGATCGTAGAAGCACCGTTGAAAACCAAAAACTCCTACCGGGCAGTCAGCATCTCGCCCCAGGCAATCGAAGTCCTGCGGGAGCAGAAGCGCAAGACCAATGACACCTATGTGTTTCCCTCGCCCAACGGTGGGCCTATCTCCCCAGACAGCGTCAACAATATGCTGAAGCGGGTTCTTGAAAGAGCAGGAATCCCGAAGGTCAGATTTCACGACCTCCGCCACACCTTTGCTACCATCGCACTGCAGAACGGAGTGGATATCAAGACGGTCAGTGGTATGCTGGGTCACTTCTCCGCCGGCTTCACCCTGGATACCTATGCCCATGTCACAACAACAGCGCAGAAAGAAGCCGCTCAGACTATGGGAAATATACTCAGCCTATAAAAATTGCGGTGCGCCGGAGAGCGTACCGCAAATCTTTTATCCATTATAGAGAACCGCTTTAATGTTCGCTGCTATAGCTTTGACCACCGGAACCGTAACAGAATTTCCTATTTGCTTATACGCATCCTCCAGCTTAATCGTATTGGGGAAATAGAACTCCTGCGGAAAACCTTGGAATCGCAGAGATTCCCGTAAGGTCAGCCGCCGAACACCCCAATTGTCTCTTAGCACAGTGGCATTTCGCGGCGCACTCATGGAAGCTGTCAATGTCGGACATTTTCCTAATGAATACTTTTTAATTACACCATCAAAAACCCGGTATAAGCCATCCATATCCGTGGCATGGCTTCGGATATATTCGTCAAATGGTGTCCCGGTGCGATAATAGTAGATCTCATGTTGCTCTGTTTCTCGATCAAGAAATGCATGAATATCTGCCGTTAATGGTACAGGAACTGGAAATTGGAACTTCTGACACATCGCATAATCCCGAAATGCCACAATGTAAACCCTGCGCCGTGTCTGTGGAATATTCGCATATTCATGGGTAGCCATTGGTTGATACCGCAGGATATAGCCATGCTCAACAAGGGAAGAATAAATCACTTGAAAAGTTCTTCCCCCATCGTGTTCCATCAGGTTTTCAACATTTTCTAAAAACACTACCGGAGGTTGGATCTCCTCAATAGCGCGAATCACCTCAAAAAACAACTGACCTCTCGTGTCGGCAAATCCCTTTTTTAGTCCCGCCACCGAAAATGATTGGCACGGGAAACCCGCTGCAAGTACATCAGCACGAGGTAGCTGAGCCATATCAAGTTTACGTATATCCCCTTCAACCAGGTACTCGCCACCAAAATTGTAGCGATATGTTCGACAGGCTGCAGCATCTTTCTCGTTAGCCCACACGATTTCAAAACCAGCTTGTTTGAAGCCAAGGCAGATCCCGCCAATTCCGGCGAACAAACTAACAACAGTTGGTTGACTCACCAAGACGGACACCTCCTAAGTGGTTAATTCCGCTGTTGATCCAAAACTTGCTCAAGCAGCGGTACAAATGCTAACAAATCCTGTTCAATATCCCGCCAATCCTTATTCAGATTCAATGTTTTGAACAGCACAAGGGAGCCTTGCATTGGTGCCATCTGCGGTCTTGGAAAATCATCCTTAACCGTCGGATACACCAAAGCGCCCAATTTCTTTCCTGGGTACTTGCTATCCAGCACATAACCACGAACCTGATCAATATGGTTTCTGCGGAATCGGGCAATGGCAGAATCCCGATAGCCACGCACAAGGGTTTCTTGATAATACTTTGCATCAAGGATCAGTTGTTTCTTGGTGACCTTATTCTCGATTACAATATCCGTCCGGCGATCAGAAGGATTCATTACAATATCCACCAATCCGCCATATCGATCCTCTGCATCTTCTTCCATATTCCATGTGATTTTGGGCGCATGGACCCGATACTGTGCCGAATTCAGGTGCAGCGCATAGAAATTGAGAATAAACATCTCATATACTCGTTCCATCTGACCGTCCCGGAAGAAGTCTGCAAATGCATTCTTGCCGTCCTCCTCGTTTACCATTGTGTTGTCATACAGCATAATAGCAACGTGGATCAGCATCTTATAGGTGGTATTATTTCGATTGAAAATCAATCCGCGGCGAACATCTTTTGTCGGAGCCGTTGAATCAATTCCTGAGAAATACACCTGCATCTTTTTCAAATCCTTTTTGATCTTCTTGTCGATCTCAGGATTCTTCATAAGTGCATCGATCGTATATTTCAGGATTTGATTAAAGCAATCATTCCTGGAATACTCATCGTATGTGCATTCCATTTTCTGCTGCCGAGCCATACGCGCACGGATACTGCCGCCGATGTTGATCCGACCTCTTACCGTAGGCAGCAGTTCCGTCTCTTCTATATACGAGCGATGGAAACCGGAGCGGATAAGCTTACCCAATCCGAATGTAAAAATTCTGGCAAGAAGGTTATATGCATCACCGAAGTCATCCTCATCAACTTCGATCTCTCCCTTAATAGACAGAATATTCCATGCGTAACACAGCATATAGAATATATTTTTAATTGGAATGGGTAGCTTTTGTTCACTCATGAGAATTACTCTCCCAGCAATTCTTTTTTACACTCGTTGGCCTTGTCCTTGTCGTCCCACCAGTATTCATCCAGTAAGGGGCTGATTTCGAACTTGATGATAGTCCTATACCACTGATCAGGAGTCTGGCCTGCAACCGGCTTGGTGCAGAAATAACTGTGACCAATACAGAAACCCTTGCCAAGACCGGACTTGTCCTCGTCGGCAATGATCTCATTCAGCGCATACAAACGGTCATTCAGCATATTCACTGTGTCAACATCACCGATCAACGCAGTTACATGATCGACAAACTTCGTGCGCTTGAACGCCGGCACAACCTCAAAGAAGCTGAATCTTCTGCGCAGCGCATAGTCCATCAAAGCCAAGCTGCGGTCTGCCGTATTCATCATGCCGATGATATAAACATTTGCGGGAACAGTAAATTTCTCATTGCGATAGGCCAAGGTGACCTGTTCACCGCGCTTGTCATTTTCAATCAACAGCATCAATTCACCAAAGACCTTGCTCAAATTACCGCGGTTAATTTCATCGATGATGAAGAAGTACTTCTCTTCCGGCTTCTGCTCAGCTTTTTTACAGAAGCTGTAAAACACGCCTTCCTTCAGTTCGAAGCTGTCTCCAGCGGGCTTGTAGCCCATAATAAAGTCTTCATAACTGTAATTCTGATGAAACTGTACCATTTCCACATGATGCTTAGATGCAACACCCATAATGGAATAAGCCAGCCGCTTGGCAAGGAAAGTTTTACCGACACCTGGTGCGCCCTGCAAAATTACATTTTTCTTGTACAGCAGAAGTGCAACCAGTTCATCGTACTCTTCTTCCGTAAGAAATACATCTTCCAGGAAATCCTTCTTGAGATAAGGATCGGGTGTCTCCGCCACCTCTTCCTCCTCCATCAAATACACCAGGAATTTCTCATACCAGTTTAATCCGGTACTCAGGAACTTGTTGTAGCAAGCCTTGTTGATTTCCTGATAGTCAGGATGCGATTTGATGTACTGCTTCACACTCTGGAATGCTTCGAGGTCTGTAATCTCGAACAAGCTCTCCATGTCTGGATATTCTTCTATGTCCATCAGCTCGCACACTTTTTTCAGTGCCGCACAGTTATTATAAATAGCACTGGCCGTAGGCGGTTTTCCATAGACCGTCTTTTGCGTAGCGAACCATGCTCTAAAGCGCTGCTCGTTGTCGCTTGCAGCCTCTGTTTCACCCTGGTCAGCTTCAACATCTGCACTGACATTCTTATCGATGTTGTAAATTTTCAGGTTACGCAGTCTCTGTTGATACTTAGCAAGGAATGCTGCGCTGATGCTCAGCCTCTTGGAATTGCCAACCTGAGCGGATGATAAAACACCCCACCGTTCAAGCATAAGAATAGGTTTGGGATCCTTGTACTTCTTTCCATCGTCAGGCAGTTTAATTGCTTCGTCGCGATCCCGATATGCCTTGATCTCTCGGATCATTTCTGTATAATGCTTAGCATCATACTCCATGCGATACACAAGATGTGCAAACTCTGTATTTGTAAGATACCCCAAGTCGATTGTTGCTCTCAAAAACAGTGCAGGCGGATCTATGTCGGAATCACTGGACTGGCACGCAAAATTATTGCGGCCAAATATTACTTCTTCCAGGGAACACATAATGTCTTCGTGGATTGCATCAGTAGCACCAGCATTGTAGTGTTCCAAAAACTGTCTGCCACGAGCAGTAATTCTGCGGGGAGATTGAGATTTTTTGATATTCTGCCATTCAACAAATCCATAGTAGGAACCAATCTCTACCTTTGCCGTGTACGCAGATAGATCCGTGTCATCTCCCAGAATACCGTATCTCTCTTTATATGTGTTTCGAAAGTCCGCATTGGTCAACCAATCATTAGCATCGTAATAGATTTGCAATGCGCCCATAACTTCATCGGGAGTAGCAGTATTTTTCGGAATTATGATTTTACCCATGATTTCCTCCAATCAAATCTGGTTGAGTAGTTCAACCATGATTTTCTTTACTAGTAGTGGCGGGATACCTTCACCAATTACATGGCGGATAAGGCTTTCGTTTGCCCAATCAGGGATAGGCCAATCTGCCGGCAAAGACGACACCAGTAGCAGCTCGTAGATCGTCAATACTCGTGGGTCGGAATAAAGTGTCTTGCCGTCCGCCGTTTGGTAAGGTCTACCAGGATGCACACAACACAGCGAACTAAGAACACCATTATTCTGCGTGATTGTTCTGCACGGCTTTTCCCATGCATGACGCCGGTACTGATTCTCATGAGCAACAATTTTCTTTCCGTCCGGCTTTTGGGGATAATGAACTTCATTGTAGATCGCAGAAGTACCAGAGGGTGTGTGCATCATCCATTCTACATGGCGCCGATTGTGTGTCGGAGGGAAGTGCCATTTTGAAACCTTCGCTGCAGCTTCCTTTTTCTTCTCGAAATCCGGGAACAGTGCAAGAGTGTGATCCATACCTTCACGCACTACAGGATCTACAGAAGGGAGATGACCAATAGCATCTTCCATTGTAACTAGCTTTTCTTCAACCTTGGGGAATTCCCAGTGAATCCCGGTATTCTTGGCAGTAAGCAAGAAAATGCATCTCGGTCTCATCTGAGGGACACCATGATCCATAGCCTTAACACGAGGATCTGTGTTAAACTCATAGTAGTCACCTAGCTCGCGTTTGAGATACTCCGGAATCAGCATTTCTTCCCCATCGACCACAATCTTTGTGATCAGGGTCTGGGGGACATTCTCCAACAGAACAAACTTGGGTCGAACGCGCTTAATAACATCAACCGCATAGTAGATCAGCTGATTTCTCGCATCATGGGGATTCATAGATCCCAGCTTACTCATGCCCTGGCAAGGGGGTGTCGCAATTATGAAATTGACATTCTTTTCAATAGCACGGTCTACAATACCGGTTCTGATCGTTTCATCGCAAATATCTCCGCAAATCATTTCCGTGTGATTGTAAACATCAGCATAGAACCGTGCCCGTTCCGGCAGAAGTTCGTTTGCCAATACGATATCAACACCGATTTGCTTAAAATATGCTTCGGCTACACCGACATTGGAGAACAGCGACAAGCCTGTAAGTTTACTCATCTATATTCACCATTAAGTTTTCCATTATTTTCTTAACCAACAGCGGGGGAATACCCTCGCCGATTACACATCTAATAAAATGATCAGAAGTTCCTATAGGGATATTCCAATCACCCGGCAAGGAGGACATGATCATCAACTCGTAGATGGACATGACTCTTGCGTCAGAATAAATAGGCAAGCCTTCCTCATCTGTGCCAATCAACCGACCTGGATGAACATTACCCTGAGAACTGATTTCCCGGCTATACATCGTCACCGTTGTTCCTGGCCGATCCCAATGCTGCCGCTTATACGTATTTCGGAAACCAGTAACAAGGTCTCCATTTTTCTTGCGGGGCTTATATTTGTCGATATTATCGAATGCTGTTTGCCCCGTCGGAGTGTGCATCATGCTAACAACCTGCCGATAAATATGTTTCGGCGGATAATGCCAAGGAGAAACCTCTGCGCCCCGGCGCTTCTTTTCCTCATACTCGGGCTGCAGACGGATCATTTCTTCGTAAGAAACATCATAAATTTCAGGATCAAGGGAAGGAAGATTACCAAGCGCCTGTTCTAATGTAACAGCACCTGTTTTCTCGGGAAAAGCCCACTTGAATCCTAAATCTTTTCGAACCAGAAGCATAATTGCTCTCTCTCGGTACTGCGGTACACCATAATCCGATGCTTCAATCTTCATTTCGTCATTGAACTGATAGTCGCTTTCCAGTTCTGCACGAACATAGTCCGGAATCCGCATAATTTCGCCGTTGTATTTGATCTTGGTAGTAAGCTGCTGCGGAACATTTTCCAAAAACACATACTTGGGACGAATGCGTTTGACCATTTCGATCGCATGACAAATCAGGGTGTTTCGCACATCCCATTTATCCATTTTACCAGCCGTGCTCATTCCCTGACAAGGCGGCGTCGCCAGAAGCAGCTCCACGCCGTTCTCTGTGGCATAAGTAACAATCTGGTCCTTGATGTCAGGCGAAGTAATATCACCCTCAATCATCTTCGTTTCTGGATAAAGATGTCTATAGAGTGCAACTCTCCGAGGATCAATCTCGTTGGCTACAATAACATCGATGCCGATCTCGCTCAAGTAGGTCTCTGCAATGCCAACATTAGCAAACAGAGAGACCGCTTTAATTCTGTGTTTACTCATTGGCGTTCTGTCCCTCGTTTTCTAAATATTGGCTATACAGCTTGACAGCTCTGCGAATTTGGGATTTCACTGTAACCGACAGTTCTGTAAATTCGCTGCATTGTGAAAGATTAAACAGATACACCGGTTCATTTACCACAGCAAGCATTTTATCTGCACGGCGCAGGCGAGAAACAATATTGCTTTTGGTCTCTTTTGTGTATGTAAAATTAGCATCTAGCCAATGTTCAAATCCAGTAAGATCGTACATATTTTCCTCCTATACCAAAAATCACATAAATACCGATCGTATGTTTTCTGTAATTATACAACACATTTTGTCGAGCGTCAATATATTGACGCTCATTAACACCAAAAATCACAGTTCAAAAAATGGTACACCATAAACAAAGAAAACCTCTCCCTATGTCGATTGGCATGGGAGAGGTTTTATTCGGCATTGTATCACAATAATGTTCCTATAATGTAACATTATGTGCGACTAACATTAAAATCCACATTGTTACAAACTGTACTTTCGATAGGTAGCAATTGATATCCCCGCTTATACGCGAATCCTTTGTCTACCAACTCTTGGAAGGACTTACTTGCCTCCTCATACATTTCACACACACTAGCATCAAACAAAGTAGATTCTCTGTCTGCTACTAGCTTTTGTATTTCATCACAAATTGACATTACAAGAACCCCCTTGTCTGAATAAATCTTTGCATATTGTACTTTCTAACATAATCTATCATAAGTTCATGGTATGCCGTAACTGCAGCATATGCATCAGCATTGTCTTCAATATGATCAATTTGCAGTTTTAGTCTGCCCAATTCCTCACGACTTATAGGACGGCCATGCGATTTCCATTCTTTATTGTCGCTAAGATTCTGTGCAATTTCCAGTGCTCTGTTTTTCTTTTCTTCAATCGTAACAGGATTTTGTGAAGATTGATGGATACTCCAATTCTTAAACTTATATTTGGGTAACCATTCGACAAGCAAATCAACCGCCAAATCGCGTGCTTGTTCGTACGCACGGAGTTCTGCCAAATCAAAGTCCTTCAAAATAATAAACTCTGCATTAGTGAGTTCGTTATTCTTTGCCTTTTGGATCAATTCATTAATTTTATCCAAATATCCCAATGCTGCAACGAATTTCCCATCCTTGTTTCTAACCTGGGGATCGATAGGTCCCAGAACACTATAGTAGTCCATAAATATTTTATCGCCACTACAGCACATTACGGTACCTGCACTATATGCATAATCCGGGATAATAAAGTTAACTTCCGCATAGAAATTTCGGAAAATATTCACCATGCGTTTAACCGGATTCAAGCTACCACCGGGTGTGGTTAAAAGAATGTACAATGTGTCGTGTTTCTTTCCATCATGACAGATTTGCTCAATTATCTGTTTGACATCTGCTTCAACGCCATCAATTAGCTCCCCGTAATAAACCATAACATCAGCATCAAGCACTTTCTCTAAAGCTGAAAAAGAGTTCTCTATTGCCTGTCGATTAGCGCTATTTATAGGAGAAGTAATCATAGCCCATACCCCTTTATTGTAATATATTTAAAGTATACCATAAATGTCAAGGTATGTCGATACTCCTTCAAAATAGGACTCTCAGTCCACTAGGTGCTATCCTATTATGGGTCAGAATATGGGTCAGATCGTTTTTCACAGATTCGCAGAATTTCTCCCCGAACTTTTCAGCCCCTAAAAAGCAAGAAAAAGTCCTGAAATCTTACGATTTCAGGACTTTTTATGGTTGCGGAGGCAGGACTCGAACCTACGACCTCCGGGTTATGAGCCCGACGAGCTTCCAACTGCTCTACTCCGCGATATTTGGTTGCGCACCTCAGTGCTCAGATATAGTAACACAGGGGCTGTGGTTTGTCAAGCACTTTTTCGAAAATGGGAAAGTTTTTTATCGGGGTTGATTTAGGCGGGGGAGTGGGGCGTTTGGGTGCTTCCAATTTTGCGGAATTGTGATATACTGGGGGCAGATAACATTACGATGGAGGAGATCAACATGACTTTTTCTGAGATCCAATATGAGCGCATCGATCTGGATGCGCTGAAGGCGGAGCTGGCGGCGCTGACGGAGCGGCTGTGCGGGGCTCGGAGCTTTGAGGAGGCGGAAGCGGCATTTCTTGCCATGAACGATCTGGATGGCCGGACGATCCGCACCATGCGCACGGTGGCGCAGATCCGCCGGGACATTGACACCCGGAACGAATTCTATGACGGCGAGATGAAATTCTACAACCGGGAGCTGCCCAAAGTGCAGCCCCTGAAGCAGGCCTGGACGGATGCGCTGCTCCGCAGCCCCTTCCGGGGAAAGCTGGAGGAGAAGTACGGCGAAGTGGCGCTGCTGAACGCGGAGCTGGCAAACCGCACCTTCAAGCCCGAGATCGTGGAGGATCTGCAGAAGGAGAACGAGCTGGTCAGCCGATACACCAAGCTCATCGCCTCCGCCCAGATCCCCTTTGACGGCAAAACCTGTACCATCTCCCAGATGGAGCCTTACAAGCTGAGCACCGATGACGAAAAGCGCCGCGCCGCCTGGAAGGCCGAGGGCAAGTGGTTCAAGGAAAACGGCAAGGAGTTGGATGCCATCTATGACGAGCTGGTGGCGCTGCGCCACGGCATGGCCCTCAAGCTCGGCCACAAGAGCTACACCCCTCTGGGCTATGACCGGATGCAGCGCAACTGCTACACCGAGAAGGACGTGGAGACCTTCCGCAAGGCCGTCCAGGACTATGTGGTGCCCCTGTGCAAGCGCATTTACATGGAGCAGGCCAAGCGGATGGGCTTCGAATTCCCCCTGAGCTTTGCGGACAAGGATCTGGCCTTCCGCAGCGGCAACCCCAGGCCCGTGGGCGATGCGGATGCGGTACTGGCCGCCGGAACCAAGTTCTATTCCGAGCTGAGTCCCGAGACGAAGGAATTCTGGAACGGCATGATGGCGGGGGAGATGATGGACGTTCAGAGCAGACCCGGCAAGGCCATGGGCGGCTACTGCACCGGTGTCTACACCGCAAAGTCTCCCTTCATCTTTGCCAATTTTAACGGAACTGCCCATGATGTCAAGGTCATCACCCATGAGGCGGGACATGCCTTTGCCTTCTATGTCAACCGGGATCGGGTGCCCTCCGAGAGCATGACCCCCAGCCTGGAGGGCTGCGAGGTCCACTCCATGGCCATGGAATTCTTTGCCGAGGACTGGGCGGAGGATTTCTTCGGCGCCGATGGCGACAAGTTCCGCTATACCCATCTGGCGGAGCGGCTGTGCTTCATCCCCTACGGCACCATGGTGGATCATTTCCAGCATGTCATCTACGAGTATCCCGAGTTCGGCCCCAAGGAGCGGCACATGGTCTGGCAGGAGCTGATGGGGCTGTATATGCCCTGGGTGCGCCCGGACGACATTCCCTTCTACGGCGAGGGCAAGGCCTGGCAGCGGCAGGCGCACATCTATAAGCGCCCCTTCTATTATATCGACTACTGTCTGGCGCAGACTGTGGCGCTGCAGTTCTGGGCGATGCTCCGGGAAAACCGGGATGCCGCCTGGAAGACCTACATGGACTACACCAGGCTCGGTGGCAGCATGGTCTTCACCAATCTGCTGGCCTCTGCCGGACTGCGCAGCCCCTTCGACCCCGAGTGCCTGAAGGAGATCGCGGTCAAGGCCAAGGACTATCTGGACAATTTTGACCTGACGGGGATCGAATGAGATGAAACTGATGCATTTATCCGACCTGCATCTGGGTAAGCGGGTCAATGGATTTACCATGATCGCCGACCAGCGCCATGTGCTGGAGCAGATTTTGATGCTGGCGGCGGAGGAGAAGCCTGATGGGGCGCTGCTCTGTGGCGACATTTATGACAAGACCGTGCCCTCGGCCGAGGCGGTGGAGCTCTTTGACTGGTTCCTCTCCCGGCTGGCGCAGTGCTGTCCGGTGTACATCATCAGCGGCAACCACGATTCCGCCGAGCGGCTGGCCTTCGGCGGGCGGCTTCTGGAGCGGGCGGGGGTCTACCTGTCCCCGGTCTATGACGGCACGGTGACCACGATTCGGCAGCAGGACGAGTTCGGCACGGTGTGCATCCATCTGCTGCCCTTCCTGAAGCCTGTGCAGGTGCGCCGCTTTTACCCGGAGGAGGTCATCGAGAGCTATACCGATGCCGCCCGGGTGGGACTGTCCGCCATTGACCGGGCGGACGGAAACCGCCATGTGCTCCTGGCGCACCAGTTCGTCACCGGCTCCGAGCGGTGCGAAAGCGAGGAAGTGAGCATCGGCGGCAGCGACAATGTGGATGCCGAGGTGTTCGCGGGCTTTGATTATGTGGCTCTGGGTCACCTCCACGGCGCCCAGCGGGCGGGCGGAGATCACATCCGCTACTGCGGCACCATGCTCAAATATTCCTTCTCCGAGGCCAATCACCATAAGAGCGTGACCTTTGTGCAGCTTCAGGAGAAGGGAAGCCTGACCATCACCACCCGGGAGCTGAAGCCCCTGCGGGATCTGAAGCAGATCCGGGGCACTTATGAGGAGCTGATGAGCCGCTCCTTCTACTATGGAACCGATCTGCCGGAGAGCTATCTGCACATCACCCTCACCGACGAGGAGGATGTGCCCGAGGCGCTGGGACGGATGCGGACGGTGTACCCCTACATCATGAAGCTCAGCTATGACAACGAGCGAACCCGGACACGGCAGAATCCCCTGGAGGCGGAGATCATGCCCGAGACCTCGCCCCTGGAGCTCTTTGGACTGCTGTATGAAAAGCAGAACAACCGTGAGCTGGGGGATGACCAGCGCAAATACCTGACGGGACTGATCGAATCGATCTGGAAGGAGGAAGCATGAGACCGCTGAAGCTGACCATATCCGCCTTCGGACCCTACGCGGGGGAGTGCGTGCTGGATCTTGCATCCCTGGGTACCGGCGGACTGTACCTGATCACCGGCGATACCGGCGCGGGCAAGACAACGATTTTTGACGCCATCTGCTATGCCCTCTACGGCAAGGCCAGCGGCGGCGCAAGGGACAACTCTGACCTCTTCCGCTCCAAGTATGCCGCCCCGGAGACCCCCACCTTCGTGGAGCTGGAATTTTCCTGCCACGGGCAGACCTATACCGTTCGCCGGAACCCCGGCTACCTGCGTCCCGCCAAGCGGGGCAGCACCATGGTGGAGCAGAAGCCCGATGCCCAGCTCCATCTGCCCGACGGCTCCGTGATCACCAAGGAAAAGCAGGTCACCGCCCAGATCACCGAGATCCTGGGCGTGGGCAAGGAGCATTTTTCCTCCATCGCCATGATCGCCCAGGGCGATTTCCAGCAGCTGCTGCTGGCGAAGACCGAGGATCGGGTGAAGATCTTCCGGAAAATTTTTGATACGGACAAATATAAGGTGCTCCAGGATCGTCTGGGTGTGGAGAACCGCGCCGCGGAGCAGCGGTGGCGGGAGCTGCGCCAGAGCCAGGAGCAGTATGCCGGGATGCTGCGCACGGTGGAGGAGATGGAGATCCGGGGTCTGCCCATGGACGAGGTGCAGCGGATCCTGGAGGAATCTCTGGCGGCGGATGAAGCATTGATCCAGGGGCTGTCGGAGAAGATCGGCGCATTGGAAGCCCGGAGCACCGATCTGGCCGCGCTGACGGAGCGGGCAAAAAATCAGCAGAAGCAGCGCAAGCTTCTGGAGGATATGCGCCAGTCCGAGGGCAGGGGAGCGGTACAGCTTGCCGCGGCGGAGCAGGCGCTGGAGGACTGCCGTCCGCTGATTCCGGAGGTGAAGGCGCTGACCAATGAGACCGCCGCGCTGGAGGCTGTGCGCCCCAGATATGCGGAGCTGGCTGCCATGCTCAAGAGCCAGAGCGGGGACAACATCAAGCTTGCGACCCTGCGGGGAACAGCCGAAAAGAATGAGGCTGACCTGAAAAAAGCCAGAGAGCAGCAGCAGCTCGCCGCGGCGGAGCTGGAGGAGCTGAAGGATGTGCCCCTGGCGCTGGCTCAGAACGGCCAGAACCGGGAGCGGCTGACCCAGCGGCAGTGGGAGCTGAGCGCGCTGCAAAAGCAGGAGCATGGGTATCGGGATGCCTGCAACCGGACGGAGCAGGCGCAGCGGGAATACCTGGCTGCGGCGAAGACTGCCGCCGATGCCCAGCAGACCTACCAGGGGCTTTACCGGGCGTTTCTGGATGCCCAGGCGGGCATCCTCGCCTCGGCTCTGACCGAGGGCGTGCCCTGTCCCGTCTGCGGCGCCGTGGAGCATCCTGCCCCCGCGCCCCTGGCTGACCATGCGCCCACCCAGGATGCGGTGGATGCCGCCCAGAACAAAGCCGACGCCGCCCGGAAAAAGGCGGAGACCGCCAGCGCAAAGGCCGGACGGCTGGAGGGTGAGCGGGCGCAGATGGAACAGGCCTGGCTTGAGTCGAAGGCTCGGCTGCTGCCGGAGGAGCAGACCATGGCGGATGCTCTGGAGCTGTGCCGCAGAGAGCTGGAGGAAGCCACCCGGGAGGGGATGGCGCTTTCCGCGAAGGAACAGCGGCGGAAAACCCTGGAGGCCGGTATGCCCGGTCTGGAAAAGCAGATCAGGCTGCTGACCGAGCGACAGACCGCCGATGCCCAGACTGCCGCCGCACTGGAGGCAGCAGTCCAGACCCGGCGGGAGCAGATCCAGACCGCCCGGGAGGCGCTGCCCTATCCGGAGGAGGAAGCCCTCCTGAGGGAGATCGGCGTACGGAAGCAGAGGCAGACGATGCTGGAGAAGACCATCGCCTCCGCCCAGGAGAACCACCGGCAGGTGGAGAGCCAGCTCACTGCCCTGCGGGGCAGAATCGAGGCCACCCAGGCCGCACTGGAAGCCCAGGAACCCATCGACTTCGATGCCGCCAACGCGGAGCTGACCCAGGTGAGCGCGGAGCTGACCGCCCTGCGCCAGACCGGCAACGCCGCCAGCGGACGGCTCAGTGTGAACCGTCAGGTGCGGGAGGGACTCGAGCGCACCGCCGGGGAGCTGTCCGCTCTGGAGGCAAAGCTGCGCTGGCTGGAGCCCCTGGCGAAGACCGCCAACGGCGCACTCTCCGGTAAGGAGCGGCTGATGCTGGAGACCTTCGTCCAGACCACCTATTTCGACCGGATCATCGCCTGTGCCAACACAAGGCTGCTGCGGATGACCGACGGACAGTATGAGCTGATCCGCCACACCGAGGCTGCCGACGGCAGACGGCTCACCGGCCTCGAGCTGGATGTCATTGACCATTACAACGGTTCCGCCCGGTCGGTGCGCACCCTCTCCGGCGGCGAGAGCTTCAAGGCCTCCCTGTCCCTGGCACTGGGACTTTCCGAGATGATCCAGCGCCAGTCCGGCGGCATCCGGTTCGACACCATGTTTGTCGACGAGGGCTTCGGCTCTCTGGACGAGGAATCCCTGCGCCAGGCCATCGCCACCCTCACAAACCTCTCCGGCACCGACCGATTGGTTGGCATCATCTCCCATGTGGCCGAGCTGAAGGAGCGCATCGAGAAGCAGATCATCGTCACCAAGACGAGAGACGGCTACTCCCAGGCGCGGATCCGGCTGGAGTAATTTTTCTGTGTGGGGGACGACCGCGAGGGTCGCCCCTACGCGAAGGGTATTCTATAAAAAAAGCCCGCTGTGGAAAACTCCACAGCGGGCTTTTTTCAATCATTCAGCACTCAGAACTCAGAACTCAGCACTTTTTATCACATCTTCTCGGGGGCGGCGAAGCCCAGGATATTGATGCACTGCTCGAGGATCTCCTTGGCCAGACCGATCAGGGCGATGTAGCCGGCCTTCCTGGTCTCGTCCTCCTCGGAGAGGATGCGGGTCTCGTGGTAGAACTTGTTCACCGCACCGGCCAGCTCGTAGATGTAGGCGCAGACCAGGTTGGGGGCGGAGGCCTTCAGGGCGGACTCCATGGCGGGGGCGAACTTGGTAATGGCGATCATCAGATCCTTGGCGAACTCGTTGGCGGGCTCGGTGATGGTCAGGTTCTCCCAGGCACCGTACTTGCCAAGGATGGACTTGATGCGCACGATGGTGTAGACGATGTAAGGACCGGTGTTGCCCTCGAAGGAGGCGAAGCGATCCATATCGAAGATGTAGTCCTTGGTGGGCTGGTTGCTCAGGTCGCCGTACTTCAGGGCGGCCAGGGCGATCTTGGCGGTGGTGGCATCCACCTCGTCGGCGGAGACGATCTGGTTCTCCACGACCTTGGCGCGGACGAAGTCGGTCAGCTCGGCGATCAGCCGCTCCAGACGCATGACGCCGCCCTCGCGGGTCTTGAAGGGCTTGCCGTCCTTGCCGTTCATGGTGCCAAATCCAATATGCTCCAGCTCGGTGGTCTCAGCCACGATGCCGGACTTCCGGGCGGCGCGGAAGACCTGCTCAAAGTGCAGGCTCTGGCGCTTGTCGGTCAGGTACAGGATCTTGTCGGGATTCCAGTCGTGCATACGCTGCACCATGGTAGCCAGGTCGGTGGTGGCGTAGATGGCGGAGCCGTCGGACTTCACCAGGATCATGGGAGGAATTTCCTTCTTGTCGGACTCCTCAGCCACGGGCACGACCCAGGCACCCTCAGACTGAACTGCCAGACCACGCTCCTTCAGATCCTCGACCATGGGGGGGATCCAGGGATCGGCATCGCTCTCGCCCAGCCACT
>JAFYLN010000068.1 GCA_017537045.1 Oscillospiraceae bacterium | reverse complement strand
AGTACGGCGCTTGTTGCCCTCTTTGTCGTTCCAGTTGCGGATCTGCAACCGGCCAGACACCACCGCCATGCGGCCCTTAGTGAAATACTTGGAGACAAATTCTCCGGTTTGACGCCAAGCAACGCAGTCGATGAAGTCTGTTTCCCGTTCACCGCCGTCTTTGCCGCCGAAATCGCGGTCAACAGCCAAAGTGAAGCTGGCTACGGCGATACCGCTGCCGGTACGGCGAAGCTCGGGGTCACGGGTCAGGCGACCCATGATGGTGATGTGGTTGAGCATACAATTACTCCTCCACTGCAGTGGTCAGGCAGCGCAGGATGCCGTCGGTGATCTTCATCACGCGCTCCAGCTCTGCGGGGAACTCGGGCTTGGTTTCCATGTTCATCAGAACGTAGTAGCCCTCGGTCAGATCGTTGATGGGGTATGCCAGACGACGCTTGCCCCACTCATCGATGTTGGACAGAGTACCCTCCGCCTCCACCATTGCCTTGAACTTTTCCACAAGTGCTGCGATGCCCTCTTCGCCCTGAGCGGGATCGATGATGTAGAGCACCTCATACTTACCGGTGATCTTAGCCATGTTGATTGCACCTCCTTTTGGACTTTTGGCCCATGGTCGCGCCATGAGCAAGGATTGTCTGCATTCGCAGACCAGTCTATTATATGGGTAGTGGTTCGAAAAGTCAAGTATTATTTTGGAAAATATCCGCTTTTCCCGGTGTGTTTTTGTATTTTCCGGGAAAAAGTGGCCGCCATAACAAAAAATTAAAAAATTAGGGACTGTACCTTCTGCGCTGAGTGTGTTATAATATAAAAAGCTATATGCTTTTATTTGTGCATAAGGAGGAGATTTCCTTTGAAATACTGGACTGGTTTCTTGACAGCCGGCATCATCGGCGCAATTACGTGGGCGCTGATGCAGCTGGCAGACCGGTTTGAAGAACTGGTGGACATGGTCTATCCCTATGTGACCCGCACAGTGCTGGATGTTCTGGCCGGGTGGTCTTCTGCGGTGCCGTACTGCCTGTGGCAGATGGGCGCACTGGTGCTGGGCATCGTGCTGATCGTCAGCATCGTGCTGCTGATCGTCATGAAGTGGAATCCTATACGCTGGCTGGGTTGGGCGCTGACCGGTGCGGCTGTGATCTACCTGCTGAATACGCTGGTCTTCGGCCTGAATTATCACGCAGGTCCCCTTGCCGATGATATCCGTATGGAAGTGCGCCGCTATGATGTGCAGGAGCTGACCGATTCGGCCATCTATTACCGTGACAAGGCCAATTTTCTTGCGACCCAGGTCAAGCGTGATACAAACGGCGATGTGGCTTTCGATGATTTCGGCACGCTGGCACAAAAAGCTGAAAACGGCTTTGATACGCTGGTCTATAAATTCTCCTATCCGGTCTTTGCAGGCTCTACCCTCCCCGTTAAGGAACTGGGCTGGGCGGATATGTATACCTCCATGGGCATCACCGGTGTCACCATGGGCATCACCGGCGAAGCTGCGGTCAACCCCCAGATCCCTGCTGTTTCCATGCCCTTTACCATGTGCCACGAAATGGCGCACCGCATGAGCATTGCCACCGAGCGGGATGCTAATTTTGCCGGCTTCCTTGCCTGCATGGCAAACGAAGATGTACAGTATCAGTATTCCGGTTATTTCATGGCTTACCGTTACTGCTATAATTCTCTTGTCAGCGCCAATACCATGGAAAGTGCATCCGCTGCCGCCCGCGTGGCCAGTGAAGTCAATGAGCAGCTGAAGCACGATATGGAAAGCTATGACCGCCTTTTCTCCTCCCGCCGCAGCAAAACGGCGACGAAGGTTGCCAACACCGCCAACGACACATACCTGAAAGCCAGCGGTGACAGCTCCGGTGTGCGCTCCTATGGCGAAGTGACCGACCTGCTGGTCAGCTGGCATTATCAGCGGGAAATCCTGCCCACCGTGATCCAGCAGGAGGAAAAATTTGATCCCTTCGATGAAAATCAGGTGGATCTCAGCGGTATCGTCAATGCGAAAGTCCCCGAACCCACCCAATCTGCGGACGGAGGCGTGGGCTGATGGAACTGATGCTGAAAACCTTGCGCGAAGGCCTTCCTGCCCTCTGCCTCGAGCTGGAGGAAGACCGCTGCCGCAAGCTGTGCGAATTTGGCACCGCCATGGTCAAGCAGAATGAGGTCATGAATCTGACGGGCATCACCGAGGACACGCAGGTGGCAAAGCTGCACCTGCTGGACTCGCTGACGGTGCTGGCAACGGTGGACTTGAAGGGTAAGACCCTGATCGATGTGGGCTGCGGCGCGGGATTTCCCGGTGTGCCCCTGTCCATTGCCTGCCCCGAAGCGAAGATCACCCTGCTGGATTCCCTTGCCAAGCGGATGAACTGGCTGGAGGCCGTGCTTCCCCGGCTTGGCGTGGCTAACGCCCGTTGTGTTACCGCCCGTGCGGAGGAGGAAGTGGCGAAATGCCGCGAGACCTATGATTTTGCCACCAGCCGTGCGGTTGCCCGCCTGAACGTTCTGCTGGAGCTGACGGCACCCTATGTCCGCGTCGGCGGGGCGGTGCTGGCGATGAAAGGCTCTGCCGCCCGGGAGGAACTGGCGGAGGCGAAAAATGCCGTTTCCCAATTGGGGCTGAAGGTGGAAGAAATCCGGGATTTTACCATTGACGGCGCGATACATTCCGTTATTGTCCTGCGCAAAGTCAAACCCACCCCGGCCCGGTTTCCCCGCCGCTTCTCCAAAATCAAACAAGCCCCCCTGTAAGTACATCCGGCGCGGTGCAGCTAAGCACCGCGCCGGTTTTATGCGCTGTAAATTGATGTTTATCGGGCTGTTGGCGGCGAAGCCCTTGGCTCTCCCTCTGGGAGAGCTGTCAAAAATCGAAGCGATTTTTGACTGAGAGGGAAAATAACGAACCCTCTCCGCCCCAAATCCTTGATTTGGGGCACCT
>JAFYLN010000067.1 GCA_017537045.1 Oscillospiraceae bacterium | reverse complement strand
TTTAGTGGCTGCCTGTAATTGTGATGCGATGATAAACCCTCAGTACCCCTTAGAGGGGTCGGCAAGAAAAGACCCTTCTAGGGGCTGAGCAAACCACTAGTTTACTAGTGGTCATGATTATGTGAGGGTGGGTATTGCATGCTTACGACTTTTATTGATTTTTCTGTTTTGTACAACGCTCAATTCCTAATCTGAATTTAAGTCTACATACCCACAAAAAGTCGTTTGGATGTCTATCTAAGAATTTACTAAATGCCACTTTTGTTTGATGTGCATGCTTCAAATAGGCGAAGTGTTTTTCCGGAATTTGTGGCAAATCGTTCAGGGTAGTATAATGGTCATCTAGATAGGACAACACTATCTCATCAGTTACAGGCTTGAGACTCCATTCCGTAATTTTAGTAGCAAGATCAAGCTTTGCCTTTGCGTACATTTTTCCTGCTAACTGATGTTTTTCACATAGCTCTTTATGGCCTAAGGTCTGTTTGATTAGCGTAAATGCAAAAAGAAAAATTGAGACGAACCCTATAGCAAGGCTTGATATATCCGAGGGAATATGAAAATACCGTTCACAGTCTATAAAAGTAATACCACATAAAAGAACAGAAATAACAATCTCTATTGCATCCTCCAGGTTAGAGAATAGTTTGTACTTGTCACTTAATTTAAAATGCATGGAAGCCATTTGGTCGAAACCTTTTTTCTTTTTATCTGCGAAATCAAGGATTGTTTGTTTATCCATTTGAATCACCATCAGTCAAATAGTCCTTTGGCATCAGACGATGCTCCTGAAAAATGTCCTGCTATATCCTGTATGTGACGAGATAAATATTGGCGGGTTACGCTTCGCGATGGACCAAATTTATCGTCAATTATTCCGGATTGGCCTGTAACATCATTCATCGGATTTAAAACACGCTTTACTGAATAATTCAACATGTGTTTGGTCATATCGTAAAGTGTGTATCTGCCATTATAAGTTGAAAAAGCATCAACAGCCAACGCCTCAACATGATATCCAGATAATTGATACTTAGGAGGAAGCTTGCTTAGTATACTTTTGGAAAGTTTTATTACAGGCACAACTTTATTTCCGTTTATCTTATTTGTTGCTGATAATTTTGCTGTAAATTTGGTTGAATCAATCGAGGAAGACCAGTGGGAACCATCACTGCTAGCAATCTGCAACTTGCCGTTATTTTTCATAGCGGGCAAGAGCTGTATTTCATAATTGGAGAATTTAACAGTTACTGCTAATGTTCCGCATTTGATTTCTGTTTTAGGAAATCGTTGTCGAAGCATTTTGGCAAAGGCTGTTTGCAGTTCTTTTGGTGTTGCATCTTTATATGTTGCTCTGTCGAGAATGACCAAGGCATCTACATCACTTGTTCCTTCAATGAAAGTATGCTTAGAAATAGATCCTCCAAAAAGGATACGGTCAAGCCCTTCAATCTCTCGATCCAGAACCTTTTCAATCTCATTAAGATGTGTACGAATTGCTTCAACATCTCGATTATTATACTCTTTTAACAGGTCCTCTAGAAACTCGTTCATTTCGATTTCATGTTGAGATGCTTGAGCTCCGCTTGCACTGGATGACAATTGTGTCCCCATGCCAATCGCGCGGTATCCTCCGAATCCGCCGCTACCACCCATAGTTATCCCTCCAACTCCATGATAATATCGCTTATAGTTGATTCTGTGTTATTAAGTAGTTCTTTCAAGCGAACCATCTTGAGTGAACGATTAGCTAATTCGCAAGAGAGATCGATTGAGAGATCCCTTAGTACAGAAAGATTATCAACCATCATATAGAATTTGTTTTCAAATTCATCACGAGAGATATTAAAAGAAAAAGGGTCCCAAAGTGTTGAATTTGTTTGGTAACGCATTCTTTGCCATGATAATCCATCAAAGATATCTGCGCCAGCAAAATAATAGAGGGTTGATAGACTTGGCTCTAAGCCGCCGAAAATATGAATCTTTCCAGCCCAGTTAAGAGAGTCTAATAGCTGCTTGAACGCAATAAGGTTTAGCAACCGTGTCTGAACGGTATTGCCCAATTCTTTTTCTGTCAACCCCAAGATAGGAATTTGCTGAAGGTCTTCAATGTTCTCTTTGATATGTTCGAGCAGTTGCTCGAAAGAAAATGCGGGCTTTATGATAAAGTTTACCAGTGCATCAGGGAAATCTTGAGCAAGCTTGATAGCGGCATTTAGTTGATCCTTAAATGGTGCAATCAAATCATAGCTCGAAAGAATAATTGTGGCACTACTGAATTTGGTGCAAGAGGTAACAGTCTGATATACTTGGTTCATTTTATCCATATCCCAAGCAAATACGTTATAGTTAAACTTATTTCGCTCACTGAGATCATAAGTATCGCTGATTTCGTATCCACCACTGTCGATAAACAAATAATCTGTATAGGGCCAGTCGTTGGGATCTGATGGCATAAATCCGTGGAAAATATCATATGCGCTCAATAGATAACTGTTAGATACCCGCACATCTAACACTTGTAATAGGTCGTAGTTGTCGGATACATATATTCCATCTTCGCAAGGAATCAGCAAATTTCCTTTGCTCGAAAAAGAAGGAATGAATAAGGGTATTAATGGATTAAATTTGTTCACCAAGATACTCCTTTCTGTCCAGGCAAGATAGGCAATGTCCGCATGGAGGTACTTTGCCCGACTCACAACTGTAAGTGAAATGTACAGGAAGTGCATTAGATTTGCAATATGAAAGAATCTCAGGCTTGAGCCAATTCAAAAATGGTGCTTCTAGAATTATCGTACCATTTGCATAACAGTCGATTAACCTATTCATGCGATCAACGAACAGCTGGGAACAATCTATGTAGCCGGTTCCGTCATGTATTCCGAGGATTATTTTGTATGTTCCATATCCACAACAGCATAGTGCTTGCTGCACTAAAAGTGCATTTCTGCCACAGATTTCACCACTCTCAGGAATGGAGATATTTGATGTTTCGATTATATGTAGGGCAACCTGATAGTGTTCAGCTATCTTTGACGCAGCAATTAACTCAGGAGTGGCCCCAGGTTGTCCATAATTGCAGAAGATACATTCAACAGTATACCCCTGCTGCAAATAGAAGTTTACACAAGCCATTGAGTCGATTCCGCCACTTAGCAATATTACTGCACGCATATATATGAAACCTTTCTATATAGAATAGATGTTGAATAAAACCAAATTTATTATACCCTAAGGTGATCCTATCATCAACAAGAATGGGTAATTTACAATAAAGTTTACAAAAAATGATTTTATAAGGGAAAACGCAAGTATTAATTCTTCAATTATTAGATTCCTTTGGCTATGCGGCAGTAGGGGATAGGTGCAAAGCTATTATATGCCAATTTCTTTCGCTCGACGATAAAATGTATTCGGCTTCAATCCAACTTCCTGCATCGCAGCAGTCGCCGTGATCTCACCGGCTCGCCATCTGGCGCAGACCGCACGGAACTTGGCTTCATTGACTGCTACAGGCTTGCGGCCTTTGTACTTACCCTCGGCCTTTGCAATCTCAATGCCCTCACGCTGACGTTCCAGGATGCTCTCACGCTCCAGCTCGGCCAGTGCGCCGAAGACGGTGAGCATGAACCGGCCGTGGGGCGTGGTGGTATCGATGCTCTCCTTCAGGCCGACAAACTCCACGCCCTTCTCGGTCAGACTGGAAATGATGGTCAGCAGATCCCGGGTGTTTCTGGCGATGCGGGAGATGCTCTCCACGATCACCGTATCACCGGCGCGGACGAAGGCCATCATGGCCTTGAAGTCCTTTCGGTCAACATTCTTACCGCGGGCCTTATCGATGAAGATCTTCTCGACCTGCTGTTCCTCCATCATCTTCAGCTGACGGGCTTCGTTCTGCTCAGCGGTGGAGCAGCGGACATAGCCTACTCTCATGGGACAACACCCCTTTCATAATCTGCCATTATTATACCAAACGGCAGGCTTTCTTTCAGTAAACTATCTGTGAATTTTGAAATATTGCAAAAATAGAAATGCAACTTATATGACACAGAAAAGAGCCTGTTTCAAATGTGTCACTAGGGTATACCCCAATGACACGTCAGACCGCCCCTAAGTCATCATTGCTATTTCCAGCCGTCCCAGATATAATGAAAGAAAAACTCCAAAGGAGCGATTACTATGGCAAGATGTGCAATTTACGGCGCGGGTTCTCTGGGCACTGTCCTGGGCGCTTACATCACGAAGAACGGCGGAGACATTGTTCTGGTCAACCGCAATCGGGCTCATGTTCAGGTGCTGAACGAGAAGGGCGCCCATATCACGGGCACTGTGGAGATGACCGTCCCTGTGAAGACCATCACCCCTGATCAGATGGAGGGCAAGTACGACATCATCTTGCTGATGACCAAGCAGCTGCAGAACGAGCAGGTGGTGACCATGCTGAAGGACTTCCTGTCCGAGGATGGTGTCATCGTGACCCTGCAGAACGGCCTGCCTGAGCCTGGCATTGCCGAGATTGTGGGCAGCGGCCATACTATGGGTTGTACCGTGGAGTGGGGCGCGACTCTGGCCGGTCCCGGCGAGTGCATCCTGACCAGCGATCCCGACAGCCTGTCCTTCCACATGGGCAAGATGGATGGCATCAGCGACGCCCAGTTTGATATGGTCAAGAGCCTGCTGGAGCTGATGTGTCCCGTTCACGAGGAGTCCAACCTGTTGGGCGCCCGGTGGTCCAAGCTGCTGATCAACGCCACATTCTCCGGCCTCGGCACCGTGGTGGGCGGAACCTTTGGCAGCGTGTCCGAGAATGCCGCCGCCCGGAAGGTGGCCATCCGCTGTATGAAGGAGTGCATCGACGTGGGCCACGCCGCCGGCGTGGAGTTTGCCCCCGTCCAGGGCAAGAACATCACTGCGCTGTTCTACTACACAAATCCCATCAAGCGGGCTATCGCCACCATGCTGATCCCCATCGCCATGAAGAAGCACCGGGACATCGAGCCCTCCATGCTCCAGGATCTGAAGCACGGCAAGGCCTGCGAGATCGAAGCCATCAACGGCGTCGTCTGCCGCGAGGGCAGAAAATACGGCGTGAAGACCCCCGTCAACGACCGCATCGTGGAAGTGGTCAAGGAGATCCAGGAGGGGAAGCGGAAGGCTTGTGGGGAGAATGTGAAACTGTTTGATAATGTTATATGATAGAATGAAGACTAATGAATTGTCGAATTAAGTAGAAATTTAGTAAAAGAGCCTTGAAAAAATGAGAGTTTTAGATATAATTATACTACTTATATAGCTAGATGTGTGATCATTGGAATAGTTATATTCGTTTGCTGATTCTTCTCCAATGTAAAGGGAAATTAGATGGTAGATGCAAATGATGACAAGTAGTAGAATTAAAGGTAGAGAGATTTATGGATAAGTATGTTTTGTATTTGGATGAAAGCCATATAGGCGGAGATTACTCTTGCGTTGGCGGTGTGATTATTAAAGAATCAAATGTTTCGCTAGTGTCCGCAGAGTTAGATAAGCTCAAGCAGTCGCTTTGGCCGAACGATGTACATCCAGAACAGTATATTTTGCATGAAAAAGAGATTACGCAGGCAAAGAAATCTGGTGTTGCACCTCAGTCTTGCTATAATATTTTTCGCGCAAAGAGTAATTACAACAAGTTGTATGCAGGGCTGGCGGGCATTATGAAGCGGTATGATATAGTCACATTAGGTACTTGTGTAGACATTGCTTCTTTACATAATAAGTATCCTGGAGAGGTTAATCCTAATTTAACTATTGCGCTTCAGATGCTTCTTGAGAATTATTGTCATTTTCTCACAACAAGTAATGCGTATGGCGATATTTGCTACGAATCTTTACAAGAGCCTGGAAATACTCCATTAAGACAACGCTTTTATGAATTGCAGGCGCTTGGTACGATGTATTATACGTCCCACACATTTCAGACACATATCGGTGATATCAAATTTTGCGAAAAAACCGCAAATGTGGCGGGACTTCAATTAGCAGATTTTATTCCGAATACATATGCTAGATTTGTAGCAGGAAAAACGCCAAAGCATAAGGATTTCAAAAAAGCTGTATTGCAGCGTGCATATGATGGTAGAATCAAAGATTCTCCCAAATACGGATTAAAGAAAATTCCTTAATAACTCACTTTTAGGTATTGACTTTTATCAACAAATCATATAATATAACGGTGGTAGGATTGGGAGGGCAAGTCATACGATGAACTTCGATGAACGTTTAATGTGATGCAATTTTGTGTTATATTATGAAGCCTGTAATCAAACTTACTGCCATAAAAAACTCCGCTTCACTTGTGAAGCGGAGTTTTTCGTTATACAATATTATATTATTAAAAATTTACTTGCGTATTTTACATAGTGATTAACCCACAAAATTAAGATGAGCAAGTATTGTCTTATAAGTAATGTGTATTTCCTAAACATATGAACCTACAACAAACAGCGATATTTTGTCTTTGTGTAAGATCAAAGGGAGAAGTGCCCCCTCCATGATCATTGATTCCCACGCCCACTACAATCACAATTCATTCAAGAACAGTTTTCGGTATCTGACCCGGGACGAGAATGGTTATGCCATCCAGCTGTTCCGACAGCCGATTCAGGAGGAAGCATGACGATTTTTGAAGTAACCAGAAACAAAAAGGATTATCTGCCCCTGCTTTTGCTGGCTGATGAGCAGGAAGACATGATCGACCGCTATCTGGAGAAGGGCACCATGTATGTGCTGGAGGACGGCGGCATCAGGGCCGAGTGTGTGGTCACGGACGAAGGGGAAGGCATTCTGGAACTCAAAAACATGGCAGTGGATCCGGAGCATCAAAGGAAAGGCTATGGAAAAGCTCTGGTTGATTTCCTGATCCAGCGGTACATCGGGCAGTATCGGATACTCCAAGTAGGCACCGGGGACAGCCCCATGACGATTCCATTCTATGAATCCTGCGGTTTTACCCGGGCGTTCACGATCCCTAATTTCTTCACCGACAACTATGACCATCCCATTTGGGAATGCGGCGTGCAGTTGGTGGATATGGTCTATCTAAGGATGGAACTGTAATCGAATCATTGAAGCCGCCTCAGTCGAGGCGGCTTTCTTTTTCCTTGCGTCCCTTTGCGACCACTGGTACAATAAAAGAAAAACCGAGGTGAACCCCATGACTGTCATTGAGTATGGCAAACAGAATAAGGATGTCGCTCTCCTCCTCCACGGCGGCGGATTGTCCTGGTGGAATTATCGGGATGCGGCGGAGATTTTGTCTGAGGACTTCCATGTGGCTCTGCCGGTGTTGGATGGGCATGGGGGAGAGAAGTTTACCTCCATCGAGGACAATGCGGCGCGGATTATTTCTTACATCGATGAGAATTTCGGCGGTCAGGTGGCGGTGTTGGGCGGCTTGTCTCTGGGTGGGCAGATCGCATTGGAGATGCTGGCTCAGCGGCCGGATATTTGCCGGTCTGCCCTAATTGAGAGCGCATTGGTGAAACCCTCCAGACTGACCCGGGCTTTGATCGGTCCGACATTTGCTATGAGCTATGGGCTCATCAAACAGCGGTGGTTTGCCCGGTGGCAGGTGTCTTATTTGGGCATCCCCAGGACCCTGTTCGAGGACTACTACCGGGACACCTGCGCCATCAGCAAGGTAGATTTGATCGCCTTTACGCAGGCCAACTGCGGCTATACCCTGAAACCCATGGCAACCACCGCCAGAGTGAAAATCGTGGCTGGAAGCCGGGAACAGAGGAGCATTCTGGAGTCGGCAAAGATGATCCATCGGACTATCCCCGGAAGCGAACTGGAAATCCTGCACGGACTGAAACATGGAGATTTGAGCTTGAACCATCCGGAGCTTTATGCACGAATACTGACAGATTGGAAGGGATGATGGGTATGCAACACAACAAGCTGTATTGGCTTTCCTTCTTTTCAGACACAGAAGAAGATTTCGACGGCTTTGACATTGGAATTTTCCGGTCCCGAGAGGAAGCTGAGCGTATCGCATTCCGTTACCGGCAGGAAGTTACTGGCTTCAAGGATTATGACTGTGATCCCAGCATCATGGGAATCCCGGTATGGAATGATGATGAAGTGGGCGATAAGGTCTATATTTACCAGGGATGGAATTGGGACGAGCACGGCGACGAAATTGATTGTATAATGAGCAGCTGCTTTGTTTCGCAGACCGAAGCGGAACACTATTTTGAAGAAGCACAGCGGCAGATTTCCCGGCAGGAATGGGTTCTGAATTGCCATGTAATTGGACAATGCCATTGGCAGGAGGGATTTGTTCGAGAGGAGATTCATTGTGAATAAAACAAGCAGACTGATTTTGCGGCCTTTATCGGCGATGCCGACGGCAACCACATCTACGCAAACACAATCCAGGGGGCCGTTCTGAAATGGGAATGGGAGGCACAGAAATGCGAACAGCCAGAGTAATTGTCCTGCCCTACGACAGGGCTTGGGAAGCGGCCTTTGAAGCCATCAAGGACGAAATTGAAAGCGCTGTGGGCGATTTGGTGATTGGCATTGAACATGTGGGAAGCACCTCTGTGGAGGGGCTGTCGGCGAAGCCCTGCATTGACATCGATGTGGTCATCGAGGATTACGGCGTCTTTGAAGAAGTGGCGCGCCGGCTGGCGGAGATTGGCTACATTCACGAGGGTGATCTGGGCATCCCTGACCGGGAGGCGTTCTGCTATGGAGA
>JAFYLN010000005.1 GCA_017537045.1 Oscillospiraceae bacterium | reverse complement strand
CCGGATTTTCCGGTACCTCTATATCCGGTAATAGATAGTCGCCCACTTGCTTGTAGGTACCGCCCAGTTCTTCAAAAGTTGATTTCATTTGCTTCGCCTCCTTTATTCTTTCTACCACCATTGTAACGAAAGCAGGTCTACAAGACAAATGTGCCGCAAATGACAAAAATCCCCAACCGTCGAAACGGTTGGGGATTCTGGGTTAGATATAAAGGTTTACCCGAATGTCCTTCCATTTGTGAACTCTGCGTTTGCTGCTCAAGCTGTACATGTACGCTTTCGCATCTTCGCAGGTCACAGTGAAGGAGGCAAACAGCAAATAGTTACTGTTCTCCTGCCTTACTTGATTGCAGCCTGTGCAGCTGCTAGAAGCACAATCAGAAGTGGTTTGCGTGGTTCTCCTCTATTGGCGCACACGAGTGCAAGAAATACGGAAATCTTCCTAATGCACCAGCCTACACCAATAATACCAGTGATACCGTTTGGACTTTGGGATGTGAGCTGCCTTCTGTAGAAGGGGAAATTGCCGTTTACAAGACGCAGACCCGGTCCATAGAAGAATGCAATGCCTTCGGTGAGGAGTTTAGAAAGCTCGTTGGTGCGGAATATACCACCATCTCCTATTACCAGGAAGCAGCTTACTACATGGATCAGTCCGGTGACGAGAACGGAAGCCATTTCCTGTTCGTGTCCTATCTGGATCCCAGTTACGAATATCACTGTGGCTTTGGAGATGATCCTGTCTGGGTTGATGGGGAGAGGGAAGCCATTGAAAAGGCTCTGGCACATCTGCCCGTTTATATCCCCGAGTATGCGGAGTTTGATGTAGAAGGGAACGGCTGGCACACCTTTACAGTAGAGCAACGTATCGACGGGGCAGTTATGGTAGATGGCACTCTTCGCTGCCGGTATGCAGAGGACGGCTCCATCCGTGAAGTGCAGAACAATCTGCTGTCCTATACCTACAACGAAAATGTAGCCGTTATTTCTCCTGAAGAAGCCTTTGAGCGTCTGTGCGATGGTAAATTCAACGATGGAGTGTTCTTCGAAGTTGAAAGGCCTAATGATGTAACAGTTCTATCCTGTAAACTGAGCTATAGAATCGATACAAAAGGGTTCTATCAGCCTGTGTATCTATTTGAGCTTTCCTCTAAGGATGGCAGCTATAAGGACTGGATCATGATTCCCGCAATGAAATGAGTATGAGAGCAGTTTCCCTGGTGGAAGCTGCTCTTTTTTTATGCTATAATATTCTGGAAATCATAAAACCAAACCAATTCGATGACGGGATATATAGTGAAGGCGCCTAAATTAGAACAAACGGGAAGGGAGGTGCGCCTATGAAAGATGATCAGATTGTAAATCTATACTGGGATCGTAATGAAGATGCTATCCATCAGACTCAAATGAAGTATGGATCATACCTGGCCAAAGTGGCATATAACATTCTGGCTGACTATGAGGATAGCCAGGAGTGCGTCAATGATACATATCTGGCTGCCTGGAATTCTATGCCGACCAATAGACCAAGTGTGTTGTCCACATATCTGAGCAAAATCACCCGGCAGATCACCATCGATATGTTCAGAAAACAGAATCGCCTGAAGCGATATGCTTCAGAATATGCGCTTTCTCTGGACGAACTGGGGGACAGCTTTTCCGACGGCACCACACCGGAACAGGAACTGGATGCCAAGCTGCTGATCGATGCGATCAATCGCTTCCTGCGCACACTACCCAAGGATGCCCGGAATACGTTCATCGGCAGGTACTATTTCTTTGATTCCCTCAAAGATGTTGCTGCATACTGCGGCATGAGTGAGTCCAGAGCCAAGAGTATGCTATATCGTACCCGCCAAAGTCTCAAGGCATATCTCGAAAAGGAGGGGTTTGATTTATGAGCAAAAATCAAATAATTGATTCTCTTGTCGGAATCGAAGACGATATGATTCAGACTGTAGAAGCTTTGCGCAGTACTAAGAGGCGACCTGTATGGATGAAATGGGGAGCCTTGGCAGCTTGTCTATGTATAGTAATGGCTATTGTGATACCTTCTGTTTTCTACCGGACACCTGAATCTCCCCAGGAATCAAGTGATCCAGGTGCGTCTAGTACTGGTCCTGCTGGTTTTATTGTCAACGGGATGCAATATTTGATTTCTCCACATCTTTCTATGTCAAAAGAGCTACCCGACGGCTTCTCTTATACAGGAGAAACAGATGTTGGAGGATTTGAAAAATGTCCGTACTACACTAATCCTAACATTCCAGAGTGGGTATATGTATCACAAGAGGTTTTAACCGATGGATCAGTAGATGCATCTGGAACGCTAAACAGGACCGAGCCGCACATCGCCTATGTTCGGTATGTAGATATCAGATTACGCGGACGAGATATTGTGTGCTATAACGGAGATTACTATATTTCAATGTGGAGTGTATACCCAAGCGGAGAGTACGCCGATGTTAGTTATGAATACTATGAAATAATGGAAGCTACCTATGGTATCCGCATTAAGGGAGAAGCTCCTAAAGGTTTTGTATCTGTTGGTGTTGCGGATTTTACAGGGTATGATACGGTACCCACAGGCACATTAGCATGTAACGAAGGTGCGTATGAAATCTTTGCAAATCCTGAAGATACTAATGTAATTCTGGTATCCACTGAGTGGCATACTGCACCTGTCGGCGAAAATGGAGAAACTCACCACACAGGATTCAATATCTATATCAAGTATGATTGTCCATTCGCATAAGTAGGAAAACCCCGCTGCATTTGAGGTGCAGCGGGGTCTTCCTGTTGGTTTGGAAAGAAGAGAGGTAGAAAAGAGGAGAAAGGTCAGCGGCTCACGGCTTCCGCTGTCTTTCATGAATATAGGATAATTTCTGATTATGACAGAGGAATAACGGATTTGAGAACAATCCTTGGAGAATTCATGAACTATTTGGAAGCTTTCTTTTTGCGGTAAAAAGTAATGATTCCGATAATAGCATAGTACGCAAAAATGATCGCTCCAACTGGTCTTTCATCCATTACCTGACCATGGTATTGAGATCCGTAGTAGATTACATATGCTCCCAGGAGTGCTCCAGGAATACAGCCAAACCACAATTTCCTAAACAGAAGAAAATCGGAGATAAGAAATACGAGAAGGATGCCTGCTCCGACTAAATATTCCTGAAGATCGGTCGAAGGATTACCTAATGCAAGCAAAATGAATGCCAGAAATGCCAGAACTAGTATAGAGGGAAGAAAATACAGAATTCTTTTCATGTCGATATCCTCCGGTTACTTGCCGTCCTGCTCTGCATAGTAAGCTTCAAGCTCTTCGTGCGCAGCTTTGATGCGTTCGATGAGTCCGTCTTCATAAATGTCCTCATAGGGGAAGTGGTCAAAGTTAATGCGTTCGCCATTGGTTCGCAAGGTTAAGTCAATCGCATAAAATGGAATATTTGCACTATCAAATATCTCACGGATAACCAGCAGAATATTAGCTGCGTTTTCAAAGGACAATTCCTGGTTATCTATATATACGATCAAATGGCCAGCCTGTCTGCCTAATTCACGAACATCGTAGATCTTATCCAGAATTAGTTCATTCTGAACAAGAGCGTATTCGGGAATATCGGTTACATGGGGATCATCAAAAGCCTCCTGGGGGTAGATTTCCAGTGTACCATACTGAATTTCGGACTTATAAATGAAGGAAGGATCTTCAAAAATCTGATCTGTCAGCTCACGATACTCCTGCCCTACACGGCGAGCGGTCACAAAGCCACCGGTTACAGATTCGTAGGTGTCGAAATAGACATTTCCTAACATATCGATTTCCAGCGTAAACTGCGTGTCCATACTGGTTTTGGAGCGCACATGGGCGTAGTAGTTTGTAAACTTGAAGCTAAAGCCCAGTTCCTCGATATAGTAATCTGTATCCGGGAAATTCGCTTCCAGGTATTCATTTGCTGCCTTTTTCGCAAGCATCTTTGATATGGGATTGCCATTCAAGCCATTGGCCACCCAGCAGATACCCAATATCAGAGCGATGGCAATGATAAAGGCAATGATCTTAAGAACTTTCTTTTTCATTTTGAATCATCCTCCTTCTTGAAGGCAAAGTGGAGCAGGGCGGCAATGACAAAGCCAACCAAAGCAACACCGCAATAGATCGCAGTCCATAGGACAACCTCAACCGGCATAAGTCCTTCGCCACCCAAACCCAGTGCATTTGTAATGAAATGTGTGACAAGGAGCAGGGGAGGAATAATAAAGAGTGCCTTCCAGCGGAACAGGTAATAACCGATTCCTCCGATGATGGGCATGATGATCACATTCATGAAGATACCGTTGCCGGCAGTCAGCATCAGACCGTAGAAGATACCGAACATCATGACCATGGCAGAGAACAGTTGCGCTCTGCGCTTTACTTTCCCGAGAATTTCTTTCGTGTTGGAAGGTGTCGGGATTTCACCCTCGTAAAGCGCCCTGCAGTCAGGGCATTCCTGCAGGTGCTGCAGAACAGCATTCCGGCTGTCTTCGCTTGCAACACCGTCCTGAACCAACGGCATCAGGTCGATGCACATATCACAACTGATCTTATTCATAGCGGAACCCCTCCTTTTCAAGGTATTTTCTGATTTTGGACTTTGCCCGGAAATACACGACACGGGCGGAGTTTTCGGAAATCTTATGCTTGCTTGCGATCTCGTAGTAGGAGTAACCATCGATTCGCATCTGGACCACATCCCGGGTCAGTGTCGACTCGCCGGATAGTAATTCCTGAATCAGTTCAGCAACTTCATTTACAGCATCCGTTGTGCCAAGCTCGGCTGTATCGTAGAGCTCGTGAATACTCTCTGTCTGCACCTGCCGTTTCTTTCTTTTTAGGTAAGTAAACCACCGGTGACGGGCTATCGAAAAGAGCCAGGTTTTGATATCGGATTGCCCACGGAAGGTGGAGATGGACTTTACCACCTCCAGAAAAACATCTGATGCCAGATCCTCCGAAAGGGAAGCATCATGACACATGCTATAAAGGTATGTATAGACGTCTATATAGTACTTTTCAAACAGTTCTGCCAGCAGTTGTTTCATACAGCTCCTCCTTTCAT
>JAFYLN010000066.1 GCA_017537045.1 Oscillospiraceae bacterium | reverse complement strand
GCAAGCAGTTCGATTTTAGACATTTTGGTAATCTCCTTTGTGATGTTGTGTGCTGTCTTTCCATGCTGTCTTAGCCACTCTACCAATTTCGCAAGGCGGTTTGTTTGGGCTTCGTCAACTTGTCCGCTCTCATTTACAAGGATATTATACTACGAAAATCGTAGTTTGTCAATACGCAAAACGTAATTTCTTTTACGAAATACGAAATATTTTTTCGTTTTGCGTATTGATTTGCTACGAAAATCGTGATACAATGTCCAGAAGGAAGGAGGGATAGATTGTGATTAAGTTCAAGGTCAAAGTGATGCTTGCCATGCGTGGCATGACCCAGAAGGAACTTGCGGAACGGACTGGCATCCGCCCGCCTACTGTGTCCGCCATCTGCGTTGGTTCTGTAAAGCATCTTCCTGTGGATGCGTTGGAGAAGATTTGTGATGTGCTGGACTGTCAGCCCGCAGACCTGATGGAGTTCGTGCGGGAGCCTGACGGGGGTGTTCAATAAAACATTTGGTTTCGTGGTCATCGGTGGCGGCTTCCAAAAGGCAAGAAAACAGGCAGAAAAAGCCTCGTTTCTGCCCACGAAAGTCTGAACCCCTTTTCGCCTACACCCCCGCCCCATTTCGGGAAAATAAAAAACTCGCACCCCCATCTCCGTTTTGCGTGGCTCACACTCCCACGAAAAGGCACTTTTGTTTCAAAAGACGGTTTTCCCGACTGTCATCGTTCCAAGAGAAAAGGAAGCCGTCAGACGGCTCACAACGAAAAAATGCGGAAGCCCGCTCTGGCACTCCCCTTGTCTGGGGCTATCGTTCGCCGGAACGGGCTTCCGCTCTTTCTTATTTCCAGTCTTTGAAGATGTCCTTCATCGCTTCATCGACTGCTACACCTAACATCTTCTCAATGAAAGCAAAGGTTTCCTTTTCCAAAATGGACTGCTCTCGCTTCTTGTCTTTCTTGTCCTTCTGCTTCCGTCTTTGGGTCTGTTTGAATGCAGAGTAGATTTGCGTTGGTGTAAAGCCTTTGAGATACATCGAATGGCTATACTCTGGCATCATTGGTTCTAACATTTCATTCACTCCTTTACTCTTGGAAGTAGTCCGATGGAGAAGATGAAACATCGTGGAGTGAGTGCGAAGCACGAACGAAACTGATGTTTCATCTTCTCCCAAAAGGGAAAGTGGAGAAAACCGCAGGTTTTCCCAGCCCCCCCCGTAGTACCCTCATAATTATATAAAAGTCCTGACCGCACGGTTAAACGACTTTGCCCAAACTTGCCCAGTTGCACTTGCTTCTGGGCAAAAAGGAACCCGTCGGCTCCATCATCAGGAACCAACGGGTTCATCTTCTATTGGAACGACTCGGCTCAGGGTCAGCCCGTGGGACGGAACTTTTTCCCATCGGTATCGCTTGCTCTGCTCGATTTCCTTTTGGACTTCGGCATGGATGCGGGCAACCTCGGCGGGGGCGGTGGGGATTATGCGGTTCCAGTAGTCCACATCCATCCCCCTCTTGGCATAGTGCTGAACAATTTCCTCTCTTAGGTCTGCCATGGTAATCACCCTTCCGCTCTTAGAAGTTGGATGCGTTGGGCAGTTCCACAACGGCGGGAGTTGCCTTTGCAGTCTTGACCTTGACTGCGGTACGGACAGCAGCCTTTCTTGCGGTCAGGTCGTGCTTGGCAATCTGAGCCTTAGCCTGATTGACATTGAAGTGCTTGAACTCCTCCAGGAACCAGCTCTTGATGGTGGGGTAAGCCATCTTCTTCTCAACCATGTGGTTGAACTCAGCCTTGACCTGCTCGGTGGCAACGATGCGGATGTAGTCAGACATCAGGGGCAGAGTCAGACCTGCGTAGGTCTGCTTCTTCTCGACCTTCTTGGTGGAAGCGATGGCGGCGAACTTGAAGGAGGGCTGAATTGCCTTCATCTTCATCAGCTCAACATACTGCTCGGATGCGGGGTTGCCAGCCTTCTTAAAGTTGAACTCGGAACCTTCGATGGTGTCGTTGAACAGGTTGAAGCGGAAGAACTTGGGGGCGAAAACGGTGGTGTTGGAAGCGGACTCGACAAAAGCATTGAAGTTAGACATGATGATTTCCTTTCTGGCTCATTGGCCTTGGCGGTAGGTCGCAACCCTAATTTTGATTTTGTTTTGTGAGGTTTTGTTTTCGTGTCCCTCACTCTTTATGGCCATATTATAGCAAAGGGGGTATCCCGGAAATTGGGATACCCTCGAACTTTTTTCAACTTTTTTCAAAAAAGTTTTTGCGTGTTGTTGGACAGATGATGGGGAGATGTTCAACGATGTTCCCCGCCGTAGAAAGTTGATGGAAAGTTGTACAGTTTAGTTCAAGGGTCTTGTTTCGTGAACAACCGATGTGCTATGATGTCCCCATGGAAGGAAAGCACAACATACTGCTTTCGTGCGATGTGCTTCTTGTTTTGCGAAAAGTCGGGCTTCCTGCTCCAAAAGTCCCCGCGCCGCAGGCACAAAGCCGCCGCAAGGCGGATTTGACGTTGAAATGATGGGCTTCCTGGGCGCAGGCAACAACCCCATGGTCGGTATGACCGTTTCCGTGGCTGTTGCTGTTGAGGAGTCTCTGAAGAAGTAATTAAATCCCTTACTTTTGAACTGAAAAAGTTCAAACCTTAACTTTAGCAAAAATGAAACAAGGAAGCACATCCTACTCTGCAAAAGAGTAACGATGTGCTTCCTATTTTTGCGTTTTGGAGGGCTTTTTTATGAAGAAAATGAGGATGTGCTTCCCTAAAAAACTGCACATTCTCCGTCATTATTGTAGGGGTGATTATCAATCGCCCACGGGCGGTCAATGACTGCCCCTGCATTCTCTTTTTCAGTTTCCGGTCTGGCGTTTTTTTCTGTTAGTATAACATCGCAATAACAGAAAAAGAGCGGATTTCTCCGCTCTATTCATCATCGGGGATGTACTTCATAATGTCTCCAACTTCACAGTTTAGGATTTTGCAGAACACTTCGATGGTATGGGTACTGACACTCTCGTTTCGCTTCAATCTGGTAATTTGTCCGGGGCTGACATTATACTGCTTGATAAGCGCATATTGCGTAATACCTTTCTCTTTCATAACATTCCAGAGATTGTCATAGGAAATCACCATTATCAGCCCCCTTCTTTACTTGACATGATAACCGAATACGGTGTATAATCATATTTACCAATATCGGTTATGCTTATAGCCGAAGAAAGAAGGAACCGACAATGAAAATGACAAATACCCCCAAACGCATAGCAAACTTTGTCTGTGCTGGATTACAACTTTCCGCACTGCTTATGTTTGTACTCTCCAAGTATGCTACCTATGCAAAAAGACCCAATGCGACCATCGAAGCGGCAGACTTGCTCGCACTCTTTGATGGTAGCGGTGTAATCACTTTTTCTAACCTGATGAACGGCATTAACCTGTGGCCTATTCTTGGTGTTGTTCTTCTGCTTTTGGGAAGTGTAATGTGCCTTATCTCTGCTCTACGGAACAACAGCAATAGAGATGGTGTATCCCACACCATTGTGTCTTTCCTCTCCTTGGTTGTTGTTGGTTGGGTAATTGTTCTGATGGGATTGATGTGCGATAGAGCAGAAACTTTCTGTGTCATTACTGCAAACGGTCTGACTGTAAAAGTTATCTTTATTCTTCTTGGTGCTGCGGTTGTATGTAATATGTTGAAGCGTTCCAGCCTTATCACCCCGAAAGTAAAGAAAGAAATTGTGGTTCAGCACAACGAACCCGCCAGCCATGCCGACGAACTGAAAAAGTATAAGGAACTGCTGGATAGCGGTGTTATCTCTCAGGAAGAATTTGACGCAAAGAAAAAGCAGTTGCTCGGTCTGTAAAATGACGAACAGGGTGCCAACCTCGGCACCCTGTCTTTTTATGCTTCCAAAAGTCCAATGTATTTGTAAACTGTGGTTCTACTGATGTGGCAGACCCATTACCAGCAAAAAGGGTCTGTTGCAAAATGCGAAAAATCTTCGATAGAATCCGTAGGGGCGACCATTGGTCGCCCGCGGGCGGCTGATAGCCGCCCCTACATGCTTCCTTCCAGTTCCCGCCGCTTCACAATGCGGGTTCGGCCTGCGTTGGCTTCAAGGTATTGTTTCAGCAGTAGCAAGCGGACGGCGATATAATACTTTCCGTAGTTTGCCATGGTGTTCCCTCCCGTGGCGGGTTTTCTACATTGTATCACACCAAAAGCAAAGAGAAAAGGGACATTTAACTACAAAGAGAAAAGGGACATTTAACTTTATTGTATTGAATTTTCTAAACAGTTGTGATACAATATCTCCGCCAAACTAATCAAATAAAAATGAAGTATCATTGCATGGGGGTAGTATACCCTTTTGCGTTCATGCCCAGAATTTGTTAAAAATGCAAATTCCGTCGGTATGAACGCAGTGATGCTTTATATTGATTAGTTTGGCGACTATCGGAGTTTGCGTTTTTTGTGCGTCTACTTCGGTAGGCGCACTTTTTATTTTATAGAAAGAAGGAACCGACAATGAAAAAGGTAATGTCCCTGCTCTTGGCACTTGTGATGTGCCTGTCCCTGTGTGCTTGCGGCGGTAATGACACATCCAAAACCACCGATGCACCGACCGAAACAACTGCTCCTACCGTCAACAAAGCAACAGTTATTACTAATGAAGGTGAAACTGTTGAAGTGTCTGCACAGGATTTGTTCAACGAATACGATGCTAACGAAGCAAGATTTGCAAAGATTTATGGTGGAGCAACGATTGAGTTCGTAGGAACTGTAAAGTATATCAAAATCGAAACAAATGTGTATAATGGTGAGTCTGTTTCTGCAAAGCAGAACAAGATTGTGTTTGAAGAAGGCTGGTGCCTAATTCTCGGCGCAGATAGCACTTTATACGATTTGGCAGACTATTACCCCGGACAAAAACTGAAAGTGACAACAGGCATTGTAAGCCCTGCCTTTGATACAGAGTTTTTGCAAACCACTGCCGATAACAATCGTGTCGTATGGCTTGTAGGTAATGATAAACTAAATGGTAAATTAATTAACACCCAAGCCACTACAATCACTATTGAGGAATGAGATACTTAATACAGGGAGCCATGCGTGGCTCCCTGTATTTTATGCTTCCAAAAGTCCAATGTACTTGTATGCGGTAGTTCTGCTGATGTCGCAGACCATTGCCAGTTCCGACACATTCAACTGCTTGCTCTTGTAGGCGGGGTAGTGGCGGAGGAAGGTGGCGGGGATGTCTTCTTTGCTCACCTGCGGCCGCCCGATTTGCCGTCCCTTGGCTCTGGCATTTTCCATGCCAGACCGCACTCTTGCCCGAATCATCGCCAGTTCCAACTGACTGAACACACCAGCCATGGAGATCACACCCTTGATCATCTCCAGAATCGAAAAGAATCAACGTCACGTCTGTGACGCGGAACTGCTGATGCTTTCCCGTGCGCTGGGCAAGTCCATGGAGTGGCTCTGCGGGCTGGACGATTGATCCTGATGATGCGAAAACCGGGAAGTACAGGCTTCCCGGTTTCTCATGATTCCATGCTTACTCCGGGGCGGAGCATAATCACTGCACCGTCTTGCTCAAACCAGAGGTTCGTATCGCTTCTGTTGGTGCCGTCAAACTGCGCCATGGCTTTCAGGTAGCGCACCAGCTCCAGATTGGTGCAAAACCACACATCATTCTGCGCAGCAACTTTGGCACAGATACCCTCCATGGTTTCCCAGAGGTTTTCCGCATCCAGATCGTAGCTGTGACCAACAATCTGACAGACCGCCAACTCCTGATCGGTCTCCAGAAACCCCTCCACAAAGGGTACAAGCTCCGGCATGATATGATAGACACCTGTTTTCCAGTGATACCAGTCGGTGCAGGGTACGTAGGAAAGGCTCGTCTGGCTCATGCGGGCATATTCAAAGCCGCAGATTTCCGCACTGCGGGCGATCAGGTCGCTGTAGTAATCAAAGGGCACGGCAAAGCCCTTCACCTCCCGTCCGAAGTGGGATTCCAGACACGCCCTGTCCTCCCCCAATTGCCGCAGGATCTCAAATTCCGGCAAATCGTGCATATAGGGGTGGGTCAGGGTATGGCTTGCAATCTCATGACCGTCGTACAGTCCCTGCACAGCCCCGGTTCCAAGGCGCTTTACCTCCATGCCGCAGGGATGGATCCATGCAAATTCCTCTTCCATCAGCTGGGAATTCAGGTTGAATGTACCTTTTAAACCAAAACGGTTCAGCAGCGACACAAAGCGAATGTCCTGCAGCACACCGTCATCATAAGTAATGTTAAAAACCTTATTCTTTCCATTCGGGTACAGTTTTTTCATCGGATCAGCTCCTTCTGATGTTATGGTAGCACAATTTGAAACTTCTGTAAACAGCTTCGGAAACTTGATTCCTTTAATCTTTTTCAACTTTCCTCTTCCAAAATGCGCGGTTTTCTGCTATAATGAATATTTAGAAATCGACACACCGAAAGGATCAAAAATGCCATGATTCAACTGGCTGACAGAATGGAAAACGTTCACTCCGATATCCGCGGAGAATTATATCGCGAGGCCATGCGTATGCAGGCGCAGGGTATCGATGTGCTGAAGCTGAACACCGGCAATCCCGCCGCCTTTGGCATGCCCCTTCCGGAGAGCATCCGCAAGGCACTTGAAGGCAAGGTCGCCGCTGCTGTTCCTTACTGCGATTTTCAGGGGATGCCCGCTGCCCGGGATGCTATTGCCGCTTACACCCGCTCCAAGGGCATTGAAGGCGTTCACAGCGATGATATTTTTATCGGTAACGGTGTCAGCGAGGTGGTAAACTTTGCGCTGATGCCCCTGCTGAATCCCGGCGATGAAGTATTGATTCCCACGCCCAACTATTCTTTATGGAGCAACACCATTCTGCTGGCAGGCGCAAAGCCGGTGTTCTACCGCTGCGATGAAGCGTCCGGTTGGAATCCGGATATTGCCGATCTGCGTGCCAAGGTCACTTCTAAGACCCGCGCCATGGTTATCATCAACCCCAATAACCCCACCGGCACACTGTATGACACGGATGTGCTGAAGGATATGCTGCGGGTTGCGCGGGAGCATGATCTGATCGTTTTCTCCGATGAAATTTATGACCGTCTGGTAATGGATGGACTGGAACACGTGGCCACGGCTTCCCTCGCCCCTGACCTGACCGTGGTGACTATGAACGGTTTGAGCAAATCCCATTCCCTGTGCGGTTACCGTTGCGGCTGGATGGTCATCAGCGGCCCCAGAACAAACACCGATGCCTACAAGCGCGGAATCATACAGCTCACCTCCATGCGTCTTTGTTCCAATGCGCTGGCGCAGCTGGTCATCCCTGCGGCTCTGGAGGATATGGAAACACCGGCTTCCATGGTGCGCCCCGGCGGACGGTATTTCGAGCAGCGCAAGGCAACGCTGGACGTACTGGACGCAATTGAGGGCATATCTTACGTCAAAAATGTGGCTGCGTTCTACCTGTTCCCCAAGCTGGATGTCAAGAAATTCGGTATTACCGATGACAGGAAATTTGCCGGTGATCTGCTGCGCGCCACCAACATTCTGGTGGTTCCCGGCAGTGGCTTCGACTGGGCAGAGCCGGATCACTTCCGTCTGGTCATGCTGCCGGAGGCTGATCTGCTGCGCAGCGCTATGATCCGTCTGGGCAATTTCCTTGATGGATACAAGCAGAAATGATATATATAAAATGGGTCTGCCGCGGTTTGCGGCAGACCCTACATTATTATTTATTGGAAATAAAACAGGCGGATCATGTTCAGGACAAGATACACAAAGATGTAGATACCGCCCTGAGTAAAGCGGGATTTGCGGGTGGAAGTATCCTTCTTTTCCTTGATGGCCTTGGTCAAAAAGACCAGACCGCCGATCAGGGCGCCGGTCTCGATGATCGCCAGCACATAGGTCAATACGGTCATAAAATCCATAGGATCAGACCGCCTGTTCGTAGTCCAGCATGAACTGGGCAACGCCGTCCATGGCCAGTTCTCTGGGGTCCAGTGCCAATTCACCGGCGCGAACCTTGTTGTAGCTGAGCGGCATGTACTGGTGCAGCATGTTCATGGGGATGGTGTACTTGCGCAGATTGTCAAACAGCTTGTTCATGCACGCCACGACCTCGGGCTGTCCAATGTAGTAGCGGGCGCGGTCAGAGTAGCTATACTTGCGGCACAGGGCCAGCTGGCGCTCGTCACCATGATAGTGCTTTGCCCAGTTGGAGGGATTGGCCAGCATGACCTCTTCCAGCTTGTCGATAAAGTTTGCACGCTCATCAGCAGGAACCAGCTCCTCTTCCATCTTGCTCAGGGCAAAGAGGGCTTCGCGCAGGCCAAAGGTCAGAGCGGGGCCAACCTTGAGGATGCAGATACCATCGGTGACCATGTCGTACAGGCACTTGGGGGTCTGATAGTCGGTGGAGTGACCCTCGAAGCAGAAGTCGGGATACTCCTTCAGCATGGCGCACAGCTCCTTTGCAGCCTCGGAGTTGTAATCGAAGACCTGCTCATCACCGAATTCCACACCGGGCTGCACAACGACTGCGATAACGTCCTTCATACCCTCGCCGACACCTTCTTCCGTCCAGACGCGGGTGTAGGTATTGACGGTATCCAGGAATGCCTCGGGCTTGGTGACAGCCAGGGTGTCCTCGGCTTCGGTAGCACCGCCGGGGATGGGCACTTCGGAACCGACGATGAATACAGGGCGAATAGCATCGGCCTTCTCTGCCTTCAGCTCTTCGTAGCCCTTCATAGCTGCCTTGTATAGGGTAGCGCCGCGGCGGGCGATGGTTTCGGTGGACAGAATACCCTCGGGATCATCGGCAACCTTCATGGAGGTGTCCAGATGGATCTTGGTGAAGCCGGCGCGGGCATACTGGTAAACCAGCTCATAGGAGTTTGCCATAGCCTCGCTCTCGGGCAGCTTCTGCCAGGTCAGCGGACCCAGATGGTCGCCAGCCAGAATGATCATGTTCTCAGGCAGATCAATTGCCTGCGCCATTTTCAGAACCATCTGGTAGAAATCCTTGGGCATCATGCCAGTGTAACCGCCGAACTGATTGACCTGGTTGGCGGTAGCCTCGATCAGGACGGGCCTGTTCAGCATCTTGGCGCGGCGCAGGGCGATTTCCAGAGCCAGCTCATTGGCGGTGCAGTAGGAAGGGATGCCGCAACGGACACCGGCGCGGCGCTGTTCCATCATAACTTGAAGCGGATGTTTCATGATAATCCTCCTGAAAATATATCTCTAAATTACAGCTTGGGTTCGCCCATGCAGTAGGTCTGAATAACGGAGTAATCGGTGTCCAGAACCACGATGTCCGCATCGCGGCCAACACGGATGGAGCCCTTACGGTCAGCAATGCCGAGGCAGTTTGCAGGGTTCAGGGTGCAGGCATTGATGGCATAGTTCACAGGAACCAGGGCATCCTCGATCAGGATCTTCAGACCCTTGTTCAGCTGCAGGGTGGAGCCGGCCAGCGTGTCGATCTTGGTCAGGTGTGCGCTGCCATCAGGATAGATCAGAATCTCATTACCGCCGAAGATGTGACGGCTGCCGATGGGGGTGCCCTTTGCCATCAGGGCATCGGAGACCATGATGGAATAGTCGGGACCCTTGCTCATGAAATACATATTCAGAGCAGCGGTGGTGGAGTGGTTTCCATCGCAGATGACCTCGCCGTACATGGTGCGCAGGCGGAAGGCGGCACCGACCAGACCGTTGGCGCGGTGGTTGAAGGGGGTCATGCCGTTGTAAACGTGGGTCAGGCACTTTGCACCGTTGGCATAAGCCATGCAGGCCTGCTCATAAGTAGCGGCAGAATGGCCGATGCTGACTACGATGCCCTTGTCGGCAAGGTAACGGGTCAGTGCAAAATCCTCATCGGTCTCGGTAGCCATGGTCACATAGCGGATATTGCCCTTGGCAGCAGCCTGATAACGCTCAAACTGCTCGATGGTGGGCTTGACGATGTGCTCCTCAGGCTGTGCGCCCTTGTATTTCATGTCGAGGTAGGGTCCTTCGAAGTGGATGCCCAGAATTTCAGCACCTTCATAGCCATCTTCCATGACCTTGGCAACATTGGCAACAGCCTTGGTCAGAACTTCCTCGCTCTGGGTGATGGTGGTAGCCAGAAATGCGGTAACACCCTCGCCAACGATGTTCTTTGCCCAGTTGCGCAGGCCGTCTTCTTCGGCATAGTTGGTGTCGAACTCGTAAGCACCGTGGCAGTGCACGTCGATCATGCCGGGGATGATGCGCTTATCGCCGTAATCCACATCAACGGGCTTTGCACCATGCTTGCCGATCGCAACGATTTTGCCGCCTTCCATCTCGATCTGAGCGGGAATGAACTGATCGGCGATCCATACCTTTTTACTTTGAATAATCATGGAAAATACCTCCTTGTAAATCTTATCAATCTTTATTTATTATACAGCGAAACGAAATGAATGTCAAAAAAATGATTTGCGGTTTTTAAGTCAAATGTTAATGGTTTTAGTTTTCTCTCTTGTAATTAGTTTTTTGATGCGATATAATAAATTTGCTAAAAAATAACCGGGAGGTATACTACATAATGAGCATTTTCAACTACACGGAAGAGCAGATGAAGGAAAACTTCTCTACTTACACCATCCATGAGATTTACCAGCAGCCTGCAACCTGGCGCAAGACCTGTGCACAGCTGGCTTCCTGCAAGGAAGAGCTGCAGAAGTTTGTTGATCAGGTCGTCAAGGCTCCCGATTTCGACATCGTGCTGACCGGCGCAGGCACCAGTGAGTTCGTTGGCAACTCCCTGTACCATGCTCTGAACAAGAAGTACGACTTCAAGGTGAAGTCCTATGCTTCCACCGACATTGTTCCCAACCCCGAGGATACCCTGTCCCGTACCAAGCCCACCCTGCTGGTCAACTTTGGCCGCTCCGGCAACTCCCCCGAGTCCGTCGGCAGCGTAGAGGCCGCAGAGGTTGTCTGCGAGAACATCTACCACCTGTTCGTCACCTGCAACTGCGAGGGCGCACTGTCCAAGCTGGCTGACAAGCACGATAACTGCTTCGCTCTGAACCTGACTCCCGAGACCCACGACAAGTCCTTCGCCATGACCTCCAGCTACTCCAACATGTATCTGGCAACCTATCTGGCTCTGAACCTGGACCGCCTGGACGAGATCACCGCTGCTGTCGAGAAGATCTGCGCCGCCGGTGAGAACTTCCTGAACAACCAGTACGAAGAAGTTGCCAAGATCGTTGCTGACTTCGACTTTAACCGCATCGTTTACCTGGGCAACATCGCACTGAAGGGCGTGGCTCAGGAGTCCGCACTGAAGATGCTGGAGCTGACTGCCGGTAAGGTCGCAACCATGTACGATTCCCAGCTGGGCTTCCGCCATGGCCCCAAGTCCATCATCAACGACAACACCCTGACCGTTGCATACCTGAGTGACGATGCATACCGCCGCCGCTATGAGCTGGACCTGATCAAGGAAATGGCCGGCCAGCGCAAGGGCAACAAGATCGCCGTTGTTTACAACACCGAATGCGAAGAGGTCAAGGAACTGGCTGATTATGCAATCAAGTTCAATATCGGCGAGGCTATGGAGAACGTCATGCTGGGTCTGGACTTCATCATGTTCGCACAGACTCTGGCCGTGCTGAAGAGCCTGTCCATGGGCATCACGCCCGACAACCCCTGCCCCACCGGCGAGGTCAACCGCGTTGTTAAGGGTGTCATTCTGTACCCCTACACTCTGAACTAATTTCTAGGAGGAAATAAAAATGATTGGTATTGTAGTTACCGGCCACGGCCTGTTCGCTGAGGGTATGCACTCCTCCGCCGTCATGATCGCCGGCGAAAATGAGCACATCAAGTACGTCTGCTTCAAGGACGGCATGGGTCTGGAAGAGCTGGCTGAGGAGCTGAACGCTGCCTACAACGCACTGTCCGACTGCGATGGCATCGTCGTTCTGTCCGACCTGCCCGGCGGCTCCCCCTTCAAGACCGCTGTGGAAGCTTCCATGGGTCACCCCGACAAGCAGATCGTGGTTCTGTCCGGCACCAACCTGCCCATGATCATCACTGCCTCCACCATGCTGAGCTTCGAGACCGACGCACAGGCTCTGTCTGACGAGCTGATGTTCGAGGGCAAGGACAATGTGGTTCGTTTTGAGCTGGCTGTCCGCGAAGAAGCAGAGGAAGAAGAGGACGGCATCTAAAATATGATCAACTGGGAAGTTATTCTTTGGACCTGCATCACCATTTCTGTACTGGTGGGCATCTTCGCGCTGATCCTGACCTTTATTTCCGCAAAGAACATGAGAAAGCGCCGCGAGCAGATGGCTGATATCCACACCACGCTGGCAGTCGGCACCAAGGTCATGTTTGCAGGCGGTATTTACGGCAAGGTCGTCCGCATCAACGGTGAGGATGAAGTGATCGGTGTTGAGATTGCCCCCAAGACCATCATCGATATTTCCCGCTTCGCTGTTCAGGCCATTGAGAAGTAAGAATTACATAGAACGGGCACGGCTGTAAGGCCGTGCCCTCTTTTATTACACACTGTCAAATTGATGTTTATCGCGCTGTGTGCCGTGGATAACGTAGGGGCGACCATTGGTCGCCCGCGCAGCAGAATGTTGCGAATTCGCATTGGATTTCGGCAAATTCGTGATATTGTACCGCCGGGCGGCGGGTCGCCGCCCCTACACGCACAATCGAAACAGAGCGACAAACTGAAATTTGACTGCATCAGGGGGGCAAAAAAGGACACGGTTTTTGTAACCGTGTCCTTTTTTCATGTTGATTTATCCGAACTAAGACGGCTCCGTTGCCGGAACCGTCTTGTTCGCAGATGAATGGAAACTCATGGAATTTAGAATTCAGAACTGAAATCAAGCGCAGTCAAATTCCATCGTTCCGTTAAAATCAAGAAGAACTGCGCGCATGCATTATGCGAACAGGCCAATCATTGCACCAACCAGACCCAGAACCAGCAGAGCAACGATGCACTTGATGGGGGTCCAGCCCTTGCCCTTCATCAGAGCATACATACCCAGAACCAGAGCCAGGGGGATCATCTTGGGCAGAACGCCGTCCAGAATGGACTGAACGGTGGTGCCGTTCTCCAGAACGGGAGCGATGGTGGTGCCGCCGTAGTTGGAGGTCAGAGCGCCGACAACGAAGACGCCCAGCAGGGAAGCTGCATGGGTGAATTCCTTAGCGTTAGCAGTCAGAGCCTCGATAGCAGAGGTGCCCAGCTTGTAGGACCAGTGCATCAGGAAGAAACGAACTGCGAACTGAACAACGTTGAACAGCAGCAGGAACACGATGGGACCAGCAATGGAGCCCTCGATTGCCATGTTGGAGCCGATACCGGCTGCGATGGGAACCAGAGTGAACCAGAAGATAGCGTCGCCGATGCCGCCCAGGGGACCCATGGCTGCAGTACGGACTGCACGGATGGTGTTGATGTCAGCCTTCTGCTGTTCCAGAGACAGGATGATACCCATAACGAAGGTGACCAGGAAGGGGTGGGTGTTGAAGAACTCCAGGTTATGAGCCATGGAGAGCTTCAGATCGTCGGTGTCTTCACCGTGGATAGCCAGCAGGCCGGGCAGAATGCTGTACAGCCAGCCGTTAGCCTGCATACGCTCGTAGTTGAAGGAACCCTGCAGGTTGCAGGAACGCCAAACCATCTTATTCAGGGTAGCCTTGTCGAGGTTGGCAGCAGGAGTCAGATTGGTATAAGAAGTCTGATTAAATGCCATCGTCGTCGCCTCCATTTCCATTACCGCCAGCATTTCTGATAGCAACGTTGGTCTGGAAATCGTTCAGAGCAATAGCAATACCAACGAAAGCGATCAGAACCAGAGCGGAGCCGCTCAGTGCGGGGATGTAACCAATGATGGTTGCCAGTGCGAAACCGGTGAAGTAGATGCCCCACAGGTCGTTAGACAGCATGATACGCAGCAGAACAGCGAATCCGACGAAACGCATCATACCACCAGCTGCACCCAGACCAGCCATCAGCCAGGGAACTGCATCGAACACAGCGTTCAGAGCGTCGCCAGCAGCCTTACCGCCGACCAGACCCAGAGTGCAGACGATTGCGAACAGTGCGCCCAGAGCGCCCATTGCCAGCCAGTTCAGACGAACGATACCCTTATGATCGCCCTTTTCTGCCATCTTGTCAGCGACAGACATCATGGGGGACATAACGGTGAACAGCAGAGTGACCATGTACTGGCCAATAACTGCGAAGGGAACTGCCAGACCCAGAGCAGTGTCGACGTCCATGTTGGAGCCGATAGCGAAAACAACGGCCATAACGCCGCCGATAACAGCATTCGGGGGCTGTGCGCCGCCGACAGGCATGTTACCGATGGTCATCAGCTGGTAAGTACCGCCGACAACCAGGCCAGTGGGAAGATCGCCCAGGATCGCACCGATGACAGCACCGGATACGATGGGCTGATACAGGGATTCCAGGAAATCAAACTGGTCGATGGCGACGATGAAAGTCCACACGAAGACCAGAATGATCTGAATAGCACTAAAGCCCATAGTGAGATACTCCTTCTTTCAATTTTAAGTTTTTTGCAGTGAGAGCTTACTTAAACAGCTTCTCAATGCTTTCGGAAGCTTCCTGAGGCACGCGGCGAATCTCGAGTTCGACGCCCAGCTCACGAAGCTTGGCAAATGCAGCAACGTCCTTGTCGTCAACAGCGACAGAACCGGCCACCTGGCGCTTGCCTTCGGCCATGTGCATATTGCCGATGTTCACCTTCTTCAGGGGAACGCCACCTTCAACAAGACGCAGAACATCAGTGGGATTCTCACAGACGATGAAAATCTTCTGCTTGTCGCTTGCCTTGTGGATGGTGTCAATCGTCTTCTGGATGGTCCAGTAACGCATTGCTGCGTAGCTGGGAGCAGCCATGTCCATCAGACCCTGGCGCAGCTTGTTGCCTGCAACTTCGTCGTTGGCGACGAGGATGAGGTTTGCGCCGATGGCACCACACCACTGTGTAGCGACCTGGCCATGGACGAGACGATTGTCAATTCGGGTTAAAACGATATTGGGCATTGGGATCTCCTCCTTGAAATTATTTGCTGAGTTTCCAAATCAACATACCATGATTATAGAGTTTTTTTGTCGCAAAGTCTTTACAGTTTTTAGTATGTTGTTTAATAAAAATAATTTTTTCACAGTTTGTTCATTTTTCGTTATTTTGACGAATTTTGTAATTCCTCTAGTCAAAGTGCTAAAAAGGTGGTATACTTTTTTCGTCGGAGGTGGTACAAATGCAAAACGAAACAGCCAGTACCGCATTTTTAAAGTACGGATGTGTATTTAGGAATTTTAACGAAAATCTCCAAAACACGCTGATTTGCCAGTCCAAGCGGATTGCCGCCCAGCAAACGCTTTCTCAATTTTTGTCGTTCAGCTGCGATACCTATATTGAAGTGCAGAGCGGTATCGGTGTGCTGCTGGTTTCCACCGATCCGGAAAACGGCCAGATCGAGGAATTCGGCATGAACCACCGCATCCACATCAAGCCGAATATCTATTTCGGCTTCATTTCCACAACGCCGGAGCTGATCATCCACCTGTACACCCAGAGCGATTACCAGATGGATGCTGTCACGTTGTCTGTGCCTTATGAATACCGGCCGGTGCTGCCCCGCATCCGGCTGCAGAATATCCTCGGCTACTACTACCGCATCCGCACCCCCGGCTACTCCTTCAATGGCGAGCAGCACGAATTCTTCGAGCTGACCTATGTGGACACAGGCACGCTTTATACGGAGGTGGACGGCGTTCCCTACAAGCTGGGTGAAAAAGAACTGATCATTTACGGACCCGGCCAGTTCCACTCCCAGCATACGGACGATCAGGCCGTGTCCTATGTAACGGTTATGTTCAATATGGAAAACATTTCACCGGATCTGCCGGAAAACTGGTACAGCATTCTGACCAACCGGGTCTTCCCCTATAACAAAAAGGTCTATACCCTGATCAAAACGCTGGTTCAGGAAAGCACCACCAGCGCGCCTTATACGGACAGCCTGATGCACTGCCTGCTGACGGAAGCCATCATCCGGCTGCTGCAGGGCGTTTACACCATGAGCACAGGGCAGCCGTCCAGTGTGGCTAAACAGAATTATCAGGATGAATTGTTCGAGCGGATCCTCACTTTCGTGGAAAGCAAGATCTATGAGCCACTGACGGTGGCCGATATCTGCCAGCAGTTCTCTTTGTCCCGCTCTACATTGCAGCTACTGTTCAAAAATGCCGTGAACCAGTCACCGAAAAAGTATATCAGCGATATGAAGCTGGAGCGGAGCTGCCAGATGCTCAAGGAAAACAAGTACACCATCAGTGAAATATCACTGAAGCTGGGCTACAGCTCTATTCACTATTTTTCCAATGCGTTTAACCAGAAATATCATATCTCCCCCAGCGAATACGCCAAGAGAATTTATTGAGGAGGGGTCTTTTATGAATCTTTGTGCCATCGGAACCGGCGCCATCACCAAAAGCATGCTGGCAGAATTCAGCAAAAGCGATGTGCTGCACGTTACCGCCATCTATTCCCGCAAGGAGGAGACCGGACGGGCTATGGCCGAGCAATTCGGCATCCCCAAGGTCTACACCGATATGGAGGAAATGCTGGCGGATCAGTCCATCGAGATGGTGTATGTGGCATCTCCCAACAGCATCCACTACACACAGGTCAAGGCCGCGCTGCTGTCAGGCAAGCATGTGATCTGCGAAAAGCCCTTTGCCCCCACTGTGGCCGAAGCTGATGAGCTGATTGCCCTTGCAAAGGAAAAGCATCTGCTGCTGTTTGAAGCCATTACCACGGCGCATCATCCCCACTACGGCTTTATCAAGGAAAATCTGCCGAAGCTGGGCAAGCTGAAGCTCGTCAGCGCTACCTTCTGCCAGTTTTCCAGCCGCTACCCTGCCCTGCTGGCAGGCAAGCCCTCCCCTGTTCTGAACCACGCATTTGCCGGCGGCGCGCTGATGGATATCAATCTGTACAATATCCATTTTGTGGTTGGCCTGTTCGGTGCGCCCAAGAGCGTCCGCTATTTCCCCAACTGCCACGAAAGCGGCGTGGACACCAGCGGTATGCTGGTGCTGGAATATGAGGATTTCCTGTGCAATCTGCTCGGTGCCAAGGACTGCGCCGCGCGAAATGGCGTGCAGATCATCGGTGAAGCGGGCTACATGGAGGTCACGCCCAGCAGCAGCAACTGCCAGAGCGTGGAGCTGAATGTCAGAGGCCAGGATCCGATCAAGGTTCATCTGCCGGAGAATCCGTGGTACCACGAGGTGCAGGATCTGGGACGGCTGGTGGCCGCCAAAGATTATGACTATTGCTACAAAGCGCTGGAAGTGACCCGCAATGTGGTGGAAGTTCTGGAAAAGGCGAGAAAATACGCAGGATTCGGTTTTTGATCAGGGAACAACTTCTGTACTTTAATGTATGCAGAGCCGAAGCAGTGCTATGACAGCGTAACGGCAGCACCCGGAAAATCCCGGGTGCTGTTTTTCATCTGGGTAATGGGTAAATTGATGTTTGTTGCGCTGTGTGCCGTGGATAACGTAGGGGCGACCATTGGTCGCCCGCGCAGCAGAATGTTGCGAACCCGCATTGGATTTCGGCGAATTCGTAACATTGTACCGCCGGGCGGCGGGTCGCCGCCCCTACGATAGAATTGATAGCCAGTACGACAAACTGGAATTTGAATCTTCTGAGTGCAGAAACTACCCGCAGGCCGGTTTCGGCCTGCGGGTGTTCTTATGGGGTGGTTCAATTACAGGTTCTCTGCCAGGAAAGCCTGCAGCTCGGCTGCTGCCTTCTCTTCGTCAGCGCCTTCGACGTTGAAGGTCAGCTCCATGCCCTGCTTTGCAGCCAGACGCATGATGCCCATCAGGCGCTTTGCATCAGCGGTGCCGGTGGGAGCGGTCAGCGTGATCTTGCTGGCGTAGCCTGCGCATGCCTTGACCAGCATACCGGCGGGACGGGCGTGCAGACCCATGGGATCCTGAATAACGTGCTTGAATTCCTTCATGATGATTTACCTCACTTTAAATGATTTTTTATTTAATTACAGTTCACATTCGCAGACGCGCTTTCTGGATTCCAGAACGCGGCCGGCAGCCATACTCAACTCGGTATAGCCCATCTCAATGAACTTCTCCTGCATCTTGGGGTCAGCACCCAGCTCGCCGCAGATACCTGCCCAGATGCCTGCTTCGTTGGCAGCCTTGGCGATGTGCGCCATCAGGGTCAGCAGTGCGGGATGGTAGGGATCATAGAACTCGCCCAGCTTTGCATTCTGACGGTCAACTGCCAGCGTGTACTGGGTCAGATCGTTGGTGCCGACGGAGAAGAAGGCTGCTTCCTTAGCCAGCTCATGCGCCAGAACGGCTGCGGCGGGGGTTTCGACCATGACACCGATGGGCACTTCCTTGGTGGGGATGCCTTCTGCTTCCAGCTCTGCGCGGATCTTTGCGCACAGTGCCTTGGCAGCCTTCAGCTCCCAGACAGATGCGACCATGGGGAACATGACATTCAGATTACCGTAAGCAGATGCGCGGTAGATGGCGCGCAGCTGGGGACGGAAAATTTCCTCGCGGGTCAGGCAGATACGCAGGCCGCGCAGACCCAGAGCGGGGTTCTCTTCCGTTTCCAGACCCATGTAGGAAACCTGTTTGTCCGCGCCGATATCCAGCGTACGGATAACCACGGGACGGTGACCCATGATCTCGGCAACCTTCTTATATGCTTCAAACAGCTCGTCCTCAGTAGGCAGGCTGTTGCGGCCTAAGTACAGGAACTCGCTGCGCATCAGGCCGACACCCTCAGCGTCCGCTTTGATGGCATCCACAGCGTCCTCAGGACTACCGATGTTTGCAACCAGCAGAATCTTTTTTCCGCTCTTGGTAATGCTTTCCTTGCCGCGGTAAGCTTCCAGCGCATTGCGCTCTGCGGCAGCCTCTGCCTGCTTGGCCTTCAGCATAGCAAGTGTCTCTTCATCGGGATCAGCATACCAGGTTCCGGTGAAGCCGTCGACTGCCAGAACGGTGCAGGTATCGGCGGTTTCCAGTTCAATGTCAGACTGAACCAGAGAGGGAATGTTCAGAGTGCGGGCCAGAATGGCGGTATGGCTGGAGGAGGAACCCTGCCGGGTGATGAATGCCATAATGCGCTCTCTGGGCAGCTGGATGGTTTCAGAAGGAGCCAGATCCTCTGCCACCAGCAGGAAAGAGCCTTCGCTGGGCAGTTGGAAGCCCTTGTCTCCGCACAGAATATCATACAGGCGGTGGGACATATCGCGGACATCCGCGCTGCGAGCCTTCATGTACTCGTCATCCATGGAAGCGAAGAACTGCGCAAACTCCTCACCAGTGTCCAGCGCTGCAATAGCAGCTGCTGCACCGTCTTCAATGGCTGCAGCAACACCATCGAGATAATCCAGATCATCCAGCATCAGGAGCTGAACTTCCACGATCGCAGCCTGCTCTTCGCCGATTTCAACCTTTGCCTTTTCAAACAGGGCAGTCAGCTGCTCACGGGCAGTTTCCAGAGCGGCATCAAACTTTGCCTTTTCAACAGCGGGATCGCCGGAGGGGATGGGCAGGGTGCGCTGTGCCTTGCGGTAAACCACTGCAGGGCCAATGGCAACACCGGGGAATACAGGCAGACCAAAACCAGTTGTCATTTTTATTCTCTCCTTACTTGGCCAACTCCATGGCCATAATATTCTGATTCAGCGGCAGTTTGTCAGAGAAGGTCTTTCTCTGCGCCCCTGCCCGATGGGCAAAGGGATATACATACCTAGGTTAAGAATATCAATTTCGGATGTCTTTGTCAATGAAGAATGACTTTGCCGCACCCTTTTTCGCAGAAGCACCAAACACTTTTCCCGCAGATTGTCTATTTTGCACAGGTTTTATATTTCTCTGGTATAACAGACACCCGGCTCAAAGAGCCGGGTGTACAGGATCATTCAAAGCTGATATTTGCCAGTTCTACCAGACTGAAATCTACCGTTGCAGGATGCTTCTCAACGGTTGCGGGAACAAACTCGTAAGCAAGGCCGTTGATCAGGTCAAGCTTCGCATAGTCGCGCCAATCGCGGTGCGCAGAGAAGTACATGACATGGTAGCCATATTCCGACTGAACCAGCCCGTAATCGCCAACCTGACGGCTCTCGTCCAGATACCAGTTCTTGAAATTCGTGACAAAGTTGGTATCTTCGTTCAGGAACTCATACAGGCCGCCGGTGGTGCCGTCACCGTCGTCGGATTTCTCATTCGCCAGCGCTGCAAAGCTCTCTTCGGTTGCCTCGCCTGCCAGCCACTCGTCCAGAATGGCCTGTGCTTCCAGACGGCATGCCTCCCATTCCTCATCGGAATAGGTGATGCTTCCATCTTCAGCAGTGGTACCGCCCTCTACCAGCGCCAGAATGTGACGGACATCCATGTATTTGGCATCCTTGGTCACACCGCTTCCTTCAAAAGCTTCCTTATTTGCTTCGTAGTAAGCCTCGATCTCAGCATCGGAGGGATTCAGGACATTGCAATAATCCTCATAGTAAGACATACCGTGATAGTAGGTTTCAACATAATGCATATAGTCTTCCAGTGTGCAGTTGGCACCGACATTGGCGGCGATCATTTCATCCGCATTTGCAAAGCCGCTGCTGACAGCACCTGCTTCCAGATCAGCAGCCATGGAATCCAGCTCTGCCTGACGCTCTGCGGGCAGCTGATATCCGTTTGCTTCGGCTTCCAGAGCCAGTGCCTGATAGTTCTTCCATGTGGAGACCGCGCCATCCAGGAAGAACTGCTGCCAACTGATGCCTGCCTCTCCTGTGGACAGCAGCTGCTGATCCAGAGGCTGCGTCAAATCCAGACCCATATACAGGGCATAGCTGTAGTTCTCTTCCAAGAACATGTAGATCTCCTGCCAGTAATAGGCCTGCAGTTCACCGTTGGTTAACTGCCTGTCGCCCATTGTTGCAACAACCACATCTGCTGCTGCGATCAAAGCCTCATCAGAGGCTGTATAGCTTGCCTTACACAGTGCGCTGGCAGGGTCTCCGCTGCTGGGAATGACAACAGGTGTCGTTTCCTCCAGCACACCGGAAGTCGGTGCGATGGTAGGCTCCGCGCCGCCAACTCTGCCGAAAATACCGGCTGCGATGCCCAGCACGGTAGCAGCCAGCAGAATGCAGGCAACCACGGTAATCACAACTCTGCGGGATTTGGATTTGGGAAGATCCCCGATCTCTTCCTCTACGGGTGCTTCAAAGTCTGTTTCGAAGGGAACTTCTTCTCCGGAAGCAATTTCCCCGGTCTGGACAGTTTCAGCAGCAACCTCCTCCGCAACTTCTTCCGCCTGCTCTTTTCCGCAGACGGGGCAGAGCGTTGCTTCTTCGGGGAGTTCAGCATTGCAATACTTGCAGTTCATAATTCTTACCTCTTTCTCCGAATTTCTTCGGTTCGCATACCCGCCAAGTTTATCATGCTTTTTATTTGTTTGCAAGGTGTGCAACAAATTATTTACAATTCTTTTCTATACATAATCCTTACACTTGAAAAACGAACGAAAAAATGCTATTATTTAGCCCAGAAAGTATCATTGAAGGAGTATACCCATGAGCAAGCAAACCTATGTGATTACCGACAGCCAGCTGCAGCAGCAGTTCGGCTTTTGCGATAAAATTTCTGCCTACTGGCACGAACAGAACATCACTCCCACTGCCTATGTGGAAACCTACGGCTGTCAGCAGAATGAGGCAGATTCCGAAAAGATCCGCGGTTATCTGGTCATGGGCGGCTACGCGATCGTGCAGGAGCCGGAAGGTGCAGACGTGGTGGTCATGAATACCTGCGCCATCCGCGAGCATGCGGAGCAGCGCGTTTTCGGCAATTTGGGCGTTCTGACCCACACCAAGCGCCGCCATCCCCGTCAGAAGATCTTTCTGTGCGGCTGCATGGCCGGTGAGACCAAGGTCTCGGAGCGGGTCAAAAAAAGCTATCCTTATGTGGACGGTGTATTCTCCACCCACCATTTGTGGCAGTTTCCTGAAATCCTGTGGAATGTGCTGAGCAAGAAAAAGCGCCAGTTCTATGTGGAGGACGAAGCCGGTTCCATTGCCGAGGGCATCCCCCAGCTGCGTGACCACACGCTGAAAGCATGGGTATCCATCATGTACGGCTGCAATAATTTCTGCACCTACTGCATCGTTCCCTACGTCCGGGGCCGGGAGCGCAGCCGCAAAAAAGAGGATATTCTGGCAGAATGCCGTGAGGTCATCGCCAAGGGTGCCAAGGAGATTACCCTGCTGGGCCAGAACGTCAACTCCTATGGCAAGGATCTGGATGAACAAATCGACTTTGCCGACCTGCTGGCTGAAATTGCCCAGCTTCCCGGTGATTTCCTCATCCGCTTTATGACAAGCCATCCCAGAGATGCTTCCGAGAAGCTCTTTGACACCATGGCGAAGTACGATAAGATTGCCAAGCAGCTCCACCTGCCCTTCCAGTCCGGCTCTTCCCGTGTGCTGAAAGCTATGAACCGCCACTATGATCGAGAAACTTACCTGAAAAAAGTCCATTATGCCAAGTCCGTCATGCCCGGTCTGGTGCTGACTTCCGACGTGATTGTGGGCTTCCCCGGCGAGACGGAGGAAGAATTTGAAGAGACCATTTCTCTCATTCAGCAGGTTCATTACGATTCCCTTTTCACTTTCATCTTCTCCCCCAGAACCGGAACGCCTGCCGCATCCATGGAGGATCCCACTCCCAAGGAGGAAAAGAGCCGCCGCTTCGACAAGCTCTGCAATGCGCAGAACGAGATCTCCGTTCAGATTCACGAAAGCTATGTAGGCAAAACCATGCGCTGTCTGGTAGATGGCAAGGATAAGGAGTTGCTGACCGCCCGCACCGAGGGCGGACGGCTGGTGCGTTTTGCCGGCTGTGATAAACTGATCGGAACCTACCAGTTCCTGAAGATCACCGGTGCTACCACATGGAGCCTGACCGGTGAACTGGCAGAAAAATAAACTTCAAATTTCAGTTTGTCGTACTGTCTATCAATTCTATTGTAGGGGCGGCGACCCGCCGCCCGGCGGTACAATGTTACGAATTCGCCGAAATCCAATGCTGGTTCGCAACATTTCTCTGCGCGGGCGACCAATGGTCGCCCCTACGTTGTCCACGGCACATGGTGCGATAAACATCAATTTGATTTTCAAATATATTACAGAAAGAGGTTACGCCTATGGCGAAATCTATCCATGAAATGACCCCCATGCAGCGGCAGTATCACGCCATCAAGGATCGCAACCGGGACTGCATTCTGTTTTTCAGGTTGGGTGACTTCTACGAAATGTTCGATGACGATGCCAAGGTGGCTGCCCGCGAACTGGATCTGACCCTGACCACCCGCGACCGGGGCAAACCCAAGGAAGAGCAAACGCCCATGTGCGGCGTGCCCTACCACAGCGTGGATTCTTATATTGCAAGGCTGGTGCAGAAAGGCTACAAAGTTGCTATCTGCGAGCAGATGGAGGATCCCGCCACCGCCAAGGGTATCGTGGAGCGGGACATTACCCGCATCGTCACCCCCGGCACTGTTACCGAAAGCTGTATGCTGGACGAAAACCGCAACAACTACATCGGCTGCATCTATGAGGATGGAGGCAAGTTCGGCCTGTCTTTCTGCGATGTGTCTACCGGCGCATTCTTTGTAACGACCTGCGCCGATGTGCAGAATGTGGCATCGGAGCTGGGTCGTTTTGCACCCAGCGAGGTGATCCGCGGCGGCAAGGGAAGCCGCTGTGAGACCATTGACGACGCGCTGTTTCGCCGTCTGAATTGCTGCGTCAATGAGGAAAAACCCGGCCAGTTTGACCCGGATGGCGCAGAAACCGTTCTGGAACGCCACTTCGGCACATCTTTGGCTATGCTGGGTCTGGGCGGTATGGATGCCGCCGTCATGGCAGCCGGCACCTTGCTGCAAACACTGCTGACGGTGCAGAAAAATGACCTTGCCCACATCCGGGAGCTGCAATACTACACCACCGGAAAGTTTATGGAGCTGGATCTGGATGCCCGCCGAAATCTGGAACTGACGGAGACACAGCGAACCAAGGAAAAGAAAGGCACGCTGCTTTGGGTGCTGGACAAAACCCAGACCGCCATGGGCGGGCGCATGATGCGCAGCTGGCTGGAAAAGCCCCTGCTGGATATTACCGAAATCAGCCGCCGTCATACTGCTGTGGAAGAACTGGTGGACGCCACCATTTTGCGCGGCGAGCTGACCGGCGCGCTGAAAGATATTTCCGACTTTGAGCGTGTGCAGACGAGAATTGTCACCGGCACCGTCAACTGCCGGGATCTGCTGGGCCTTGCCCGGGGTTTCCGGGCGCTGCCGGAACTGAAACGGCTGCTGCAAAGCTGCGAAAGTCCCCTGCTGCGTAAGCTGGAGCAACAGATTGATGATCTGACCGACTGCGCTGACCTGATTGAAAATACCATTGTAGACGATCCCCCTCTGACCGTCCGCGAAGGCGGTATTATTCGTAAAGGTGCAAACGCAGATGCCGACTATCTGCGGGAAATCATGGACGGCGGCAGCGGCACCATCGCAGCAATTGAAGCTTCCGAAAAGGAAAAAACCGGTATCCGCACTCTGAAAGTAGGCTTTAACCGGGTATTCGGTTATTATATTGAAGTTTCCAAATCCTTTATGGATCAGGTGCCTGCCCATTATGTGCGCAAGCAGACCCTCGCAAACTGCGAGCGCTACATCACGCAGGAACTGAAAGAACTGGAAAACACGGTGCTGACCGCAAAGGATCGGCTGACTGCTTTGGAATATCAGATTTTCACACAGCTTCGTGAGCATCTGGCTGCACAGGCCGCCCGGGTGCAGCTGACGGCTGCTGCCGTTGCAGCGGTGGACACCCTGTGTTCTCTGGCAAGCGTTTCCGTGCAGCGGGGCTACTGCCGCCCTGAGATGACGCTAGGCAATGAGATCGCCATTGACAGCGGGCGCCACCCCGTCGTGGAAGTGATGCTGAAGGATTCCCTGTTTGTGCCCAACGACACAAGGCTGGGTGCAGCAGACAATACAGTCGCCATCATCACCGGTCCCAATATGGCAGGTAAATCCACCTATATGCGGCAGGTCGCGCTGATCGTGCTGATGGCGCAGATGGGTTCTTTCGTCCCCGCCAGAAGTGCGAAGCTGGGTATTGTGGACAGGGTGTTCACCAGAATCGGCGCCAGCGATGACCTTGCTTCCGGCCAGTCCACCTTTATGGTGGAGATGGCTGAGGTTGCCACCATTCTGAAATATGCCACCTCCCGCTCTTTGCTGATCCTCGACGAGATCGGCCGCGGCACTTCTACTTATGATGGCATGTCCATTGCCCGCGCCGTGCTGGAATATGCGGCAAACACCAAGAAACTGGGTGCCAAGACCCTGTTTGCCACCCATTATCACGAGCTTTCCACCATGGAGCAAAAGCTGCCCAATGTAAAGAACTACAACATTGCGGTGAAAAAACGGGGCGATCAGATGATCTTCCTGCGTAAGATCGTCCCCGGTGCCACCGATGACAGCTATGGTATCGAGGTCGCCAAGCTGGCGGGTATCCCCAATGCGGTCATCAACCGCGCCCGCGAGATTCTCGATGAGCTGGAAAGCGGCAAGGGGGAAGCTGTCGTACAAAAAGCCGCAGAGCCGGAAGACCAGATCTCCATGATGGATCTGAGAGGACAGGACATCTGCGCCGCACTGGAGCGTATCACGCTGGAAACACTGACCCCCATTGAAGCCATGAATGAACTGTACCGACTGAAAAAAATGCTATGAAAAAAAGTAGATTGCTTTACATCTCCATGAGCCGTGCCGAGAAGCTTCTCGGCTGGCTGTACATGGCCTTTTCCCTGTTTGCCCTGCCTTCCATACTTGTCTGGGTAAACGGAAAACTTGCCGATCCCGTTCCGGAAAGCACTTTGAACTTTGTCTTTTATCTGACAAATTTTCTGTTTATCTCCGGTATTTTTCACCGTTTCCTGCGCGCTTCCCTGATTGCCGCATGGCAGGACCTGTGGAATTTCATTCAGGCGGTGGTGCTGGGCTATGTGGCCTACTGGGCAGCCACAAAAGCCATGGATTTTGTGATGGGCTATCTGATGCCCGGATTTTCCAACATCAACGATACGGCCATTGCCGAGCTTGCCCGAACCAATTATACCCTGATGCTCACCGGCGTGGTATTTTTAGTGCCGCTGAGTGAAGAAATGCTGTACCGGGGACTGATCTTTCGGAACTTGTGGCAGGATTCCAAAATTGCGGCCTTTCTGCTTTCCATGGCAGCCTTTGCTGCCGTCCATGTGCTGGGCTATATCGGCACTGCGGATATTACCACCCTGATCGTCTGCTTCATTCAATATCTGCCTGCAGGGCTTTGCCTTGCATGGACCTACACAAAAGCCGACAATATTTTTGCCCCTGTCGTCGTACATGCCATTGTCAACGCCGTTGCCATTGGCGCATTGAGGTAGCACTATGCCGAAAATTATCCAATTATCCACCCATGTGGCCAACTTAATCGCTGCCGGCGAGGTGGTGGAGCGTCCTGCAAGCGTCGCCAAGGAGCTGCTGGAAAATGCTGTGGATGCCGGTGCATCCAAGGTCACCATTGAGATTCGCGATGGCGGCATGACCTTCCTGCGGGTGACCGACAACGGCTGCGGCATGAGCGCAGAGGATGCAAAAACTGCATTTCTGCGCCACGCAACCAGCAAGCTGCGCACCGCTGAGGATCTGGCAGCCATTGCTACCTGCGGCTTCCGCGGCGAAGCTCTGGCGGCCATTGCATCCGTCAGCCGCATTGACCTGCTGACCAAAACGCCATCTTCCATCGGAGGCGTCAGCCTGCGGCTGGAAGCGGGCAACATTATTGAAGAAACGGAAGCCGGTTGCCCTGACGGCACCACCATCATCGTCCGTGACCTGTTCTTTAACACCCCTGCCCGAATGAAGTTTATGAAATCCGATACGGTGGAAGGCAGCCGGGTCACAGCGGCGGTTCAGCTTCAGGCTCTGGCACACCCCAGTGTCTCCTTCCGCATGCTGCGCGACGGTAAGGAAGTGCTGAATACTCCCGGCACCGGTAAGCTCTCTGACGCGGTTTACTGCGTTTATGGTAAGGAGTGCGCCCGGATGGCGAAGGTGGACAGCCGCTGGGAGCAGTATTCTCTGTCCGGTTTCGTCAGCAAGCCGACAGATGCCCGCCCCAGCCGCAGCTTGCAGACCTTCTTTGTCAATGGCCGACCCGTCAAATCCCGGCTGCTGATCTCCGCACTGGAGGAAGCCTACCGCAATCAGATCATGGTGGGCAAATTCCCCGCCTGTGTACTGCATCTGAATCTGCCTGCCAATGCGGTGGATGTGAACGTCCACCCTGCCAAGACGGAAGTGAAATTTCTGAACGAAAAGGCAGTCTTTGACTGTGTCCATTATGGTGTCCTGGGTGCGTTGAATACGACTCCCGACCGGCCCAATGTGCAGTTCAAAACTGTGCCGCAACCTGCTGCGCCAAAAGAAAGCATGTCATTGCGAACCAGTGCGCACACTGGTGTGGTGACCGAAGGAAATGCCCGTGGTGCAATCCCCTCCAAGACAGCGGACTCTAGGAAAGAGAATTTCTTCCGCACCATGACTGCGGAGGAATACAAGACCTTCTCTACGGTGCTGAAAGATGCGCCCCAGCCAAAACCTGCCGCAGCCATTGCCACTGCTGCCAAGGTCGAGCGCAATGTGCAGCCCCCTGTTCGCGAGACTGTTTTTGTTCCCAAAGGCATGCTGCCGCAGCAGAAGGAAGAAGTCAAACTGCCCGAACTGCCCCCCGTGCCGGAAGCTTCCGCCCCTCAGCCGATCATTCCGGCAGCCCCCCTCAAGGAGGAGCCGGAAATGGAGCAGGCCGGGCTTGCCATGCCCGTTGAGATCCAGTGGCGCATGGTGGGAGAGCTGTACAATTCCTATATCATTGTAGAGCAGGGTGAGGAAGCCTATCTGATCGACAAGCACGCCGCCCACGAGCGCATTCTCTTCGAAAAGCTGAAAGCCAATCAGGAAAAGATCTCTGCGCAGGTGCTGCTGACACCCATCACAGTCCGCCTTTCTCCGGAAGCTGCGGGAGAACTGCTGTCCAACAAAGAACTGCTGGACGAGCTGGGTTTTGAAATTGACGAATTTGGTGAAAATACTGTCATTTTGCGGCAGATTCCCATGGACTTAAGCCCCGATCATGCGGCTGAGACCATTGAGGAACTGGCTGCCGATCTGCTCGCCGGACGCCGCGAGAAAGCAACAACGGTACGCGACGAGGTTCTGCATACCGTGGCCTGCAAGGCTGCCATCAAGGCCGGCTGGAAAAACGACGAGGCGGAGCTTCTGGCCGTGGCAAAAGAAGTCATGAGCCGTGACGATTTGAAACACTGCCCCCACGGCAGACCCATCTGCGTTACCCTGAGCAAGAAGCAATTGGAGAAGCAGTTTAAGAGAAGTTAAGGAGGAAATCCAATGGCACGTGCGGAAGCTGCCATCTTCACAAATATGTGCATGGTCTACGATCATGCAGGAAATATTCTGGTGCAGGACCGGTGTGATCCGGGTTGGCCCGGCATCACCTTTCCCGGCGGACATGTGGAACCGGGTGAATCCTTTGTGGAAAGTGTCATCCGCGAGGTGCGGGAAGAGACTGGACTGACCATCGAAAACCCTATCCTCTGTGGTGTGAAACAGTTCCAGACCCGCAGAGGCGAGCGGTATGTGGTACTGTTCTACAAAACGGACCGTTTCTCCGGAGCGCTTCATTCTTCCGACGAGGGAAAAGTTTTCTGGATTCCCAGAAACACTTTGGAGCAGTATCCGCTGATTGAGTATTTCATGGAAATGGTTCAGGTTTTCGAGGATGACCGTCTGAGCGAATTTTACTATTACAACGATAGCGGTGAGGGAAAAGTAAAGCTGCTGTAACGGGGAGGTATCTATGGGCATGCAGGAATCCCGGTTCTCCATGGCAGTCAAATGCACCACAGTGGTTTTGGGTGTATCCATGGCTGCCCTTGCGGTGCTGTATCATAGCTGCCCGGCAGACTGGCTGCTGTCCGCTGCCATTACGGCAGGAACGACGTTCTATCATTTCGCCATGCGGCTGATCGTGGGCACCATCGTGCCCCGCTGCGTGAAAAATCCGGCAGATAACCGCTGGTTCCGGCAGTGGAGCTTTGAAACCAAACTCTATAAGATGCTCAAAGTCAAGCAGTGGAAAGACCATATGCCAACCTATGACCCTGCATCCTTTTCCCTTCGCCACAATTCTCTGGAACAGATCGTGCATAACAGCTGCGTGTCGGAAGCGGTGCATGTGGTGATCGTACTGTTTAGCTTTGTTCCCATTTTGTTTTCTCTGTGGTGGGGCGCGCTGCCGGTGTTTTTGACCACTTCCATTCTGGCTGCGCTGTTCGACAGCTCCTTTGTGATGATGCAGCGCTATAACCGCCCCAGACTGCTTCATATTCTGGAAAAGAGGAAAACCAAATGAAATACCGCACCATGACCGAAGCTGATATTTGCAGCATTGTCCCCCATTACATGGACTATTATAATACCCATGACGGCGACTGCTGGACCTTTGACACCACCTATAAGCGCATCCATCAGGTATGGAGCCGGGAAGATTCCCTGTGCCTGATTCTGGAGGAAAACGACACGATTCTGGGTTTCTGCATGGGCTATTTCAGCACTTATTACGACCTGACTGCCTATGATCTGGTTGAGATTCTCATTTTCGGCCAACACCAGAACCACGGCATCGGCACTGCCTTCATGGAGGAACTGGAACGCCGGGTTAAGGCCGCAGGCGCTGCCATGATCCAGCTGGAGTCGGTGAACGATGCCATGCACAGTCATTTCTACGGCAAGCTGGGTTATCAGGACTGCACCAATCTGGTGCTGAAGTCGAAGTTTTTATAAGGAGAACGGATTGCCACGTCCCGCTTTGCGTTCCCCGCAATGAAATCAAAAACAAAGGAGGCATCAGACCTATGAACAATATCATATGTATTGCCGGGCCGACGGCCTCCGGCAAGACCGCATTGGCGGTAGAGCTGGCCAAGGAGCTGAACGGTGAGGTCATTTCCTGCGACTCCATGCAGATTTATAAGCGCATGGACATCGGCACCGCAAAACCCACCGCCGAAGAGATGTTCGGAATTGTCCACCACATGATCGATGTGGCAGAGCCTGACGAGGATTTTTCTGTCAGCAAGTATTGCGACATGGCAGCCCCCATCATTGACAATATTATTGCGCGGGGCAAAACCGCCATCATTGCAGGCGGCACAGGGCTATATATGGACTCGCTCATGAAGGGCAATGCTTTTGCCCCTTTTCCCACTACAGGCCACCGGGAGCGGCTGGAAGAAAAACTATCCCGCGCCGGTCTGGATGCCATGCTCTTGGAGCTGGCTGCCATTGACCCAGAAGCTGCTGCACGCAGCCAGCGCAATCCCCGGCGCGTCATCCGGGCGCTGGAAGTCTACTACGAGACCGGAGAAACCATCACAGCCCACAATCTGAAGACACAGGCTATCCCGCCCAGATACAATCCCCTCTGGCTGGGACTGGATTTCGACCCGCGGGCGCTGCTGTATGCGCGCATTGACAAACGGGTCGGCATCATGCTGGAAACGGGTCTGGAACAGGAGATCCGAAACCTGCTGGCTTCGGGAATCAGTCCCAAATGCACCGCCATGCAGGCCATCGGCTATAAGGAATTTGTCGCTGCGCTTGACGGGCAGTGTACAATGGAAGAAGCAGCAAACGAAGTTCGCAAGGCATCCCGCCGCTATGCCAAGCGGCAATTGACATGGTTCCGCCGCAACGAAAAGATGCACTGGCTCACCCGCCGTGAGGATGACGGGAGTGAGGAAATAATTGCAAGGGCGCGACAGGTTATTTGTAATTTCGACAACTGAAAAATGCTAGACTATGGATGCCCAAAACTTAAAAGAAAGAGGTATTACATATGTCTGAAGCAATCAATTTACAGGAAGCTATTTTAAAGGAATGCCGCCGGGAGAAAGTGCCGGTGACATTGTTTCTGATGAACGGTTTCCAGCTCCGCGGGATCGTCACGGGCTATGACAGCTTTGTGGTGGTGCTGGTCAGCGATGGCAAGCAGCAGATGATTTACAAGCATGCCATTTCCACACTGGCCCCGATCCGGCCGCTGAAAGCAGCAACCCCGCATAATGCAACGGGTGACGGAGTATAATCCGTCACCTTTTTGTTTTGATAAATTGATGTTTATCGCGCTGTGTGCCGTGGATAACGTAGGGGCGGCGATCCGCCGCCCGGCAGTACAATTTTACGAATGCGCCGAAATCCAATGCGAATACGAAAGATTCTACCGCGCGGGCGGCGGGTCGCCGCCCCTACATTCAAAATCGAAACAATACGATAAACTGAAATTTGATTTCCACACGAAAGGGTGTTATCCATGTCCATTGCTGAAAACATTGCTGCCATTCGCGCAAGAATCGATGCGGCTGCCATTGCCGCAGGACGCGACCCAAAAGAGGTCAAGCTTTGCGCTGCCACAAAAATGAACGATGACGGTGCTGTCCGGCAGGCCATTGCAGGAGGTGTCGACCTGTGCGGTGAGAATCGGGTGCAGGAACTGACGGCTAAGCTGAAAGAGAATGCCTACGAAGGTGCACCGGTGCATTTTATCGGCGTACTGCAAACCAACAAGGTCAGGCAGGTGGTCGGCAAGGTGGACGTGATCCAGAGTGTAGACCGGATGAATCTTCTGGAAGCGGTTCAGAAAGAAGCAGCCAAGCAAGGCATTATTCAGGACATTTTTCTTGAAATCAACATTGGCGAAGAGGCAAGCAAGTCCGGCTTCCGGGTCTGTGAAGTGCTTCCTCTTCTCGAACATATTGGCGAATTTCCCAACATTTTCGTCTGCGGACTCATGGCAATTCCGCCGATCAGCAAAAAAAGTGGAGATAATCGCAAATTTTTTCAAGAAATCTTACAGCTTTCTGTTGACATAAGCGCAAAAAAATACGATAATGTATTGGTAGAATGCTTATCTATGGGTATGTCCGATGATTTCGAGGATGCGGTCGCCTGCGGCTCTACTATGATCCGCATCGGCACGGCCATCTTCGGTGCCCGTGACTACGCCAAGCTTCATCAAAAATGATGTTGACGATACAGGAGGATATATAGAAATGAGCTTTTTGGATAATCTGAAGAAGTTTGCCCAGCCTTACGCAGACGACGACTACGATGATTACGATGACGACGAGGAATACCTCGACGACGATTACAACGAACCTGCACCCCGCCGTGCTCCCGCACGCCGCGCTCCCGCTCCCGCACCCGTGGAAGAGGAAGAGGACGACGATTACGGCTTTGGCATGAGTGCAGCTCCCGTTGCTCCCGTAGCCACACCCGCTAACTCTTTCAGCGGCCGCGTTGTGAACATGTCCACCGGTGCCAAGCAGGAAGTGGTTCTGTTCCGTCCCGCAAACTTCGGTGAGACCACCAAGGCTGCTGATGCCCTGCGCAGCAACAAGGCTGTTGTTCTGAATCTGGAAAATGTTGACAAGGCTATGTCCCGCCGCGTTGTGGACTTCCTTTCCGGCTGTGTTTACGCCCTGAGCGGCAGCGTCAAGAAGATCGCACAGTCTGCTTACCTGTTCTGCCCCCACAATATGGATGTGGTCGGCGATCTGGAGTCCCTGCAGGCTGAAGTTGAAAGCTATATCTAATTGGAATAAGGGAGACGAGTAGAAATGTTTACACCCCAGCAGATTGATCAGATTTCTTTCGGCAAGGCCACCTTCGGCGGCTATAACATGGATGATGTCGATGAATTTCTGGAACCTCTTTGCGAGGACTATGTAACGCTGTACAAGGAAAATGCCCTGCTCAAGAGCAAAATGCGTGTGCTTGTCGGCAAGCTGGAAGAGTACCGCAAAAACGAAGCTGCCATGAAGGAAGCTGTTGCCGAGGCTAAGAAGACCTGCGACAAGATGGTTCATGAGGCAGAAGTCAAGTGCGAAAAGATACTCAGCGAAGCAAACACCGCCGCTGCACAAAATGTGCAGGACACCGGCGCTCTGGTTGCCGCAGAAGCCGAGCGTGTGGAGGAAGCCCGTAAGCTGGCTGCTTCCAAAATTGATGAGATTCAGGAGCAGATGCGTTCCTGCATTCAGGCGCTGGATCGTATCAAGCTGGCTAACCAGCCCAAGGCTGAGCCCGCTCCCGTGGAAGTTGTTACCACTGATGCTGACGCTGTGGCTGACGAGATTTCCAAAAATCTGGAGAGTCTGGTAGGTACGACTGAGGATATTGCTCCCAAGGCTGCTCCCCAGCATCCTGTTCACGACACCACCACCGCCAAGTTTGCAAACCTGCAGTTTGGCCGCAACTATGACGTGAACCACAAATAAAACATTACATGCTTTGATGAGGACACGTCGTCAAACAGACCGCTTTCAGAGAGCTGCCGGTTGGTGCAAGGCAGTAAGGCCGGTGTTTGACGGTATCACCTCGGAGCTGCGCACCGAAAGATAACGAGTAGGCTGTGCCGGGTTCGCCCGATAACGCGAAATCGAGTGCCGGCATATACCGGAACAAGAGTGGTACCGCAGAGGATGAATCGCCTTTGTCTCTTATCTTAGGGACAAAGGCGTTTTCTTTATTTTCCCTTCAAATTGATGTTTATCGTACAGTCTTCCGGCGTGAATGTAGGGGCGGGCATTGCCCGCCCGCGCAGCAGAATGTTGCGAATTCGCATTGGTTTTCGGCAAATTCGTGACATTGTACCGCACGGGCGGCTAATAGCCGCCCCTACATTCAAAATCGAAGCAGAGCGATAAACTGAAATTTATAATCCCTTAACTTTGTAATCAACTACGGAGGAATGAATCCAATGGAATACAAAAACACAATCATTACCCCTCAGACCTCCTTCCCCATGAAGGCAGGTCTGCCAGGTCGCGAACCCGGCATGCTGGCTCGTTGGGAAGAGCAGGGTCTTTACGAAACACTGCTGGAGAAGAATAAGGAGCTGCCCCCCTTCGTTCTGCACGACGGCCCTCCCTTCTCCAATGGCTACATTCACATGGGTCACGCGCTGAACAAGGCACTGAAGGATTTCATCGTCCGCAGCCATGCCATGATGGGTTACTACACGCCTTATGTTCCTGGCTGGGACAACCACGGCCTGCCTATCGAGCGTGCCATTGAAACTTCCAAGAAGAAGCTGAACAAGGACATGTCCGTGCCCGAATTCCGTACTGCCTGTGAGGAATTCGCGGAGGATTTCATCCAGAAGCAGATGACCGGCTTCAAGCGTCTGGGCGTTGTGGGCGACTGGAAGCACCCCTACCGCACCATGGACCGTCACTTCGAGGCACAGGAAGTCAAGGTCTTTGGCCGTATGTTTGACAAAGGCTTCATCTACAAGGGTCTGAAGCCCGTTACCTGGTGCCCCTTCTGCGCCACCGCCGTAGCCGAGGCCGACATCGAGTACAAGGACGATCCCTGTACCTCTGTCTACGTCAAGTTCCCCATGAAGGACGATCTGGGCAAGCTGGCCGGATTTGACCTGAGCAAGACCTTCTTCGTCATCTGGACCACCACCATCTGGACCCTGCCCGGCAACATGGCCATCTGCCTGCATCCCCGCGACAGCTATGTGCTGGTCAAGGCAGACAACGGCGAAACCTACATCATGGCGGAAGCTCTGATGGAAAAGACCATGAAGATGGGCGGCTTTGAAAATTACGAAGTTCTGGCTTCCTACCCCGGTGCTTTCTTCGAAAATATGCTGGCACAGCACCCCTTCCTGGACAAGACCTCCCGTCTGGTCTGGGCGGAGTATGTTACCATGGATTCCGGTACCGGCTGTGTCCACACCGCCCCCGGCTTCGGTGCTGACGACTATCAGACCTGCATGCGCTACGGTATGGAGCTGGTGGTTCCTGTTGACGACTACGGCCGCCACACCGACTATGCCGGCAAGTACGCAGGCAT
>JAFYLN010000065.1 GCA_017537045.1 Oscillospiraceae bacterium | reverse complement strand
CGAAAATGCTGCATCTGATGTTTCCGCTGTGAAATCGTGCAGAGAGCAGGACACCAAATATCCGCTGTAACAATAGGGATATGCGATCCAAAGCGGCGTGTTTGCTACCAGGACACCGGGGATGACCAGAAGCAGATTCACGCCCACGGAGAAAAGTGGCTTTTCAAACAGCACCGTGATTGCCCACATAGCTGCTACGCATGGCAGCATGGTCAGGAATAACCCGATGCACCATTTGAGCAGATAGAGAATAGGCAATGTTTCTGTGATTCCCATGGTCTGTGTGGCAACCAGTCCAGCAATGACGAATACCACAAGGAATACGACCATTTCCATGAGCAGACAGAACGCCAGCACACAAAACTTCGCCAGGGACAGAGCATACCGGCTTACCGGCAGGGCAAGCATTTTCAAAATGCCGTTGTTTCCGGTCTCCCGGCCTGCGATCATCACACAGACCACGATCATACTGAACGGCAGCAGGTAATAGGCATAGACCAGCGCACTCTGAATAAACATGGCAGGCCACGCATTTGTGTACTCCGGTGTGAAATAACTGCTTAAATTAGCGATCCCGGAGATGACCACCAACAGCGGAGCGATGAAGATCAGCGGTACGATCTTGGAACGCTTCACTTTCATAAACTCAATTCTGAGCAATTCACTAAAACGCATTTCAGATCCCCCCTTACTCATAACGAAGATGCTTTGCCATCCACAGCCCAATGGCAAGAAACATGACTGTTTCAAGCAAAGCGATAACCGTAACCATTGCGTCTGGCTGGGCGCTCATAGCGACTGCGGGCTTCAGCATCACTACAAACGGATGCACCATCAAAAACGCCGCTTCTGAATTTGCCAGAGCCATGCCGCTCAGAAAACCGGCAACGCCCACGCCCAGAGGAACCCACATATTTTCAAAGCGGGAGGAAATCAGCAGCATAAAGGACAGAACCGGCATGGAAGTGATAAAGGAGTAAGCAGCAAACCGGATAAGCGTATCCATTTCAAAAGTCCCCTGCGGCAGATCTGTCATGCCAATTTTCATCAGAGCCAGATTCTGCAATACAATGGCTGCGACAAGCAGCACGGTCAGGATCAAGAACTTGCAGAGATACATCCCCGGAACACTCATAGGGAGCATATACATTTTCTTGACGGCATTTCCCTTGAACTCCATGTTGTAGATCATGCAGGCAGCGACGATAATGCCAAACATATTCAGAACCATAATCATACCGTAGAGCTGGGTCAGCAGAACATCCATTGGTTCCAGGGGCAGATTCAGCAAAGTGTCTTTTCGAATCATAAAGTTGAGGAAAGCGTAAGCTGCGCCCAACACACCGACAGCCAGCAGAACGGGAATGACGCCTGTCCGCTTTTCTTTGCGCAATTCAATAGCGAGTTCGTTCATAATTTTGCCCTCTGTTTTCTGACTGCATTGTCTTTTTCCACCATCGAGAGGAACATATCCTCCAGATTGTCAGCGGCAAACCCGGCCTGCTGTGCGTTCTGGCGCAGCTCGTCCAGACTGCCTTCAAAGAGTAAGCGTCCATGATTGAGAATGCCGATGTCATCTGCGATCAGTTCGATCTCCGACAGCATATGGGAGACAATCAAAACCGTGCAGTCATAGAGGTCGGGCAAAGATTTTACGAGGTTGCGGATCTCATGAATACCGGACGGGTCAAGGCCATTGGTCGGTTCATCCAGAATCAGGATCGGCGGTCTGCCCAGAAGCGCCCCCGCAAGCCCCAGACGTTGCTTCATGCCCAGTGAATACTTCTTTGCAAGGCGGTCACCGAACTCAGTCAGGCCGACCAGCTCCAGAGCATCGTCTACTGCGCTTTTAGGCAGACCTAAAATTCTGCGGATAATGTCCAGGTTTTCCCTGCCTGTCAGATTTGCATAGAAAGAGGGCGATTCAATAAAAGAACCGATTTCTTTCAGAATGGCGATGCGGTCATTGGGGAAGGTCTTTCCGTCAATGACAAAGCTGCCATTCGTCGGGGCGGTCAAGCCCAGTAACATCTTCATGGTGGTGGATTTACCTGCACCGTTAGGGCCGAGAAAGCCATAGATGCTGCCCTTTCGGATGTGGAGGAAAACATTGTTGACGGAAGTGAAGTTCTTGTATTTTTTCGTCAGCTGTTCCGTTGTAATGATGTAGTCCATAAAAACATCTCCTTTCGATGTTTCTATGGTACAGCACCAACCTGACACCCACATTCTCCTGTCCTTACTTTTACCTTACTTTTTCCCGGAAACAGATGAAAAGTGGATACGCTGTGATATAATAAAATCACCGGAGGTAATGGAAATGGATAACTCATTTTTACATAATAAAAAGCTCCTGTTGGTTGATGACGAGCCGGAGCTGCTGAAGATGGTATGCAGTATTTTGAAGGATGCCGGGTTTGTGAGTATCGTCACGGCGCAAAACTGCAATGATGCAGTTACAGCTGCAAAGGAGCAGAAACCGGATATTGCTATTCTGGATGTGATGCTGCCCGACGGAGATGGTTTCTCCCTGTCGAAGCAGCTTCGTGAATTTACGGATGTGCCGATTATTTTTCTGACCGCAAAGGACGCTGCTAATGATAAACTGTCCGGGCTTGGGCTGGGCGCAGATGATTATATCTCCAAGCCTTTTTTGCCCCAGGAACTTCTGTTGCGAATCTATGCCGTTCTGCGCCGTTCCTATAAAGCAGACGCACCTGTTCTTGTGTTGGATGGATGCACGATTGATTTCAGCCGTGCCGAAGTGAACAAGGGCGGTGAGGTCATTCCGCTGACCGCAAAGGAACACGCATTACTGGAAACGCTGGCAAGAAATGCGGGCAAGATCGTAACCATGGATGCCCTTTGCGAAGCACTTTGGGGTGACAATCCATTCGGATATGAAAACAGCCTGAACGCTCATGTGCGCCGTGTCCGTGAGAAAATCGAAGCAGATCCGTCAAAGCCTGTTTCCTTGATTACGGTCAAGGGATTGGGCTATAAGCTGAACGCAAGGAAGTGACGCCATGAAATCATTTGGAGCATATTTATCAAAACATCTGGCGTCCTTCATGGGATTTATACTGGTGATGGTATTCCTCAATGTGATTGTGTTCGGCACAGTATTCTATAATACCTTTCGTGAGGACTATGGAGATACCGCCCCACGCTCCATGCTGGAAATGACAGCCGCAGCATCCACAACAACGGGGCTGTCCGAGGATGCAGCACAGATGCTAAAGGAAAATAACATTTGGGCGATCTATCTGCGCCCTGATGGTCAGAGCTACTGGACATACGATTTACCGGAGGAAGTACCGGAAAGCTACACCGTCCAGGATGTTGCGTTGTTTTCCAAAGGCTACATCGAGGATTATCCGGTCTTTGTCTGGAATACGGAGGATGGCCTGCTGGTATTGGGATACCCAAAGGACAGCTACACAAAGCTGACCAGCAACTATTATCCCATTCAGCTTATCAAGAAGCTGCCTGTTTTTATCACCGGAATACTGGCGATGGATTCGCTGCTCTTGTTCGCAGGCTACTACTTTTCCAAACGGAAAATTATCAAGAATACTGAGCCAATCATTGCTGCTGTTGGAACGCTGGCAGAGGGTAAGCCCGTATCGCTCCATGTTTATGGTGAACTATCCGAAGTGGCCGAGAGTGTCAACAAAGCATCTCTGATACTGAGCAGGCAAAATGAAGCCCGTGCGAACTGGATCAGTGGTGTATCCCATGATATTCGCACTCCTCTTTCCATGATTATGGGATATGCTGACCGTATTTCAACGGATGAATCGGCAAACGGTATGATTCAGGAACAAGCCGGGATTATTCGCCAGCAGAGCATCAAGATCAAGGAGCTTGTACAGGATCTGAACTTGGTATCACAGTTGGAATACGATATGCAGCCACTTCATAAAGAGCCTGTCCGTTTATCAAAGCTTATTCGCTCCTATGCTGCGGAACTGCTGAATGCGAATATTTCCGAAGCACATACGGTTGAGGTGGATATTGCCCCGGACGCAGAAATGGCAATGCTGGAGTGTGATGCCCGTCTTATTACAAGGGCCATCAACAACTTGGTTCAAAACAGCATCCAGCATAATCTCCAGGGCTGTGACATCAGACTGACCCTGGATTGTTCTGAGGATGCCATTTCACTTATCGTTGAGGACAACGGATGTGGGTTGTCCCCGGAGCAAATAAAGGAACTGGAGCAAAAACCGCACTATATGAACAGTACGGATGAGTGTCTGAATCTTCGACATGGGCTGGGTTTGCTGATCGTGCGCCAGATTGTTGAAGCACACAATGGTTCTGTGGTACTGGCTGGTGCTGAAAACCAGGGATGTAGAATTGAGATTACTTTCCCCACCTCAAAATAAGCTGCATAAAAGCGATACTTGGTTTTGTGACCAGGTATCGCTTATTTTTTTGCCAATGGCTCAACACAATAGACTTATTCACAAATTTCGAGTACAATTATGATGAATGGAGATGAATCTGCACCCAAACAGATATTTTTATAAAATTTCAAAAAATTTTCGAGAGATTGGAAAAAATCAGCCGATCTCATGCCCCTATATTATAGATGGGGCAAAACAACACAGAAACCGAGGTGATTACAATGGCAAATATCAGCCCTTACAGCTTTATCGTCGTGCTGCCGCAGACGATAATAGAAATCCCGCAGTCCAGCAATCTATCCTGGCTGACACTGTTCTATGCGCTGCCAAAAGAACTGGTGGAAAAACGAGCAGAATATTTGGAACTGCCACGCAACATCCATCAGGTGCTGCAATCCGAGAAATACACAGCCATGATCCAGACGGACAGTTTTCTGGAACTGGTCTGGGACTGCTACGCTTGGTCTGCATGGCAGTTTTTCCAGATACCCCATCAGGACGGGACACACCACGATATTCCCGGCGATTGGTCCCACTACTCCGGTGACTTCCCACTATGGCGATTGTCCTATGAAATCATCAAGCATTTCCGCAAGAAGTTCGAGAACGAAATGGAATGGAGCTTCCAGAGGTTATTCCTGATGGACAAGGACAACGAACTGCCGTGGCTCAGCTACAAGTACTTCGGCAACCTTGTGGGCAATCTAACCGATATGATCGTGGAGGAACAGAACTGGCAGCCGGTGATTGATGAAATCTGGAATTGCCGTCAGGTCAACGATTATTCCGGTAAGAACTGCAACAAAAAGGATTTCATGCGATCTTGGAACCACAGCCGCACCGCCCAGCACATTTCCATTGAGGATTTGATGGAGAACGGAACCACCATTGATGGTGAGCAGCTTTATGAGATTGCTGATCCCCGTGGAGAATTTGAATCCAAAGTGATTTCTGAACTCCACATTGAGGAGTTTAAAGGCAAATTGACGGAGCAAGACGCAAAGATTTTGCAGATGCGCTATGACGGTTATTCCTTGCAGGAAATCGCAGATGCAGTTGGATTCAAAACCGCCGGGGCAGTTAGCAAGCATATTGCGAAGATTGCTGGGAGCTATGAGGATTTCGTATCTGATGAGTACAGTGGGTTTTTAGATAAGCATTGCCAATAAGGAGGAAATTTGATGATTACAAATATACAATGGGACAATGATCTGATTTTAGGAGATTTAAACCTTAGTTTCACAAAGGATGATGGAACCCCATATAAAACAATTGTTCTTGCGGGAGAAAACGGAACAGGTAAAACTCGAATTCTCCAAACAATAGCAACCTTCTTAAACTTAGGAACAATTGAACCTTTTAAGTCAATTACCTATGATATTGGTGGAGAAAAGTATACGATTACTCCCCGTGATGTAAATGCAAGTATTGGCTTTCATGATCGTACCAAAGAGGGGGAGAATACATCCACTATTGTAAGCGGACATAAAAATGATATAAAGAAGATCAAAGAAGACATTCTCGATATTCGACATTACGGATGTGCATATTCGAAAGCTCGTTCTGGCTTCAACACAAAACCCGTTAAATCAACAACGACACAACAATTAGATGCAGATAGCTATGACAACGATGATACAGATGATTTTACCAGTATTAAGCAACTGATTGTCGATGTGAAAGCACAGGACAATTCGTCTTTGGATAAGCTCATTTCAAAAGGGGAGTACACAAGCTACGAGGATTTCCACAGAACATCGAAAATCTTCCGTTTTGAAAATGCATTTAATAATTTCTTTGACACTATCAAATTTGAGGGAGTAGACGAAGAAGCTACAGATGAGAAGAAAGTAACTTTTTCTAAAAATGAAAAAAACATTGCCATTGATGATCTGAGTACAGGCGAAAAGCAAATTGTATTCAGGGGCGCTCAGCTGTTAAAGAACAGCAAAAATCTCAATGGCGGTATCGTACTTATCGATGAACCAGAGCTGAGTATGCACCCTAAATGGCAGTCTAAGGTTTTTGATTATTATACGGGATTGTTTTCGCAAGGTGGTACGCAAATGTCACAAATATTTTTTGCTACGCACTCTGAAAATGTTATTCAAGCCGCAACAAAAGATTTAGACAACACCTTGATTATCATCCTGTCCTCCGACGGAGGTGTTATTAAAGCCGATAAGATGAGTAAAATGGTTCTTCCTACGGCAACCGCCGCAGAAATTAATTATTTAGCATTTGGTGTTCATACAGTGGATTACCACATTGCTTTGTATGGCGATTTTCAACTTCAGACAGGAAAATCAAGTATAGCTGCTGCAGATGCTGAGATTGAAGCACAACCCGAATATGTTCCTGCACAGCATGAAAAAATAGATGCATATGGCCCGGGCTACAAAACTTTACCAACTTATATTAGAAATAAGATTGACCACCCAGACTCTCCAAGAGTATATACAGAGGAAGAATTTGAAAAGTCTATTCTTTTGCTCAGAAATATTTGTGGTCGTTTACGAGGGATAACACCATAAGGCTCATAAAATAAATTAGTTGCCAAAAGAATTGTATTTCTCTAAAGATTTTATACATAGCAGTCACGAGAAATCGTGGCTGCTTTTTTGCCAGAAAGGAGATTTTTATGAACAGACAACCCTTTGAAGCCATGCCTGATGTTATGGATGCCAAGCAGATTGCACAAGCATTGCAGATTTCCAAAGCCGGGGCATACAACCTTTTGAACAGCCCGGACTTTCCCACTCTGCGAATCGGTGGGCGTAAGATGGTGATGAAAAATGACCTGTTGGAATGGTTGAAAAGCCACACAAATCGCAAAGTATGAATTACGGTCAAGACCCGGAAGAAACGGAAATCAGACGATAGCGTAGTTCTGAACATACTCCGCATCGTCTGAGGACTTTCCATCGAAAAATCGTATCACTTTCCCGGTTCAAGAGCCGGGATATTTTTATGAAAATCAGGAGGATTTATGAGAACAGGACTTACCAAGAAGCAGAAAGTTACAGAGGTCTTTTGCAATGCCAAAGACCCCATCGCAGAAATTTACACCCATGACACAGTATTGAAAAAGCGTTTGCGTTCTTATGCTGCCAAGTACCCGGAGTTATGTCAGCAGACGGACGATGATGAGCAGGGCGGTCTGCGCTTTGAAATCGACAAGAACAGAATCAGTATTGGCCTGACAGCTCCGTACAGTGAGGAACGCAAAGCTGCTGCCAGCGAGCTTGCGAAGAAAAATGGAATTTACAGACAAGGCAAATAATTCCGCAAGAGTTTTCCCCTACGACGACCTGTTGGCAAATAGCAAAACCAGCCGAGCCAGTCAACGGTCAAGATGAACGGGCTTCGCCCGCCGTTGACAGTCTCACCTGATTTTGCTGACAGGCAACCAAGGGGAGCAACAGCCGAAACTGCTGTTGCTCCCCTCACACTATGGAAACCCAAAATCAAATATCGCATAAATGGAGGCGCCGCAGATTTTTTCAAAAATCCGTGGCGCTTTTTCTATCCATTTTTCCAAAGGCAACGACCGGGGCTACGGGAGTTGCGTAGAGCAAGATTTTACCATGGGTCCAAATTTCGCCTTTCGCTCATTTGTCCCGCATGGAATCTTGTTGGGGAGTGCCTTCCCCAAACCCTGCTGTTGTTCTGCTTTCGCAGAAGCGGACGGCTTCGCCGTTATCAAAAAAACATGAAAGGAGTTTTCGACTATGCCCAAAACCTACAATACACCCAAGCGCAGCCACACCATAAAAACCCGTCTGGACGATGAGGAATATTCTGATTTTCTGCGCCGCCTGGAACTTTACGGAATGAATCAATCCGAGTTTATCCGTCAGGCTGTTTCCGGTGCAACTATCCGTCCGGTCATTACTGTTTCTCCAGTAAATGACGAGCTGCTGTCTGCCCTGGGCAAGCTCACCGCCGAGTACGGCAAAATCGGCAGCAACCTGAATCAGATTGCCCGCAGTCTCAACGAATACCACACACCCTATCCCCAGCTTGCCACCGAACTGCGAAACACCGCAACCGATCTGGCTACGCTGAAATTTGAAATCTTACAGAAAGTAGGTAACGCTCTTGGCAACATTCAAACATATCAGCTCTAAAAATGCGGACTACTCTACGGCGGAAGCATATCTGACTTTTGAGCATGATGAATTTTCCATGAAGCCCACCCTAGATGAAAACGGCAGGCTCATTCCCAGAGAGGATTATCGCATTGCTACTCTGAACTGCGGTGACGAAGATTTTTCCATTGCCTGCATGCGGGAAAATCTCCGTTACGGCAAAAATCAGAAACGGGAGGATGTAAAAAGTCACCACTATATCATCAGCTTTGATCCCAGAGATGGCCCGGATCACGGGCTGACCGTGGACAGGGCGCAGCAGCTTGGAGAACAATTTTGTCTGTCTCATTTTCCTGGCCATCAGGCTATCGTCTGCACCCATCCAGACGGACATAACCACAGCGGCAACATCCATGTCCACATCGTTATCAATTCTCTGCGAATTGAAGAAGTACCGTTCATGCCGTATATGGACAGACCCTGCGATACCCAACCGGGCATGAAGCACCGATGCACCAATGCTGCCATGGAATACTTTCGCTCCGAGGTCATGGAGATGTGTCATGCCGTCGGGCTGTATCAAATTGATCTGCTGAACGGCAGCAAAAATCGTGTCACCGAGCGTGAGTATTGGGCGAAGAAAAAGGGACAGCTTGCGCTGGATCAGGAGAACGCCGTTCTTGCAGAACAGGGCTTACCTGTGAAGCAGACAAAATTTGAGACCGATAAGGACAAGCTGAGAAAACAGATTCGTTTCGTTCTTTCTTCTGCTATCAGCTATGAAGATTTTGCGGAGAAATTGTTGGAGCTGGGTATCACCGTCAAGGAAAGCCGTGGGCGACTGAGCTATCTGACACCTGACCGCACCAAACCCATTACCGCCCGCAAGTTGGGTGATGATTTTGATAAGGCTGCTGTTCTGGCTGCGCTGGATCAGAACGCACAGCGAACTGTCACCAAAGCTGCATCCCAGCAGAAATCTACAACTGCTCAACCGCAGAAAATCTACACGATGGATGAGCGTATT
>JAFYLN010000064.1 GCA_017537045.1 Oscillospiraceae bacterium | reverse complement strand
GCAAGGCTGACTTTGAGGCAGGCTTCAAGTTCGCACACATCGGTGAAGTTCTGTACGCTAAGGTTATGAGCGAGTTCGAGGCTGTCGTCGACAAGTGCCAGGTCACCATCGTTGTTGACGCTGAGAAGAACGCTGAGCTGCGTGCACAGGCTACCGAGATCTTCAACAAGCGTGACGCACGTCTGGCATCCATGACCGACGAGTCCGTTGATGAGTTCTACACCTGTATCATGTGTCAGGCCTTCTCCCCCAGCCACGTCTGTATCGTTACCCCCGAGCGTCTGGGTCTGTGTGGCGCTGTGTCCTGGCTGGATGCAAAGGCTACTCAGGAGTTGGATCCCGCAGGTCCCTGCCAGCCCATCCTGAAGGAAGGCTGCCAGGACGAACGCCTGGGTCGTTACGACTCCATGGACGCTGCTGTCAACAAGTACTCTCAGGGCGCTGTCGAGCGCATTACCCTGTACTCTCTGTTCGAAGATCCCATGACCTCCTGCGGCTGCTTCGAGTGTATCTGCGGCGTGGAGCCCTGCTCCATGGGTGTTGTTATCACCTGCCGTGAGCACGCAGGCATTACTCCTCTGGGCATGAGCTTCTCCGAGATGGCTTCTATGACCGGCGGCGGTGTTCAGACTCCCGGCTTCATGGGTCACGGCAAGCACTTCATCTCCTCCAAGAAGTTCATCGCAGCAGAAGGCGGCCCCGGCCGTATCGTCTGGATGCCCAAGATGCTGAAGGATCAGATGCGTGAGCGCCTGGATGCTACCGCTCTGGAGATGTACGGTGTTGAGAACTTCACCGACATGATCGCTGACGAAACCATTTGCCAGGAAGATCCCGAGCAGCTGCTGAACTACCTGAGTGAAGTCGGCCATCCCGTTCTGGGCATGGATCCTTTCGACATGTAAGTTTTTGAGAGCTTTCTCAAATTCGAACGTCAAAATAAGCGCATATAAAAGCCCACGGCTCCGGCCGTGGGCTTTTTGCATGAAGCGCGATTTATATTTCAGTTTATCGTTCTGTTCCTGTTATGAATGTAGGGGCGGCGACCCATGAATTATTGTGCGATTGCCACCGGCAATCGACCTATTTTAATTCGCTGCGCTCTGCAACACGCCCGCTGCGGTTGTCTGTTACGAATTCGCCGAAATACAATGCGAGTTCGCAACATTGTACCGCTGGGCGGCGGGTCGCCGCCCCTACGTTATCCACGCTGCATGGTGCGATAAACATCAATTTAAAACCCATGAATAATTCTGCCAGCATTGGCAAAGACTACCTCCGGAGACAATTGATTGGAGGTAACTCTTGATATGAAACTTAGAACCTTTTTCTGTGCGCTTATTTCGGTGCTGTGTATGGCAATGCCGGTGATGGGTGCATCCGCTGCGCAGGTGGAGTGCGATGCGGCTTACTGCTTCTCAGCGGCGGATTTTGCCGCACAGGAGAATCTGACAGGCATCTGCATCACAGGTATTCCCGATGCCGAAGCTGGTACCGTCATGCTGGGGCAGCGGGTTTTGCAGCCGGGTGATGTTCTGACGGCGGAGCAGGTGTCGCAGATGACTTTCCATCCCCTGCGCAGGGAAACGGATCTGGAGGCACAACTGTCCTATCTGCCCATCTATGAGGATCGGGTGGAAAGTGTGGCCACCATGAGCATTGCCGTCATCGGCAAGCGCGATCAGCAGCCCGTTGCGGAAGATTCCGCTATGGAAACCTACAAGAATCTGCCCAATGAGGCGCTGCTGAAAGTCAAGGATCCCGAGGGGCAGAAGCTGACCTTTACCGTTGTGCGCCAGCCCAGACGCGGTGATGTGGTTATCCGTGAGGACGGCAGCTTCCACTACACGCCCAAGAAAAATAAGGTAGGCGTGGATTCTTTCACTTATACGGCAACCGACCCTGCGGGCAATGTGTCCCGGGAGGCTACTGTGACCATCACCATCACCAAACCCACGGACAGTACCCAGTATACAGATACCGCCGGTGAAAGCTGCCGCTTTGCCGCTGAGTGGATGAAAAATACGGGTATTTTCGTCAGTGAGAGTGTCAGCGGTAACCGCTGCTTTCGACCCGATAAGGATGTAAGCCGGGGAGAATTTCTGACCATGCTGGTCGGTGTGCTGGAACTGGAGCCGGATATGGAGGTTTCCTATACTGGCTTTGAGGGAGAGGCTCCGGTTTGGCTGAAGCCCTATCTGGCGGCAGCCATGCGCAGCGGCCTGCTATCCGGCTTGCCCGATGTGCAGAACCTGAACATGGATGAAGGTATTACCGGCGCAGAGGCGGCAGTTATGCTGCAGAATGCCCTTGATCTGAGCCGTCTGACCGATGCGGCACCAGCAGGCAGTACCGGCGAGGATATGATGCCCCAGTGGGCAGTGGAGGCCATGCAGACGCTTTCCGAATACGGCATTACACTGGATGGGGAAGGTAACCTGACCCGTGCGGATGCGGCGCAGGTGATCTATCAGGTGTCCCTGCTGGCACCCGATGCACCCGGCACCATCGCCCTGCGGATGGGCAATTAAAACAGCAGGCGGCAAATTGATGTTTGTCGGGCTGTTGGCGGCGAAGCCCTTGGCTCTCCCTCTGGGAGAGCTGTCAAAAATCGAAGCGATTTTTGACTGAGAGGGAAAATAACGAACCCTCTCCGCCCCAAATCCTTGATTTGGGGCACCTCTCCCAAAGGGAGAGG
>JAFYLN010000063.1 GCA_017537045.1 Oscillospiraceae bacterium | reverse complement strand
TGGCACTGGCAAACCTGATCTCCGACGAGGAACTCTGCGAGGATTACATCATCCCCAAGGCCTTCGACCCCAGAGTGGGCAAGGCAGTTGCCGAGGCTGTTGCAGAAGCAGCAAGAGCTTCCGGTGTTGCAAGAATCTGAAAGTACGGTCAAACCCGGCAGGCATCCGTCTGCCGGGTTTGCTGCAGATGCCCTTGCGTTGACAACGCAGCGGCGCAATGCTATAATGCTTCTACCTGAAAACTACAAAAACGGGGTGAAATTATGAAACTGGAACTGGGATTTGGTAAGGGCGTGCAAACGGTGGAAGTGCCGGAGGCCAACATCAGACATATCCTGACCCCTAACCCTGTTACCTATGACCTGACGGGTGAAGCAGAGGTTCGGCGGGCACTGGAACAGCCCATCGGAAGCCCGAAGCTGCGCGATATTGTCCGACCCGGGGAGAAGATCGCGGTAATCACCAGCGATATTACCCGCCCCTGCCCCAGCTATGTGATGATGCCCCCGCTGCTGGACGAGCTGTACGCAGCCGGCGTGAAGCCGAAGGACATTACGCTGGTGTTCGCTCTGGGCAGCCACCGCCGCCATACGGAGGCGGAGCGGCAAAAGCTGGCAGGTGAACGGGCATTTCAGGAAATCACCTGTATCGACGGCGACCCGGCCACGGCAGTCCACATGGGCACCACAAGCCGCGGCACCCCTGTGGATATTGTGGAAGCGGTGGCGAAAGCGAACCGCAGAATCTGTCTGGGAAATATCGAATACCATTATTTTGCAGGCTTTTCCGGAGGTGCCAAGGCCATTATGCCCGGCGTTTCCACCCGCGCGGCGATCCAGTCCAACCACCGGATGATGGTGGATCCGCTGGCCTGCGCCGGAAATCTGGAAACCAACCCCCTGCGTGCCGATATTGAGGAAGCAGGGAATATCTGCGGCGTGGATTTTGTCCTGAATGTAGTTCTGGATGAACATAAAAAGATCATTAAGGCTGTAGCCGGTGATGTGACGCAGGCGCACAGGGCAGGCTGCGCATTTTTAAATACCTTGTATGAGAAGAAAATACCGGAGCGGGCGGATATTGTCATCGTGTCCCAGGGCGGTGCACCCAAGGATCTGAACCTGTACCAGACCCAGAAAGCGTTGGATAATGCCAAGCATGCCGTGAAAAAAGGCGGCATTATCATTCTGATCGGTGCCTGTCAGGAGGGATTGGGCGAAAAGACTTTTGAAAAATGGATCATGCGGGCGAAGAAACCGCAGGATCTGATCGAGTGGGTGCGCAGTGACTTCAAGCTGGGCGGCCATAAGGCGGCTGCCATTGCCATGGTGCTGGAAAATGCGGATATTTATCTGGTATCCGAAATGGAGCCGGAGCTGGTTCGCAAAAGCTTCCTGAAGCCCTATCACAGTGCACAGGCAGCATATGATGCGGCAGTGGAAAAGCTGGGTGCGCAGGCATCCGTCATCGTGATGCCCTACGGCGGCTCCACCCTGCCGCGCTGTGAGAACAAGGAGGAAACGGTATGAAAATCGTACTGCTGGACTACGGTAGTCTGGGTCCTGCCATTGACCTGTCCCCCGTGGAACAGGCGGGGAAACTGGCAGCCTATGAAATGACAGCGCCGGAACAACTGACGGAACGCATCTGCGACGCGGATGTGGTCATCACCAACAAAATGAAGCTGAACCGTCATACCTTGAACGGCGCAGCCCGGCTGAAGCTGATCTGCGTGACAGCAACAGGTTTTGACAACATCGATCTTCCCTACTGCAAGGAGCGTAACATTGCAGTCTGCAATGTGCCCGGCTATTCCACCGACAGCGTGGCTCAGCTGACGCTGGCGGCGGCACTGGCACTGAGCACCCATCTGGTGGCCTACCGCGGCCATGTCCACTCCGGTTTTTATTCCCGCAGCGGCAGTCCCAATCTGCTCACGCCTGTGTGGCATGAGCTGGCGGGGAAAACCTGGGGTATCGTGGGCTGCGGCAATATCGGCCGGAAAGTGGCGGCTGTGGCAGCGGTGCTGGGCTGCAGGGTGCTGGTATACCGCAGAAAGCCTGATCCCGACTACGAAACCGTGGATCTGGATACCCTGCTGCGGCAGTCCGATGTGGTCAGCGTCCACCTGCCGTTGAATGAGGAAACCAGAGGCATCCTCTCCCGCAAGAAGATCGCCCTGATGAAAAAGGATGCGATCTTTGTCAATGTGGCTCGCGGCGCAGTAGCCGATGAAGCGGCGCTGGCAGAGGCTATCGAAGCAGGCAGCCTCGGCGGTCTGGCGGTGGATGTGTTCAGCGCGGAACCGCTGCCGGAGGATCATCCTTACCACCGCATCATGGACAGGGAGAATGTGATCTTCACGCCCCACTGCGCATGGGGCGCGCAGGAAGCCCGCAACCGCTGCGTCCGCGAGGTGGCGGAGAATATCAATGCCTTTAAGCGCGGCGAAAAGCGCAACCGCGTGGACGCATAAGCAAAACATAAAAACAGGGAGCCGTTCGGCCAATGTCATGAAGCTCAGCGTGTCATTGCGAGGAGCATAGCGAAGCGATTGTAAATCGCTGTAATTGCCAGTGGCAATCCGTTCTTCTAAAATAGTTCCCAATAAATCATAAAATCGTGAAAAGCCAATGTTTTTGGGGCGCGGATTTCCACGGTCGCTACGCTCCCTCGGAATGACATTGGATTTTTGATACAATCAAGGGCGGAAATATCCGCCCTTTTCTTTTTGCCCGGGCAGCGGCAGAATCCATGGATAATCTACCTCGACCATTTTCGACAAAACCCTTGCTCTTAGCCATGTTTTGCTGTATAATAGAACAGATTCGACGAAAAACGAGGAGATTTCTCTATGAAAAAGAAAATTGTCCTGCTTGTATTCCTTTCCCTGCTACTGGCGGGCGGAATTTACCTCAGTTTTAACTGGGATCCATTCATCGACTGGCTGCCGATTGACCAGAGCGGATGGGATGTGACGGAAAACCGCGGCCGCTGCTATCTGGATGAGGACGGTGATCCCATCACAGGCTGGCAGATGCTGGGGACGGATGTATATTATTTTGAACCCCGGTCTGGTGCTATGCAGATCCGCTGGCAGACCATCAACGGTGCGGTGTATTATCTGGGTGACGATGGCATCCGCCGCACCGGCTGGCAGACCATCGGCGGCGCGCGCTATTATCTGGGCGTTGACGGTGCCATGGTCACCGGCTGGCAGACCATCGACGGAAAGCAGTACTACATGGGTACCGACGGTGTCATGCATACCGGCTGGCTGGAGCTGGACGGCATCCGCTACTATCTGGATGAGAACGGCACGCCCCACAGCGGCTGGCTGGAGCTGAGCGAGGGGAAGTATTATCTGAGCGAAAGCGGCATTCCCGCTACCGGCTGGCTGGAGCTGGAGGGCAACACCTATTATCTCGGCGAAAACGGCATCGTTGAGATCGATTTTGCGGAACCTGCGCCCTTTGAACCCGGCTTTGTGAATGTGACGGGCTATCTGTACTATGTGCAGGAGAATGGCTACTTTCTGAAGAACGGGGATGTGGGCAAGCTGCATTTTGGTGACAGCGGACGCTACACCAGCGGCGATGAAGCCCTCGATGGCTATGTTGCGGCGATTCTGGATGAGGTCATCAAGGCCAATCCGGGAAAAGACCGTCTTGGCCTGCTGCGTGCGGCATATGACCACTGCATCGGCGGTACCTACAAATACTTGAAGGGTAACATTTACAAGAAGGGTCACACCGGCTGGGAAGTGAAGGATGCCAAGTCCATGTTCGAAAAGAGCCGCGGCAACTGCTACAACTTCGCGGCAGCTTTCTGGGCATTGGCAAGAGGTCTGGGTTATGAGGCACATGCCCTTGCCGGCCATATCACCACACTGGTTCAGCCCCATGGCTGGGTTTTGATCGAGATCGGTGGCGTGGATTACTTCTTTGATCCGGAGCTGCACTACGACTATATCCACGATAAGCGGGACGTTAAGGATATGTTCATGCTGGCTGTTGCCGATGCCGACTGGTGGTATTACGACTGGGCTCCTGTGAAATAAGGTACATAAATGGATAATATCTTCTTTTTGAGCGTATTTCTGCCTTTTGTGCTGGCCGTTTACCGGCTGGCACCGGGGATAAAAAGTAAAAATGCCGTTCTGCTGGTGTTCAGCCTGCTGTTTTATGCCGTGGGCAGTCCCGCAGGCCTTCTGCTGCTGATCGGCGCGGCGCTGGCAAACTACCTGCTGGGGCTGTTTTTGAAAGCTGGAAAATTCAAAAAAGCCGCGCTGGCTGCAGGTCTTTTGCTGGATATCGGATTTCTGGGTTTTTTTAAGTATGCCGACTTTCTGTTGTCCGGCTTGCTGGGACTGGCACCGCTGCAGATGGGCCTTGCAGTGCCGCTGGGTATTTCCTTCTTTATATTTAAATGCATCAGCTATCTGATGGATGCCTACCGCGACGGATCCCAGGCAACGGACTCTTTCCCAGAGCTGCTGCTGTATGTTTCCTTTTTTCCGCAGATCACCATGGGACCCATCACCCGCTTCCGGGAATTTGCACCCCAGTTGAAAAACCGGGCGGCATCTGTGGAGGATGTGGCGGCGGGGCTGCGGCGGTTTGCGGCGGGTCTTGGCAAAAAGCTCCTCATTGCGGGTACGGTTGCCTCTGTGGCAGATGGTGTATTCGCGCTGGAGGCGGTGGACATCCGCCTTGCATGGGTGGGTGCCATTGCCTACTGCCTGCAGCTTTACTTTGATTTTTCGGGCTACATCGATATGGTTATCGGCCTGGGCACCTGCTTCGGCTTTACAACCCGCGAAAATTTCAATTACCCCTATACGGCAACTTCCATTGGCGGCTTCTGGCGCCGTTGGCATATGAGCCTGTCCGCATGGTTTAAGGATTACCTGTACATTCCGCTGGGCGGCAACCGGAAAGGAAAGCTCCGCGCCGGCATCAACAAATCCATCGTATTCCTGCTGTGTGGCCTGTGGCACGGCGCGGCATGGACATTTGTGATCTGGGGTGTCTGGCACGGCGTATTCTCCCTGCTGGAAAGCCTGAATGTGATCCCTGCGAAAAAACTGGAAACAGGAAAAGGACGGATCATCGGACACATTTACACCTTGCTGGTGGCGTGCATCGGCTTTGTCATGTTCCGCGCCGGATCGGTGGCGCAGGGTATGCAGATGATCGGTGCCATGTTTGCCGGATTCCGCTTCACCGCAGCCGGCACTGTTGCACTGCACCGCCTGTTGAATATGCAGACGCTTCTGGCCATGGCAGCCGGCACCGCACTGAGCATGCCCTTGTCTAAAAAGCTGGCAGTCCGGCTGGGTAAACATGCGGACAGCCTTTCCTGCATTGGCGCACTTGTCCTGCTGGTGCTTTGCGTCATCAAAATGGCCGCGGGTGACTTTGCACCCTCCATTTACGCACAGTTCTAAGGGGGCGCGCTATGAAAAACAAAACGATTTTCTCCCTCTTTCTTGCCCTTTTCCTGATGCTGTGCCTTTCCTTAAGTGTGGGCACCTGTGTATTCGGGCCTGCGCAGGCAGCAGCCAACGAAAAGCTGGCAGAGCTTCCTGGCATCAGAACGCAGGAGGGCAATTTGAATACGAACTACCTTGCGGATTTACAGCAGTATGTCAACGAACGCTTTTTCCTGCGCCAGAAGCTGATCACATTGGACCGCCGTATGAGCAATCTCATGGGCGTGTCCGGTGAAGACAGTGTTATTGCGGGCAAGGACGGCTGGCTGTTCTTTACGGACACGCTGGGCGATTATACCGGCACCCAGCCCATGAGCGCGCGGGAGCTGTTCAGTACCGCCAGCAATCTGGCACTGATGGATGAATACTGCCGCAGAAACGGCAAGGAATTCACCTTTATCATTGCGCCCAATAAAAATTCGCTCTACGGTGAATACATGCCCGATTACGGTGTAACAGCAAAAACCTCCAATGCAGAGCAGATCCACGGACTGCTGGATCAGCTGGGGGTTTCCTATGTGAACCTGTTTGATGCCTTCCGGGAACAGGAGGAACCGCTGTACTTTGCCCATGATTCCCACTGGAATTCCAGGGGTGCGGCGCTGGGCGCAGACCTGATCAACCGCTCCTTCGGCGTGGAGACCAACTACTTTGGTGGAGATTTCTCCGAAACAGTCCGCCATGACGGCGACCTGTATGCCATGGTGTTCCCCGGCGCGGAGGATCCGGAAGCAGATCCTGTTTACGGCGGCGAACTGAACTTTACCTTCACGAGCAAAACCACCCAGCCCGATGCCATCAACCTGACCACCGAAGGCACGGGAGCCGGAAACCTGCTGTGCTACAGGGATTCCTTTGGCATCCTGCTGTTTCCCTATCTGGCGGACAGCTACGTATCTGCGAAATTTTCCCGTCTGGTCAGTTACGATCTGACGGCAGATGCGGACTACGTGGCCATCGAGCTGGTGGAGCGGAACCTGCGGTATCTGATCCGCAACATCCCCGTCATGCCCTCTCCTGTGCGCAGCATGGAAATTCCTGCTGCGGTCAGCGGCAGCGCGGCAGCCGGCGCGGCGGAAAATGTCCGCACAGCCAGCGGCTGTGTCCAGTGGACGGGCACGCTGCCTGTGAAGCCCGATGCAGATGCCTGCGTCTATGTGGTTTGCTCTGGCACGGTTTATGAGGCCTTCTGCCTTGAAAACGACGGTTTCACGGTCAATATTCCCGCGGGTACAATGCCCGAATCTATCATCTATAACATCGGCGGCCTGCCGCAGATGTTCCAAATTCAATAAATGAGGTAACTACTATGAAGAAATTTGTTGTGATGCTTTTGGCAATCGTGATGCTGCTGGGTCTTTGCGCCTGCGGCACCAAGGAAGAGCCTGTTGAGCCCGTAAAGATCGAGGTACAGCCCAAGGTGGAGGCTACCACGGCTGTTGAACCCACCACTCCTGTTGTCGTGAAAGAAACCATGATGCCGACGGAAGATCCTGCAGTTCTTGCGCAGCAGAGGATTCAGGAGCAGAAGGCTCTGGCTGAAAGCTGCATCGATAAGGATGTGCGGGACCTCTATGAGCTGATCGGTGCGCCCGAATCCTGCGAATATGCACCCAGCTGTCTGGTGGATGGCGAGGACGGCGTGCTCTACTATGAGGGCTTCGTGGTCTACACCACCCGCGAGGGCGATGTAGAGAACGTCTACTATGTGGAGTAAGCTCAGCCGCAGGAAGTTCCTGCTGCTTCTGGCAGCACTCCTTGCGCTGGCTGCGCTGACAGCGGTGCTGCTGATCCCTTATGCCAAGGCAAAGAACACCATGGATCCCGGCGGCAGGCTGACTTTTCTGACCCTTTCGGACGGCACTGTGCAGCTGCAATGGCCGGAGGGCAGCAATGCCAATGGCTATGAGGTTCAGGTGCGGGAGAAGAATGGAGCGGTGCTCTATTCCACTACCGTAGCAGAATGCACGGCACTGCTTCCGCAGCTGCCGTCAGACCGGGAGCTGGAAGTGGGCGTCACCAGCCTGCGCAAGTACGATGGCGGCATCCGCAAGGGCAGGGAAAACCTGTCAGTGACTGTAACCCAGCCATCCCCGCAGATCCGCGGCCTGCACTGGCAGGCAGATGATGTGTACGACACCGTGGATGTTTCCTTTGATATGTCCGCGGGCGATTTGTGCCGCGTTTACCTGTCCGTAGATGGTGCTGCGCCGGTTCTTGCGGAAGAGGTGCGCGATGGAAGCGTGCAGCTTCGCTTCGGTGTGGACGATGTGTTTGCCGTTCCGGAATACGGCCAGCAGATCGACATTACGTTCCAACTGGAGCGTACCACGGACAGCGGCTTCTATCAGGGCGCTGTGACGGAAGGTTTCACCCTGACCCGGGAAGACCTGCTGGGCAGAAAGCTGAAGGTAGAGCACTCTTACAACGGCAATAATTCCTATACCTTTACATGGAATGAATCCAAAGGTGAATACTATGATGTGCGGTTGTCCGAGGACGGTGGCGAAACATGGATGACCATTGCATATATTCCGGTAGGCGGGGAACGGAGCTTCACCACCCGCGGTTTGACGGCATTTACAGAACATCTCGTTCAGGTGGTGGCTGTAGGCGGGCAGACCATGGAAGGCAGCGATCTTGCAGCGGAGTCCGACCTGCTTCCGATCAGCACCGGTGAAAGATTTTTGTACAGTACCATCTGGCCGATTATGGATAGAAAGGTCTACGCTGCTCCCGACGGTACCGGAGAGCTGGGGAAAATTCCGGCAGGCTCCGCATGGTGCGTGCTGGGTCAGGAAGGCCGGTATCTGAAGATTTGCTACAACGGTCAGGATGCCTATGTGGACGGCGACTACTGCATGATCAATCTGACCGAATATCTGGGTAATCTCTGCGCTTATGACATTACCAACAGTTATCGCTCTATCTATCTGGTGCATGAGTACGGGATTCCCGATGTTTCCGGCACCATCATCACCGGCTATGAGAATGTTCGCATCAAAGAGGGCGAGTATCTGGTTCCTCTGCTGTTTCCTGCTGCGCAGAAGCTGATGAAAGCGGGTCTGGCTGCAAAGGCGCAGGGCTATACGCTGAAAATCTATGATTCCTTCCGCCCACAGTATGCTACGGACAGCATTTACTGGAAAACCTACTCTGTTCTTGGCTGGCCGATTCCGGAGCATACCTACAGCGGAAAGCCCGCTGTGGATACCTATGGGAATGTGCAGGAATTTGCCTCTGGAAGCATGAGCTACAGGCGGCTGATGACGAACAGCGGCAGCTGGGAGCTCAGCGCATTCCTTGCCCCCGGTACATCCCGCCATAACTTCGGCGTAGCGCTGGATCTGACACTGGTGGATGAAAACGGAAAGGAACTTTCCATGCAGACATCCATGCATGATCTGAGCTGGTATTCCGCGCAGCAGCTTAATAACGGCAATGCCATGGAACTGTATCGGATCATGACTGGTGCGGGCTTCCGGAGCATCTCCTCCGAGTGGTGGCATTATCAGGATAATGAGATCTATGACAAGCATCTGTATGCACCGCTGAAAACCGGTGTTTCCTATGCGTGCTGGGTCATGGACGGCAACGGCTGGCGCTACCGCCTGAATGACGGAAGCTTCTATGCGAACTGTACACAGATCATCGAAGAACAGAGCTATACCTTCGATGAAAGCGGGTATTTGATACAATCAGGAATATGAATTAACGGGCAGCATCGTTGAAAGATGCTGCCCGTTGCTTGTGGAATAGAATGCCAGTGAACGTACTTGCTTGCTGCGTTACAAAAAGTCAAGACCACCGGCTTAGCCGGTGGCTTGCACAGGCCCTATAAGGGCCTATTACCAGCCGCACCTAAAAGGTGCGCCGAATATCTTCCTTTTGCACGATATGCTCCGCTGCTATTGAAATAGCTTATTGTCTATCGCAC
>JAFYLN010000062.1 GCA_017537045.1 Oscillospiraceae bacterium | reverse complement strand
GCGGCAGGAGCAGGTCATGACGGCACTGCGTCCCTACGAGGACAAGCTGCATTGCCTCTGCAACGAAACAGGTGGCGGCAGATTGCAGCATCCCCTTTCGCCTGTGGTCAGAGAGTGGCACCTGTCGCCCCTCAAGATCAGTGAGCTCATCGGGCCTGCGAAGGAAGAAACCAAGCAGGAGAAGAAGACCAAGGGGAAGACTGCCAAGAAGAATCCGCAGAGCAAGTAAGCAAGAAAAAACACCTTGCCCATGATGCTGGGCAAGGTGTGATTACAAGGATCGTAGAAAAAGAGTTTCTATGATCCTGCATTAAGAAGGAGTAATAATGAACGACGTCAGAAACAGACAACCATTCCAGGAGACCATCGCAAGGTTCCGGGATCATCTGCAGAACACGAACTATCAATTTAAGGATGACCGGGTTGAATCTGTGATGGATCTTCTGTATGTTGCCTACACAGAAAACCAGGGCCGGGATCCTAAGGAGATCAATCAGAGCTTCGTTGACTTGGAGTCTTACCTGGAGAGGCTGAGCTTAGAGGAAAACGATTCCATTCTCACTCTGTTGTGCCGCATTTGCACGCTCCACGAGGAGAAAGCCTTTAAGGATGGACTTCGGCTGGGTGCATACCTCATGCTGGAACTCAGGGGAGAGTGAAAAAAAGAATGCCCTGGGAGTAGGGCATTCTTTTCTTGATGTACCAGTCAGAAAAACCAGACATGGACAGCAGGCTCAACAGCTGCACGGTCAAATGCTTCCGGCTCCCAGAACTGTTCCGTGTAGGATTTGATCTTCTCCTCGCTGAGAGATGCCAGTTCACCATCCTCGCCTTCGCTCATGATGTAGAACACACCGGCAATGATGTCATGACCGACCCTGCGATTGCCTTCAAGCCCGATGAGCTTGCCTTCCTCGTTGCAGAGGATGCAGTCGCCATTTCCGATGCCGATGATCTCAATGAGTCCCTGGTAATCAGCTCCGATGCTGACAGCCTTCTGCAGAGAGTCCAGATCGTTGTCCAAGGTGGTGACCATCGGATGCTTACCGGGTTCAACCATGAGAACCGTGATTTTCTTTTTGACCATTTTATGACCTCCTAATAGTTAATTCCCATAGGGGATTACTATTAGAATATATATGTAAATTTGGGGGAGTTACGGTTTTAAGAGAGTGGCCCATCCAAGAGTAGAGGGGTAGGAAATGTTGATTTTTACTAATTCATGCGGTAAAATTGAGTAAAAGGGATTGGAGCGTGGGGACTATGTATTATGTGTACAGATTCTTAGATAAGAAGAAAAATGTAATCTACGTGGGAAAAACAAAAACGGATCTGGAACAGCGTTTCCGAGGGCACTTGCATTTGCCGTCTGCGTGCTATGAACTGACATATCGGATTGAATATATTCAATGTGCGACTGAATCCGACATGGCAATCAAAGAGATTTATTATATCAACAGGTTTCGCCATGATGGTAATTTTTTTAATGTATTGGATATCGCCGACTCACCTGTAAGTGTGGAGTTTAACGATAAGTGGAAACAGTATAAAGGACCTTTGGGACAGCACTTTCCGCATTCGATAAATTACACGAAAGGATATACAACTGCAAAGGGGATTAGGTACAATAAAGACGGTTCAGTAGATAATCGAAAATCAAATAGAGAAGCAGGTAAGAGTTCCTATGTGGAGGGACTAACACCAGATGAAGTGGACCTAATGATCGACTGTTTGATTGAAGATATTAACTCGGCACAAAATGCTGACCAGGAAAAATTACGATTCAGAAATCTGGTAATGTTTGTACTTAGTGTCAATCTGCCCTATAAGGCAAGTGAGTTTCTAAATCTGAAATATCAGGATTTTTTCGATGAAAAAGATTGTCCCCGGACATTAGATTTTGTACTCTCTAGGTTTCATAAAGATGAGGTTATCCAGATTCCCTTACGAGAAAATAGCAAACGTGTTCTCTTGGCATATACCAAGAAATATGGCTTGGCCTATGCTGAAAGTGCAGGTGAGAGTATATTTCAGTCTCGTAAGCATCAAATTGTATCTACAAATTCATGGTGGAGAATTCTTAGTTTAACAGCGGAACAGGTTGGGATTGATAAGAATGTAGGAAGTGAAACTCCGAGAAAAACATTTGCGCTGAATATCTATAATCGCTCTGATGACAAGCTCAATGCCCTGTTGTTCCTCGGAGAATTGTGGGGGCGTACGAGAGAAACTCAAGTCATTAATTATCTGGGGTTAGCCGACGGTAATGTAGACTTTGATTATTATTTGGGTGAAACATTTGCGCTTGGTGAAGTTGACCTCTCTCGGATTAACTGCATCCAACAACAATAAGGTGCAATCGAAAATGGAAAACAAATAAGAAAGATGGGAGGATAGCAATGTCACTAATACAGGAATTTATAGAATCGATAGATGTTCCAAACACTGAAAAAGTTGTTAGGTATGTTCTTGATGGCGTTGAGGTCGACTTTGAAACAATGGATATCCAACAACTAGAGCAGTTTGTGCTTAGCAGAGAACCTAATAGCCCGAAAGCAATTGCGACAATATGCTATGTGTTGGGGGCATATGCACGATGGCTCCAAGAAGAACAAAGGGGTGACGGAAATGCGCTATATGAGCTTATTCAGTCACTAGATAAAAAATACATATGGAATAGGGCGAAACCAGCTGCAAGAAGAAAATTCATTACATACAATCAATTTTGTCGGGTGATTAGTGAAATTGGTATATGCGAAGAATTTAATCAGCTATACTACCAGACATTATTTCGATGTGTGTATGAAGGCATCTACAATGACGATATGAGTGTGCTCAAGAATCTTCGAGGATCAGATGTATGTGGTGAATATGTTACCTTACATGAAGACAACGGACATACGTATAAGCTGAAAATATCTATACAGCTAGCAAGGGATCTTGTCGAGTTGTCTAAACAACAAATTTGGGAACGTAAGAATCGATACGGCCTCTGTCGAGTTCACATGAGAGGTCTATATAATGATAGTGTTTTTAAGATTGAGGAGCGAAAAAATAGCTCCCCCAATACTGAGGAATCATACAAGTTTTCTCTCTATGCCAAAATAAGAAAAATAACAGGAGAGTATTTGGCGTATAGAATTATGCCGTTTCCGTTGTATGTAAGTGGACTCATGCACAGAATTACCCTAAGACTAATTCAGACTGGAATATCTGTGGAGGAAACATTTTCTGAAAACTCTAGGAACCGAACGGCTTCTGAAATTGTTTCTTCAGAGCTGTTGCGATGCAACTATACTAGCGGACTAGCTAATTTCCGAGAAATAGTTAGAGGTCAGCTAGATCAATTTTGATCGCCGGAATCAGAAAAGATGATTTCAAAAAAAGAAGGCCACAGTAGGGCCCACGGTTCTCCCATCCCGGAAAGAAGGAAGGGCCATCCCCAAAACAAGGCGTTTTTCTGATTCTTTAGGAAGCTCGTTTTTTCTACGGGAAGTTGGGATTTTCTGTGCGTGTTGCTGGCTTTGCTGATCCTTGTGTCGCTAGTTGGGGCAACCAACTTTCCCCTTTGTGCCTGCAGGCCCAGGGGAATTCCCCGTGGGGTGGGGGAGAAACCGGGTGGCGGCTGGATTTGACGCCACACTTGCGAAGACTTGT
>JAFYLN010000061.1 GCA_017537045.1 Oscillospiraceae bacterium | reverse complement strand
TGATGCGGCTGTCGTAGGAAACAGCGACCAGCTGGTTGCCGCCCTGCGTCTTGACCCAGTTGGCCAGACCCTGCGTAGCCTGACGGACAACATAGATATTCATACGGTTGGAACCTGCGCCCAGAACACCGCGCAGACCTGCGGTACCAAACTTCAGAGCAACAGCAAAACGCTCCTTGATTTCCTCATCCTGACCTTCGATCTTCTTCAGTTCCTCAGTCAGAGCGGGATCTTCCAGTTCGGTTCCCAGCCAGCGCTTGTAATCATCGATGTACATTGGAATCACCTATCCTTATTATTTTATTAGCTTTTTATGGCATTTCACCTAAATATACTATACGTCATTTCATTTCAATTGTCAATGTTGTATTGATGCGCATGATGCAAAACATAAAATAAGACTGCTGCAAAAGCACCATTGCAGCAGTCTGTTTTCAATTACTTTGCAACAAAACCGACTTTTTTGTAGACCTTGCGCAGGGTCTTTTCAGCAACGTAGGATGCCTTCTGTGCACCGTCGCGGTAGACAGCTTCCAGATATGCATTGTCCTTCATCAGGCGCAGGGACTCCTCGCGGATGGGGCGCAGGTGCTCCACGACCGCTTCGCCAACAACAGGCTTGAACTTGCCGTAGCCGCAGCCTGCAAACTCGTTTTCGATCTCCTCAAAGGTCTTGCCGGTGACGGCGGAGTAAATCGTCATCAGGTTTGCTACACCGGGCTTGTTCTCCTTGTCATAACGGACGCAGTTTTCGGTGTCGGAGTCGGTGATGGCTCGCTTGAACTGCTTCATGACCACCTCGGGGGGATCCATCAGCAGGACGCGGCCAGTGTCCTCATTCTCGGACTTGGACATCTTTGCGGTGGGGTTGGTCAGGCTCATGACGCGGGCACCGACCTTGGGAATGAAGGGTTCGGGAATCTTGAACACATCGCCGTAGATGCCGTTGAAGCGGCGGGCAATCACGTGGGTCAGTTCCACGTGCTGCTTCTGGTCTTCTCCCACGGGAACGAGGTCGGGCTGGTAGAGCAGAATATCGGCAGCCATCAGGCTGGGATAAGTAAACAGGCCGGCATTGATATTGTCAGCGTTCTTGGCGGACTTGTCCTTGAACTGGGTCATACGGCTCAGTTCGCCGAACTGGGAATAGCAGTCCAGTACCCAGCCCAGCTCTGCATGCTGGTGAACATGGCTCTGGATAAACAGGGTGTTCTTCTCGGGGTCAAGGCCGCATGCAATGTACTGAGCCAACTGCTCCAGCGTACGGCGGCGCAAATCGGCAGGGTTCTGGCGGACAGTGATGGCATGGAGGTCTGCCATAAAATAGAAGCAGTCATACTGGTCGGCACGCTCTGCCCAATTCTTGACAGCGCCCAGATAAGAACCCAGTGTCAGGTCGCCGGAGGGCTTGATGCCGGAAAGCATTCTCTTCTTGGGTGCGTTTTCAGTCAGAATTTCGCTCATAATGGTCACATTCCTTTGCTTAAATCAATATGAGATATAGTAACACAGTAATTTCCAATGTGCAAGGACTTTTATTGCTTTCGGAAGATGTCCAGAATGTGATGGGATGTACCTACGCAGTCCGCGCGCTCGCAGATGGCAAAATGATAGTTCAGATACAGTTCAAACAGTTCCTCGTCCATTGCGTCTACCGTTTCACGCATGTAATTGGTCGCCATATCGGTGCCGACGTAGTGCAGGCGCGTTACTGCAAAATTTGCCATCAGTGCGTCAATGTCCTCTTTGCGGTAGAGTTCAAAAAGCTCCGAAGGATCGGAGGATGCCTTGAAAGTCACGGGATCAACCAGTTCTCGGTAGCGCTCCAGCTTGATCATTCCGCGCCCGAAACAGTACTGAACCATGGTGGCTTCATTTCCACAATAGGCTGCAAAAATGATACCGCCGGATTTTGTGACACGAATCGCTTCACGCAATGCCTGCTTCTGATCTTCGACTGTAAACAGATGGTACATAGGGCCGAGAATCAGGGTCATATCAAAGGTTTCATCCTCAAAGAAAGTCAGATCCCGGGCATCGCCCTGACGGATGGTAACATCCTCATCCGGTGTTGTCTTTTCCTTGAAAATGTCAATATTATGCTGCACCAGCTCCACCGCATCAACCTTATAGCCCATCTGGGCAAGGGCATGAGAATAGCGGCCGGTAGCCGCACCCACTTCCAGAATCCGCATACCGGGACGCAGGTATTTTCCAATATAGCGCATGGTGGTCAGATACTCCACCTGACCGTGCTTCGACAGCAGGCGGCCTTCTTCATCATAGTTTGAGTAGAACTCCGTCAGGACTTTCTCAGTTTCCATATTACTTCCTCCTTAAAAATAAAAGCGGTGCAGGCGAATACAATGCCTACACCGCATAAATTCCAATTTTCCCTACATTATGAAAAATCAGAGCATGACAATGTAAGCCCGTTCCAAGACCAATAAGGAACGAACTGAACAGGATTTGCAGAAACAAAGCTGTACATTGCCAGACCTCCGTAAGATTTTTAATTATCGTAGCACCGGTAAATCCAAATGTCAAGGAATTTATATTGCTCGTTTATTGATTTTCACGGATGATTATGCTATAATCTCGCCAGAATGACAAATGAAAATGAGGTTGAAATTTATGGATTATCAAGCTTTAGCCGGGCTGCTGTTTCCCAATGTGACCGACACCCCCGAAATGCTGGAGGAGCGCTTCCCCCTGCGTGATGTAGGCGAGGGTGCCGTTGTCACCCGTATGGCTCCCTCCCCCACCGGTTTTGTCCATCTGGGCAATCTGGTGCAGGGCATGATCTCCGAGCGTATGGCGCACCAGTCGGGCGGGGTGCTGTTTTTACGCGTAGAAGATACCGATGCCAACCGCGAAGTTCCCGGCGCTGTGGAGGTTCTGATCGACTCTTTAAAGCACTACAACATTCTCTTTGACGAGGGCGCTACCCACACCGGCGACAACGGCGCTTACGGTCCCTACCGCCAGCGCCAGAGAGCAGCCATCGACCATGTGTATGCTAAGAAGCTGGTAAGCGAGGGGCAAGCATATC
>JAFYLN010000060.1 GCA_017537045.1 Oscillospiraceae bacterium | reverse complement strand
CTGACCCGCCGCCATAACCTGTGCGCTGTTGTCACCGACGGCACTGCCGTTCTGGGTCTGGGTGATATCGGCCCCGAGGCTGGCATGCCTGTTATGGAGGGTAAGTGCGTCCTGTTCAAGGCTTTTGGCGATGTGGATGCCTTCCCCCTGTGCGTCAAGAGCAAGGACGTGGACGAGATCGTCAATACCATCTACATGATCTCCGGTTCTTTCGGCGGCGTGAATCTGGAGGATATCTCCGCACCCCGCTGCTTTGAGATTGAGCGCAAGCTGAAGGAAAAGTGCGACATTCCCATCTTCCACGATGACCAGCACGGTACTGCTATTGTCACTCTGGCAGGCCTGCTGAACGCTCTGAAGGTGGTCGGCAAGAAGAAGGAAGAGGTCAAGATCGTCACCTCCGGTGCCGGTGCTGCCGCTATTTCTATTGTCAGGCTGCTGCTGAGCGCAGGCTTCAAGAATGTGGTCATGACCGACCGTACCGGCGCTATTTATGCCGGCCGTGAGAAGCTGAACTGGATCAAGGAGGAGATGGCACAGGTCACCAATCTGGACAAGCAGGCGGGTTCCCTGGCTGATGTCATTGTGGGCGCAGATGTGTTCATTGGTGTTTCCGCACCCGGCACCCTGACCACCGAAATGGTCAAGACCATGAACAAGGACGCCATCGTCTTTGCATGTGCCAACCCCACCCCCGAGATTTTCCCTGAGGATGCCAAGGCAGGCGGCGCAAGAGTTATCTCTACTGGCCGCTCCGACTATCCCAATCAGGTCAACAACGTGCTGGCATTCCCCGGCATCTTCCGCGGTACCTTCGATGTTCGCGCCAGCGACATCAACGAAGAGATGAAGATGGCCGCCGCCATGGCACTGGCAAACCTGATCTCCGACGAGGAACTCTGCGAGGATTACATCATCCCCAAGGCCTTCGACCCCAGAGTGGGCAAGGCAGTTGCCGAGGCTGTTGCAGAAGCAGCAAGAGCTTCCGGCGTTGCAAGAATCTGACGACAGAAAGCAAAACGATTGAGAGGTGTTTCATCTGTGACAGCAAGAATTTTGGAAGAAATGATCCACCCTGAAGTGGCCGAGCTGCTGCCGAGGGTTGAAATCGCCGTTATACCTGTTGGATCCTGTGAACAGCATGGACCGAACACGACCTATAACACGGACACAGCCCGCGCTTATGGATTCTGCAAGCTTCTGGGTGAGCACTATGGTGATAAGCTGCTGATCTGCCCGCCTGTGGGTTATGGCATTTCTACCCACCATATGGCATTTGCCGGTACGATTACACTGCGGCCTTCCACTTACATAGAGCTGCTCAAGGATATTGCAATCGCGCTGCACAAACACGGCATCAAGAGAATTCTGTATGTCAACGGACACGGCGGCAACGGACCTTCGCTGAATGTAGTCATCAATTCCTTAAAGTATGAGTATGGCATCGATGCTTACTATACGGGAATGGGCTTTTCCTTGTTTGACGATGCGATAACCCCGGAAATGGGCTGGTCTGCAAAGCGGGGTCACGCCAGCGAAAGTGAAACATCCCAGGCGATGGCACTGTGCCCGGAAGTGGTTCGGAAGGATCTGCAAAAGGGTGAAGTTGTGGAAAACTTCATCATCCGCGGCAAAAACGCACCCTTCCGTTACGGCGGGTGCGCTTGGCAATGGGAGCGGGACGGCTCAGCCAATGGTGCATTGGGCGATGCACGCAAGTCCTCTCTGGAAGAGGGTATTCGTTTGAACAATATCGCGCTGGAGCGTGTCAAGCGGATGATCGACTTCATTCTGGAATACTTCTGACCGGACTGTTATTCACCGCTCTTTTCCGTTCGGATCGGATTCAGGCCGGCGGATTCCTCCGCATAGCTTTGAATGCTGTTGAATAGAGCCTGAATGGCATCCGATTTCTGATTCAGCTGCGACCGCGCCAACACCAGATAGCAGGTATGCCGGGGCGGCGTAGGCTGCAGCCGGCGGATGACCAGCTTGGGAGTGTTCCGCTCCACCATCGGGAACGCGATGGAGCCGGGACAGATGGCCCAGCATTTGGGATGGGTCAGATAATTGTGGGTCATGTGGTTATTATCCACCTGTACATAGGGTGGGATGCTTGGATCCCAGAGCGCATCCGTCCAGCGGCGGGTCTCGCCGGTCCAGGAAGTGACATCTACTTTATAGTGGGGATCCAGTTCTTCAGGCCGGATTTTATGATCCGGCAGCGGGGTGTCCACAGGACAAAGCAACACGGTATCCTCGTCGAAAAGAGGGATGGCAACCGTTCCGTCTTGCTGTACCAGCCGGTATGCCAGACCTACATCTGCCTCCCGTCTTGCCACCATGGTATAAACCATAGCAGAACCGGCAGTACGAAGCTGAAGACGGGGCGCATTTTCGGAAGACATCAGCTTGGCGGCGATTTGTGGCACCACATATTCCTGAAGACTGCCGGGTGCAGCGATGGTCAGGATCTCACGGTCGCTTTCCTGACAGAACTGGTTTGTCTGGCGGTCCAGCTCCATCCAGTGTTCGGCCAGCGCAATGAAAGAGCGCCCCTTTTCCGTCAGTTCAATGGTGCGGTGCCCCTTTTTACGGACGACCAACTGAAAGCCCAGTTCGTCTTCCAACTGGGTTAACCGGGAACTGATGGTCGGCTGCGAGGTATACATGGCAGCAGCCGCACCGGAAATGCTCTGGTAGCGGACAATATTTAAAAAAGTCTTTATATTTAAAAGATTCATTATCAACACTCCCTATAATTCAATCATATCCACATACGGCGTAAAAATCAACCTATTTTTGGTTTTCTCTGCTGTTTTCAAGGCAGAAAAAATATAAATATTACAGGAGGATAATATCAATGAAAAAGATTCTGGCAATCATCCTTGCTGCAATGATGCTGCTTTCTCTTGCAGCGTGCGGCGGCACCCCTTCCACGGGTGAGGAAAACCCCAACACGCCCGAACCCACCAAATCTGCAGAACTGCAGAGTCAGGAATTCGATGTCGTAGAAGCTGAGAAGTATAAGGAGCATATCAACATCGCCCTGGCTTCCCAGATTACCACCCTCGACCCCGGTCTGGTCTCCAATGTCCAGCACTATTATCTGTTCAACATGGTTTACAACACCCTGCTGCACTACGATAACAACGCTAAGGAAATCAGCTGCGAACTGGCTGCTTCCTATGAGTGGGCTGATGACACCTACACCAAGATCCACATTGTCCTGCCCGAAAATGTGACCTTCCACAACGGCGAGCCTCTGACTGCTGAGGACGTGGCCTTCTCTCTGGACCGCACCACCAGCTCTCTGGTCTCCAACACCTATGACCACTGCGACATCATTAACGATTACACTCTGGACATCTGCCTGAATCAGCCCAACGTCGACTTCCTGTATGTGCTGACTCACAATTCTTCCGCTATCGTCAGCAAGAAGGCTCTGGAAGCTGATCCCGATCTGGGCGGTGTTTACGGCACCGGTCCCTGGGCTATGGATATGGACCGCTATGTTGCCGGTGACACCATCGAACTGGTTCGTAACGAGAACTACTGGGGCGAGCTGCCCAACACCAAGACCATCACCCTGCGTCTGATCAGCAACGCTTCTGCCCGTCTGATCGCGCTGCAGAATGGTGAAGTTGACCTGATCACCAGCGTTGCTCCCACCGAACTGGCATCTGCTGAAGCTGACCCCAACATCACTGTTTACGACTTCAACACTGCCCAGATGTACTACTTTGCATTCAACAACACCAACGGTCCCGCAGCAAACGATCTGAAGCTGCGCCAGGCAATTGCATATGCCATCGACAAGGACGTTCTGTATGCCGCTACCGGCGATACAGGTGCAACTGCTGCCAATACCTTTTGGGGCTGGCACATGAAGTTCTACCACGATGAGTTTGATCTGGATCTGTCCTACGATATCGACAAGGCAAAGGAACTGGTCAAGGAACTGAATGGCAACACCACCTTGCATCTGATGGTCAACACCAGCAGCTCTGACTATGCCCTCATAGCTCAGGTCATTCAGGAGCAGTGCCGTCAGGTTGGTATCGAGATCATCATTGATGAAGTCGACTCCGCCGGTGCTACTGCAAACTCCAAGTATAAGAGCGCAACCCACGAAGCTATGCTGTACTCCATCAACATGAACGACTGGGACAGCGATATGGCTCGTCTGCTCTCCGTCAATTCCAACACCAACAAGGCCGTTCTGAACAACGAGCGCGTGACCGAACTGCTGAGCCTGGGCTGCTCCACCACCGACGAGGCAAAGCGCGCTGAGTACTACAAGGAACTGCAGACTCTGATCCATGACAACTGCTTCTACATTCCTCTGTACTACACCACTGATACCGTTGCCTATGCCAACGGCCTTTCCGGTATGAATATCAACTACAGCAGAAACCACGACTACTCCTACATCTGCATGCCCGAGGCATAATCGAATCTGATAAATAACAGGGAGCCGGCAGACCGGATCTGCCGGCTCCCAAGCCATATTCCTAGATAAACAGGAGGGACTATGAGTAAATATATTTTCAAACGCATACTCATGCTGATCCCGGTCATCGTCGGTGTTTCCCTGCTCGTCTTTATTATGCTGGATCTGGCACCGGGTAATGTTCTGGATATGATCGCAACCGATTACACGCCGGAACAGTTGGCCGCACTGGAGCATGAGCTGGGCTACGACCGTTCCGTTTTTTACCGGTACGGCATGTACATGTGGGATCTGCTGCACGGTGATCTGGGTACATCCTACATCTATAAAGCCGAGGTCTGGGACCTGTATATGCAGCGCCTGCCCTCTACCCTGAAGCTGGCCGCAGCTTCCGTTTTCGTTTCCATCGTGCTGTCCATTCCCCTTGGCATCAAGGCAGCAACCAAGCACGGAACCCTGACCGATAACGCCAGCATGGTGGCAGCACTGCTGGGTCTGTCCATGCCCAACTTCTGGCTGGGTCTGATGCTGATCGTGCTGTTTTCCCTGAAACTTGGCTGGTTCCCCTCCAGCGGTGATACGGAAGGAATCAAGAGCCTGATCCTGCCGGCTTTTACCGTCGGCACCGGCCTGATGGCAACGCTGACCAGAACCACCCGTTCTTCCATGCTGGACGTGATCCGTTCCGACTATCTGCGCACCGCCCGTTCCAAAGGCGTGCCGGAAAATACGGTCATCAAAAAGCATGCGCTGAAAAATGCGCTGATCCCCATTATTACGGTTATCGGCACCCAGATGGGTCGTACGCTGGGTGGTTCCGTGGTTACGGAGAACGTGTTCTCCTGGCCCGGTGTGGGCAGACTGACCATCGACGCGGTGAAGCAGCGAGATACCACCACGGTTACCGGCTGCATCATCATGTCCGTAATTATGATCAGTGTTGTGCAGCTGATCGTAGACCTGACATACGCATTTGTCGATCCCAGACTGCGCGCCCAGTATTCTTCCAAAGGCAAAAAGAAAAAGTCCGGCAGCAAAGGAGGCAGTGACGTATGAGTGAAATGAAAACACAGACTTCCGTCGCAAAGAAATACCGCAAGCGCAGTGCGATGGGAGAAATCTGGCACCGCTTCCGTAAGAATAAAGGCGCTGTTGTGGGTATGATCATTCTGGTCATTCTGTTTGCTGTTGCACTGACCATTGATTTCTGGCTGGATCAGGAACTGGTCATCGGCATGAACATTCTTGAAAAGCTGCAGGGACCCAGCCTGAAACATCTCTTCGGCACCGATGAAATGGGTCGAGACCTGTTCTGGCGCGTCATGTACGGCTCCCGTTATTCTCTGGCCATCGGTTTCGTGGCGGTCTTTGTGTCGCTGGTCATCGGCGTGCCGCTGGGCGCAATCGCGGGCTATTATGGCAAGACGGTGGAAACGGTCATCATGCGCTTTACGGATATCTTCTCTGCGGTTCCCGCCATTCTGATGGCGGTGGTCGTGGTGTCCATGCTGGGCAGCAATACCATCAACCTGATGATTGCAGTGGGTATTTCCTCGGTGCCCGGTTTTGTCCGCACTACCCGTGCCGCTGTGCTGACGGTGCGCAATCAGGAGTATGTGGAAGCGGCAAGAGCACTGGGCAAATCCGACCTGTACATTATTTTCCTCCACGTTCTGCCCAACTGCCTTTCTCCCATCATTGTGCAGACCACCCTGCGTGTGGCCAGCGCCATCGTTTCCGCATCCAGCCTGAGCTTCCTGGGTCTGGGCATCAAGCCGCCCGCACCCGAGTGGGGCGCACTGCTTACCGCCGGCAAGGGTCTGATCCGCGGCTACAGCTATCTGACTCTGTTCCCCGGTTTGGCGATCATGATCACAGTGCTGGCATTCAATCTGGTCGGTGACGGCCTGCGTGACGCATTGGATCCCAAGCTGAAGAGATAGGGGGGAAGCAATATGAGCGAAATGAAAGAAATGCTCCATAACGAAGGTGACGAACTGATTCTGGATATTCAGAATCTGACCGTTCATTATGTTCTGGAAGACGAGACCGTGGAAGCGGTCAACGATATTTCCATCCAACTGAAAAAAGGCAAGATCCTCGGCCTGGTCGGTGAGACCGGTGCAGGCAAGACCAGTACCGCGCTGGCTGCGCTGAATCTGATCCCGGATCCTCCCGGTGTGATCAAGGCTGGTACCATCAAGGTCTGTGGCAATGACGTTCTGAAAATGAAGCAGAAGGAACTGGAGCAGGTGCGCGGCCGCGATATCTCCATGATCTTCCAGGATCCTATGACCAGCCTGAACCCCGTTTTTACAGTCGGTGAGCAGATCGCGGAAAGTATCCGTCTGCATGAAGATTGTGATGACCGCCAGGCCTTTGCCCGTGCGGAGGAAATGCTGCAGCTTGTCGGCATTCCAAAAGAGCGTGCCCATGAATATCCCCACCAGTTTTCCGGCGGCATGAAGCAGCGCGTGGTCATCGCTATTGCACTGGCCTGTAATCCCAAGCTGCTGCTGGCAGACGAACCGACAACCGCACTGGATGTGACCATTCAGGCACAGGTTCTGGATATGATGTGCGGCCTGAAGGAAAAACTGAACACCTCCATGATCTTCATCACCCACGATCTGGGCATCGTGGCGGAGATCTGTGATGAAGTTGCGGTTATGTATGCCGGCCGCATCATTGAGCGCGGCACCCTGGATGAGGTGTTCAACCACACCAAGCACCCCTATACGGAGGGCCTGTTCAATTCCCTGCCCGACATTGAAAATCGTACCGCCGAGCTGCGGCCGATTCCCGGCCTGATGCCCGATCCGACCAAGCTGCCCAGGGGCTGCGCATTTGCACCACGCTGTCCTTATGCACGGCCGGAGTGTATTGAGACTCCCCAGAGCGAGCGGAATTTCTCCGATACCCACACCGTCATGTGCTCTGCATACGATGATCCCGCATTCAAAATTCAACGCGAGGAGGGCTGATCATGGCTGATAACATTTTGGAAGTTCAGAATCTGAAAAAGTATTTTAAGACCAGCCGCGGTCAGCTGCATGCAGTCGATGACATTTCCTTTACGCTGGAGCGGGGCAAAACCCTTGGCATTGTCGGCGAATCCGGCTGCGGTAAGTCTACCACCGGCCGGTGCATCCTGCGTCTGATTGAGCCTACCAGCGGCAAGGTGATTTTTGATGGTGAAGATATTCTGAGCCTGAACACACGGCAGATGCGTAAGCGCCGCTGCGATATGCAGATCATCTTTCAGGATCCGTTCTCTTCTCTGAATCCCAGAAAGACTGTGATGCAGACCATCGCCGAAGGCGTGCAGATGCGCGGCAAGTACAAGACCAAGGAAGAAATTGAAGGGCGTGTGCTGGAGCTGATGGAAACGGTTGGCCTGGCAGAGCGCCTGATCAACAGCTATCCCCACGAACTGGACGGCGGCCGCCGCCAGAGAATCGGCATTGCCCGCGCGCTGGCTGTGGAGCCTAAGATTATCATCTGTGACGAGCCAGTTTCCGCACTGGATGTGTCCATTCAGGCGCAGATCCTGAATCTGCTGAAGGAGCTGCAGAAAAAGCTGGGGCTGACCTATATCTTCATCACCCATGACCTGGCGGTCGTTAACCATATCTCTGATGATATTATGGTCATGTATCTGGGCCAGACTGTGGAGAAGGCTCCTGCGGAGGAGCTGTTTGCAAATCCCATCCATCCTTATACCAAGGCGCTGCTGTCCGCTATTCCTATCCCCAAGGTGGGCGGCCCTAAGAAAGAACGGATTCTGCTTAAGGGTGAGGTTACATCTCCGATCAATCCGGGCAAGGAATGCCGCTTTGCGAAGCGCTGCCAGTATGCCTGCGAGGCCTGCATGGGCAACTCTGCGGAACTCAAGGAGGTGGCTCCGGGTCACTTTGTAGCCTGCCATCTTTTTCCGAAGGACTGATTTTTCAATAAACAGATAGGAGTGATGGTATGAAGATCAATCATACGGTCAGCCTTGCTCCTCAGATCCGTATTCGCTGGCTGACGATTGCCTGCTTCGAAGTGCAGATCGGTGATTTTTCCGTGGTGATCGATCCGTGTATCGGCATTTCGCCCCGTGCAGGTTTTGGTGCGGAAGTGATTGAAAAAGCAGATGTGATTCTGCTGTCCCATGGACATTGGGATCACATCACGGATATTAAGGCTGTAATGGATAAATTCCACTGTCCGGTGTTGTGCGGCGAACTAACGGCTCCGGCACTGCTGCGGTATCTGAATTGCAATCCCAAAGATGTATATCCCGTTACGCCGGAGCTGGAACTGGATTTTGGCGGTGCGAAAATACGGGCATTGTTCGGACGCCACTGCAACCAGCGGGTCACGCTGGAGGAACTGGAGGCGCGTATACGGAAGAATCCCGTTAATGACAGTCCGGAAATGCTCGACTGCAATTTCTACGGGCATATGGAATACCGCAATTATCTGATTACAACGCCCTCCGGCCTGAAAGTCATGTTCTGGGGCAATGATGCGGATGCAGTGCAGTTGAATATCATTCGGCGCCTGCAGCCGGATATTGCCTTGCTGCAGTACACCCGGCAGAAGCCGGAGGAGCTGGCACAGATGGTTGCGGCAGGTAACGTCAAAATTCTGATTCCGCATCATATGGATCTGTTTAAGGACGAAGCGGAATATGAGCCGCTGATCGACATTCTGGAACAGGAAGTGCATAAAGTTGCGCCTGATTGTTTGGTGGTTGCACCGGAGCGGCTGAAGTGGTATAATTTCGGCATGATGGTGTCCACGGACATGTGAGGGGGGTATGATGACGAAAGAAAACCTGTTGAACTGGTGTGAGGAACACGCTGCTGAGCAAATTGAACTTCTGAAAGTGCTGGCTGCCATTCCGGCACCGTCGCACCATGAGGAAAAAAGAGCGGAATTTATTCAGGCGTGGCTGCACCGGTGCGGCGCAGAGGATGCCTATATTGACGAGGCAAAAAATGTGGTGCTGCCTATGGGCTGTGACGGACGGGATGATATCCATGTCTACATGGCGCACACCGATGTGGTTTTTCCGGATATGACACCCTTGCCGGTGCGTGAGGAAAACGGCAGATTGTATGCTCCCGGTGTGGGTGACGACACAGCGAATGTGAGTGCGCTGATGATGTGCGTCAAGTATCTGCTTTCCACCGGCATGGTGCCGGAAGAGCCGGTGCTGCTGGTATTCAACAGCTGTGAGGAAGGCCTGGGCAACCTGAAAGGTGTCCGGCAGATCATGTCCGGCTATCAGGGCAGAATTGCAGAGCTGGTTTCTTTTGACGGACAGTATACGGCACTGGTGACCCGTGCAGTGGGTTCCGAGCGCTGGCTGGTGGAAGTAAGTACCATCGGCGGCCATTCCTACGGTGCATTCGGTAATCCCAATGCGATTGCGTACCTTGCCCGCCTTGTGGGAAAGCTGTATGAACAGGAGGTGCCGGTAGTCGCGCACAGGAAGACGACTTACAATGTCGGCACCATTGCAGGCGGCACGTCGGTCAACACCATTGCGCAGAATGCGCAAATGACCTACGAATACCGTTCCGATGATCTGGAAAGCCTGCAGACCATGCGCAGCCAGTTTCGGAAGCTGGTGGAGGAGGCGGACTGTGAAGAAGCGCAGTTTAAGCTGACACTTCTGGGAGAACGTCCCTGCGGCAGTTATGTGCCGGCGGACAGGCATCAGAAGCTGCTGGATCGATGCGCGCAGGCCATCGAAGAGGTAACGGGCACCACGCCCTCATACCGATCCTCTTCTACGGATGCCAACATCCCGCTGTCGCTGGGTATTCCGGCTACCACCTTCGGCTTGTATCTGGGCGCAAAGGCACATACAAGGGAAGAGCATATCGAGATCGGTTCGCTGCTTCCCGGATTGAAGATCGGCCTGAAGCTGGTTTCGGCCCATTTTCGAAAATAATTGACAAAAATGCTCCGGTTTGCTGATTTGCAGACCGGAGCATTTGCTTGGGCTTCTATCCAAATTGCGGTTTTTGTGCAAATATACCAATTTGGAAGAGGTCAAATTTCAACATTCATAGAACTTTCAAGAACCAGTTGCAATGCAAAAAACACCGTGCTATACTATTGTTATATCGATAGAACATTATAATACATTTCAGGACGCAGAATGGAGGGATGAGCATGGAAGTGTCCCGTAATACCTTTGAACCATTGTATTACCAGATTCGTGAAAATATCCGTGAGCAGATTAACAGCGGACAGTATCCGCCCAGCAGCATGATCCCTTCTGAGGCGGAATTGTGCGAGGTTTACGGGGTCAGCCGTGTGACTGTCCGCCGCGCGATCCTCGATCTTGTTCAGGAAGGCCTGCTCAACCGCGGTAAGGGAAAGGGTACGTTCGTATCGGAAAACTATGGCCTGACCACGGTCAACGGTGTGCAGAGCTTTACGCAGGAATTGTTGGGATTGAATATGCGGCCTTCGGCGAAGCTGCTCAGCTGCAAGATCCACAAGGCAGAGCCGTCCCTGCGCCAGAAGCTGGAGCTTGCAGAAGGGGAATCCGTTGTTACCATCTCCCGCCTGCGGCTGACCAATAATGAGCCCTGCATGGTGGAGGTCATGAACTTCCCATACAAACTGGTTCCTGGCATCGAGAAAAAGGATCTGAACCAGTCCATCTACCACCTGATGAAGAATGAATACCAGTGTGAAGTGGTTTTTGCACAGGACATCATGGAACCCATCATCATCGGCGAATACGAAAGCAATCTGCTGGAGCTGAAAATGCCGTCAGCAGGTATGCGAACCAACCGGATTGGCCGTGACGCAAGCAAAAAGCCCATCGAATACAGCATCCACATTATCCCCGGTAAAAAGTGCACTTTGGTTTTTGACCATGCAAAATGATCAAAAAGCCTGAAAATAAAAAACATTTTTAATCAAGGAGAGAAACACTATGTTAGGAACTGGTTCCGCAGGTCTGGCCGCGACCTATGCAATTGCCGCGGTCATGCTGGTTGTCAATTTCCTTCTGGGTCGCTGGTGGGACAAGCATCTGCCCTCCACCGTCAAAGAAGAAGGCTGGACAACCCGCGTTGTTGCAAAAATCGCAATTCTGGCAGCCGTCGCTGCCGCCGGTGGTATGATCACCATCCCCGGCCCCGCAACCTCCATCCGTCTGGACTCTTTGGCCGGCTATTTCGGTGCATTGATGTTCGGCTGGCAGATGGGCGGTGTCGTGGCTGCATTCGGCACTTTCTTTGCCAACCTGATGTCCGGCTTCTCCGGCTGGGCTGCACTGGTTCCCTACTACATGGTCAATATGGCTCTGGCAGCAACCTGTTTCGGCATTGCCTCCAAGAAGTGGGGCAAGGTTATGGGCCTGATCGTTGGTACTGCAGTCAACACCCTGTGCATCCTGCCCTGGCTGGTCATGCTGGGCTGGCAGATGATGATCACCACGCTGGTTCCCCAGATTCTGGGCTCCTTCGTCAACTGCCTGCTGGCAATGATCGCCTACACGGCAATCTCCGCAGCTCAGAAGCGCATCAAGGTCGAGGGCGGAGAGTATGTGGAAGATGACTATGTGGAGCAGGTTTCTGTTTCTGCAAAGGCTGACGAAAATGATACCAGAAACACCATCATCAAGTTTGAGGATGTTTCTTTCAACTACGAGAACTCCAAGCGCCAGGTTCTGAAGAACATCAATCTGGAGATCAAGGAAGGCGACTTCGTGGTTATCACCGGTCCCACCGGTGCCGGCAAGACCACCCTGTGTGAAATGATGAACGGCATCATCCCCAACTTCGTCAAGGGTGACCTGACCGGCTTCATCACGGTTGACGGCATGGATCCCACCAAGACGCAGGTTGCAACCATGGCACAGACCGTCGGCCTGGTCTTCCAAGATCCCAACACCCAGCTGTTCGGCATGACTGTTGAAGAGGATATCGCATTCGGTGCCACCAACCTGGGCTATGACTACTATGAGTGCATGAAGCGTGTCAACCGCTCCGTGGAAGACCTGCAGCTGGAGAAGCTGATCAACCGCAAGCCCATGGAGCTGTCCGGTGGTCAGAAGCAGAGTGTTGCTATCGCAGGCATCTACGCCATGCTGCCCAAGATCATTGTCTGCGACGAGCCTACCTCCATGCTGGATCCCATCGGCAAGAGAAACATCTTCTCTCTGGTTAAGGATATCAACAAGAAGTACGGCATCACTGTTGTGCTGGTCGAGCACGTCATGAGCGAGGTCGTCCGCCATGCTGACAAGGTTGTTGTCATGGATCGCGGCTCTATCGTTATGCAGGGCAGCGTCAATGAAGTCTTCTCTCAGGTGGACAAGCTCAACGAGCTGGGTCTGAACGTGCCCCAGAGCATCGAGCTGAGCATGAAGCTGAAAGAAGCCGGTTATGTTTCCGATGTTTCCCTGATCACCGACGATCTGATCCGTGATCTGAAGGATATGCAGCCCAAGCGCCCTGTTGCTGCTGTCAAGAAGGAAACGGAGCAGGTGGAGAAGGAGACTATCATCGATGTTGACGACCTGGTATTCTCCTACCTCGGCGACACCAATCAGGTCGACCATGTCAACCTGCAGTTCAAGAAGGGCGACTTTGTGGCCATCATCGGCCAGAACGGCGCCGGTAAGACCACTCTGTGCCGCAGCATCATCGGCCTGCTGAAGCCCACCTCCGGCACCATCAAGGTCGCTGAGATCGACGTTTCCACCAAGACCGTTGCAGAGCTGTCCGGTACCGTGGGCTACTGCTTCCAGAACCCCGACGAGCAGATCTTCAAGGACAGCGTCGAAGACGAGCTGCTGTTCGGCGCTGAGAACCTGGGTCGTCTGAATGAGGGCACCATCGAGCGCATCAATGAGATCATTTCCGATGTTGGCCTGGATCGTTACCGCAAGGTTTGGCCCAAGTACCTGAGTAAGGGTGAACGTCAGAGACTGACCATGGGCTCCATCATTGCCATGGATCCCGATGTGGTCATCGTCGACGAGCCCACCACCGGTCAGGACTGGCGTGAGACCATCTGGATCATGGATCTGCTGAAGAAGATCAATGACGAAGGCAAGACTGTTATCATCATCACCCACAACATGGAGATCGTCTGCAGCTACTGTAACCGCGTTCTGGCAATGCGTTACGGCAAGGTTCTGCTGGACGGCACGCCTGCTGAGGTTTTCGCACAGCCCGAAATTCTGGAGACTGCGTATGTGCAGCCTACCGACGTCACCCGCATTGCACAGGCACTGGATTACATGCCCAACGATGTGATTTCCGTTGATGAGTTCTTCACCCTCTTCAACGATGCTATGAAAGAGGAGGTATAACCATGTTAGTTGATTACAGAAAACTGGATACGTTCATGCACCGTCTGAACCCCCGCATTTCTCTGATGTTCGTTCTGGGCGTGATCATCGCCTCCATCATCTGGACTGACCCCATTGTCATCACTGTGGCAACGCTGGGTCTGGTGGCTCTGGGCTTCGCCTGCAAATTCCCCTGGAAGCAGATCGACTGGTTCCTGAAAATGGCACTGGGTGCTTCCGCTCTGATTATCATCATTCAGGGCTTCTCTCTGGATCCCAGCCTGGTCACCAAGGATATGTACAAGGGTTGGGTTCTGTTCTACGCACTGCCCGGCAAGCGTGGTGCCTTCATGCTGGACGGCATGCTCTACGGCTACGCTTCCAGCCTGAAGATCTATCTGGTCGTTATCGCAGTCGGCATTCTGGGCTTTACCGTGGATCCTGCTGAGATCATCCAGATGCTCAACCACATCCCCTTCGCATCCAAGCACTTCGTCTTCATTTTCTCCACCGCATGGCGCTTCATTCCTCAGATCCAGCAGCAGCTGTTCAATCTGATGGACGCTCAGAAGACCCGCGGCATGGATCTGGACAAGGGCAAGCTGATGGAGCGCCTGAAGAAGATTGTTCCCATCGTCACCCCCCTGCTGAGCAACGCTCTGGATATTTCTGACCAGATCGCCCTGTCCATGGAAGCAAGAGCTTTTGGTTCCGGCAACAAGAACAAGTTCGTCAAGCCCGCAAGCATGACACCCAAGGTACTGGCTGTCATTCTGGTCGAAGCTGCCCTGATCGTTCTGATGATTGTTGCAGTCGGCGCATGGGGCTTCGGCATCATGTAATTCGAGGGAGGATCATCCGTGGCAAAATGGATTACCATGGGCGCTGCGGCAGTCGATACCATTGTCAAGGTGCCCCATCTTCCCAAGGCAGACGAAATCGTCTATCCTCTTTCCATTGAGCAGCATCCCGGCGGCTCTACCGCCAACATCGCAGTCGGGTTGAGCCGTTTGGGCGAGACCGTGGCGTTCTTCGGCAAGGCCGGCGACGATGCCAACGGCAAAGTCATCGTGGACAGCTTCCACAATGACGGTGTGGATACTGCTTACTTAAAAATCGAAGCCGGCAACAGCTCCGGCGGCGCCTTCATCGCAGTCGATGAAGAAGGCGAGCGCGTGATCTATTCTCTGGGCGGCAACACCCTGTATGAGCGCTGGGATGAGATCGATCCCGCTGCTTTCGACGGTGTGGAAGGCCTCTACATCGGCGAGACCTTCGACGAAGTGGGTGTGGAAGCTGCAAAGCTGGCTCACAAGCACGGTGCGACCGTGTTCTTCGGTCCCGGCGGTATTATGTGCAGCTACGGTCTGGAGTACCTGGGTTCCGTTCTGGAGCATACTGACTACCTGCTGGTGAACCTGCCCGAGGCAAAGATGCTCTCCGGATGCGACACCAAGGAGGCAGCCATCGAAACGCTGCTGAATGCAGGTGCAAAGAATCTGATCATGACCGAGGGCAAGCACGGCTCCGGCTGCTACGGCAGACAAGGCTGCATTACCGCCCCTGCATTCCCCGTCAAGGCTGTGGATACCACCGGTGCCGGTGATACCTTCACCGCCGGCCTGCTGCACGCCTTCTCTCAGGGCATGGAGCCTCAACAGGCAATGCGCTTCGCCGCAGCCTGCGCAGCGGAAGCTGTTCAGGTCGTCGGTGCCCGCACTTCCATGCCCACTGCGGCTCAGATGGACATTATCTGGCCCCGCCTGAACCGCGGTAATCTGGAAGACCGCGCCCATGCCACCCTTTGCGCTCTGGCGCTGGGTGATGCCATGGGTATGCCCACCGAGTTTCAGCCCCCCGAAGAGATCCGGGAGTTCTACGGCTGGGTAGATTCCATTCTGGCTCCCGATCCCCGTCATTACCACTTCAAGGACATGATCCGCGCCCAGTACACCGATGACACCGAGCTGTCTCTGGAGGTTCTGGATGCCATCGTCCGCAACGGCGGCATCAGCCTGCACGCAGCAGTGGACGCACTGGAGACTTGGGTCAGAAAGTACGATGTATTTAACAAGAGCTATCTCGGCCCCACCAGCAAGAAGGCACTGGAAGGTATTTTTGCCGGCGGTGATCCCGTTGAGATCGGCCGCGAAGGTACCACCAACGGTGCTGCCATGCGCGTGACCCCCATCGGCATCCTCAACGCAGGCAATCTTGAGCAGGCCGCTCTGGATGCAGCCACCCTGTGCCTGCCCACCCACGGCAGCAACCGCGCCATGGCCGGTGCCGGTGCGGTGGCATCCGCTGTGGCAGAAGCCCTCAGCGACAGCAGTACACTGGAAAGCGTCCTCGATGCAGCCCGCCGCGGTGCGGTCATCGCCGAGAAGCAGGGCTACCCCAAGGGTGAAAGCCGCCTGCTGGCTCTGCTGGAGGAAATGCTGAGCCTGTCCGCAGAAACAGCCGACGATGCCGATTTCCTTGCAAAGGTTTTCGGTAAGATCGAGTATTCCATGGACTGCGAAGATACCGTGGCTGTGGTGCTGGCATTCTTCTACCGCTGCAAGGGCGATCCCATGCATGCCGCCCGTCTGGGCGCAAACCTGGGCGGTGACACCGATACCATCGGTGCGCTGGCTGCTGCAATCTGCGGTGCTTACAGCGGCACTGCAAAGCTGGATATGGACATGATCCGCCAGATCGAGCAGGTCAACCATGCCGATTTCAAGGAAAAAGCCATTTCCATTCTGAATGTTTAAGCAATACATATAACTATAAACTCAATCAAAAAATGGAGGAACACACAATGAAGAAGCTTTTCGCAATCGCATGTATTCTGGTTCTGTGCCTGAGCGTTTTCGCCGGCTGCATGGAAAAGGTCGACGACTCTGTTAACACCAGCGCTCCTGTCGGTGTTGCTCTGGTCTACGGCGAGACCAAGATCGACGTTACCGTCGGTGACTGGGAAGCCAAGAGAACCCAGATCAAGACTGTTGACTACTCCCTGCCCGGCACCACCAAGGAATATGAGTTCACCGGTGTCACCCTGGCATCTCTGATGGAGATCGCAGGTGCTGCCGACTGCACCAAGATCGTTGTCAAGTCTTCCGACGGCTGGACTGCTGAAGTCGCTGCTGAGGACGCAAAGGCTTACGACATCCTGATCACCGACGACTATGTCGGCGGCAAGGACATCCCCGCTGATGCAGGCGGACCCATCAAGATGGTATTCCCTGCTACCGAGCATCCCGAGCTGAACGACAAGTACGATGCTTACGCATGGCAGTGGTACGTTTCCGAGGTCGAGTTCGTTAAGTAATTTCAAGAAACTTCGCTTCACCCATTCGCAACGATCCCATTTTCATCCGCTTATATGTATTGCCTGAGGCAACGTTGCAGCTCCGGTATAAACCGGAGCTGCAATGATACCTTATTCTGGAGGGTCTGCCAATGAAAAAAATTATCTCTCTTGTGACCATGCTGGCCATCGTTCTGGCCTTGCTGGCAGGCTGCGGTTCTGCAAGCAGCGAACCTGCAAGCACCGAGCTGGGCCGGTCTGAAAATGTTGTCATTCTGGTGCTGGATGCACTGTCCAGCCAGTACTTAAGCCAGATGGGTGCAAATTCCAATCTGGCCAAAATCGCCAAGGCCGGCGCTGCGACCCTGGGTGCACGCTGTGTCTATCCTTCCCACACCCTGACCAACCACACCACCATCATGACCGGTGTCATCTCCGGTGTTCATAGCATCATCGGTAATGTGCGGCTGGGCGAGGATGGTATTTCCACCATCAAGAGCAAAGAGCCTGAAATGATCAAGGCGGAGACTATCTTTGAACTGGCAAAGGCACAGGGTCTGAAGACCGCTGTGGTTTCCGGAAAGAACAATCTGGTCACCCTGTTCTCCAAGGACTGCGATGTGGGAACCAGCAATGTCCGTCCTTTGGATTATCTGCCTGCAACCGTCAATCTGGACGATGCAGAAACCAACGAAGATTACTACAAGATGAATCTGGAACTGGCTGACTGGGTCTTTGAGTCCCTCTACACCGTTCTGGAAACTGAAAAACCCAACCTGACGCTGGTCAATGTCCAGTCCCCGGACTATATCGGCCACCGTTTTGGTCCTGAATCCGACGAAATGAAGACTTGCCTGAAGCGCGTGGACAAGGCGCTGGGCAAGCTGTACGATAAAATGAAGAAGTCCGGCATGCTGGAGAACACCACGCTGATCATCGTGGCTGACCACGGTATGACCGAATCGAACGAGGCAATCAATCTGAATATCCTGACCATGATGCAGTTCCCCGAGGCTGTTGCCGCCATTGACGGCCGCACCGGTTACATATGGCTCAACGGCACCAATGAGGCTGATGTGGTCTCCTACTTCGCTGACATGGATGGCGTTGCTGCTGTCTTCTCCAGCCACTCTGACCGTGCTGCCAGCCTGGGCGTTTATTCCGAAGATGGCCCTGACCTGATTCTTGAAAGTGAAGCCGGCTATGTGTTCCTGCCTCAGCCCATGATCGATGAATATCACGGCCAGCACGGCTCTTCCAATGACAGCGATATGATCATTCCCATGGTCATGGTTGGCGGCGGCATTCCTGCCGGTACCGGTATTGATGCAACCGACCTGCGCGCACTTGCTCCGCTGGTCTGTAAGCTGCTGGGTATCTCCGGCGGCGAGTTTGAGATTTCCGAGCCCACTTTCCTGCCGCAGCAGGATTTGTCCGGCTTCAAAAAGTAAGGAGAAACAATCTTGGAAAAAGAGACTGTTGTTAATAACCAGGAGCCGGGCATGCAGAACTGGCTCTCCTTCGGTGCGGTCATTGCCAGCTTCGTGGTGCAGATCATGAGCCTGTCCTTCGGCGCAGAACTGTTCTGGATGACCGACTGGAACACCTTCCTGTGGGGTGTAATCCTCGGCAGCGTACTGCTGAGCGTCCTGCTGTGCATCAGCGGCTATGTGGGTCTGAAAATGCGCATTCCCACTGCCGTGCAGTATGGCAACATCTTTGGTCAGGTGGGTGCCAGAATCATGAACCTGTTCCTGCTGCCCGCCGGTATTATCTGGGTGGCATGGATGTCCGATATCGCAGCCACCAGCGTCCGCGATATTTTCCCCGCAGTACCTGCATGGGTCGTGGTTGCGGCAATTGTTGCGATCTCTGTCTACAGCACGATCCGTGGTGTCAAGGGCATGGAGCAGAGCGGCTACATTCAGGCACCTGTTGTGCTGATTCTGGTGATCGTGACGGTTATCGTTGCCTGCGTCAAGGGCTTTGGCAAGGGCACTATTGAAATGCACATGAACTCTGTGAATACCCTGTCTCTGCTGGACAGTGCAGTGTTCGTGGTTCTGACCTGGATCTCCGTCATCCAGCTCTTCTCTGATTTTACCTGCAATGTCCGCGGTGTCAAGGATATGACCATTGGTACATTTGTGGGCTATGGCTTCCTCAATGCCATCATGATGCTGGCAGGCGGTGTCTTTGCCATGATCTGCGGCCCCGAGTACAGCATGGTTCGCGGTTTTGCAGCCGGCGGCATTCCTGAGATTCTGGTGCTGGTCATCGTGCTGCTGTGCAGCTGGACTTTCAATGACCGCAGCTTCTATTCCTTCGGCCTGGCAGCCTCCGTGGTGGTGGGCGATAAGCTCAAACCCTGGATGGCACCTGTTTTCGGTGGCGTGGTTGCGGCAGCCATTGCCATTGCAGGCATCATGAACTCCCTGTATGGCATTCTGAATGTGCTGGGCTGCCTGTATGCACCCCTGCTTGGTATCTACATCTGCAAGTACTATGTGCTGGGCGGCCTGAAGGAGTGCACTTCCGACTTCTCCAAGATGATCAAGTTCGACTGGGTGCCCTTCGTTCCCTGGGCAGTGGGCATGGCACTGGGTCTGACCCTGACGGAAAACCAGAGCGTGGTTTCCTTCTTCGCCAGCTTTGTGGTCTACTTTGTCCTGTGCAAGATCCGCAGCGCGGTCAAGAAGTAATCTTAAAAATAAATTGGGCAGGAGCCGCAGCTCCTGCCCGAACTTTTTGTTATTGTCCCGGTTCTGCCGGTTGGTGCTTCTGCTTCCAGAGGAAGGAGATTCCCACGGGGAGCCCGAACAGTCCCCAAAAACCAAACAGGCGCAGGCCGATGAACATGGAAGCCAGTGTGATGATCGGATGCAAACCCAACTGGGCACCCACGATTTTCGGCTCCACATAATTGCGCACTACCGTAACGATGGCGTAGATCAGCAGCAGCTTCAGACCCAGTCCGGTATAACCCAGGACCAGAGAGGTCACAAACCACGGGATCATAATGCCGCCGGTGCCAAGAATCGGCAGCAGATCGAACACAGCGATCAGAGCGGCTTTCAGCAATGCATTCTGGATACCGAAGATGGAAAAAAGGATGCTCAGTTCCGTGAAGGTCAGCAGCATGATCAGAACATAGGAACGGATGACCACGAACAAGGTGTCAGTCAAATAGATCCGGATATTTTTAAGAATCTTTCGGATGCTGCCGGGAACATGCTCCCGCGCAAAGGTGGTGATCCGCTCATAGTCACCTACCAGGAAGACCGTGGAGAAGATCATAGCCAGCAGGCTCAAAACCAGATTGGGCACACCGGTGGCCACACTGGAGACCAGCGTGACAGTGGTGCCGGAGAGAAAGGAGACCAGACTTTTTAACGCGGAAAGGACACTTTCAAGAACGGTGTTCAATGTACTGCGGATGGCCGGATCCAGCAGCGCAATAGACTCTTTACACCAGTTGTAGACCAGCACTGCGAAGGGGAGCAGCTTGTGCTCGTAAAGCTCCGGAATCCATTTGACCAGACGGGAGATCACAGAAACGCCCTTTGATACCAGCAATGTGACCAGAAGTCCGATAATGCCATAGATCAGCAGCGTCAGCGCAATACGCAGAAGCTTATGGGAACAATGCAGCTTGTCAGAAATCCGGACTACCACCCATGCCACCAGAATGCCGAGGAGGATGGGAATGGAAATGGGAACCAGATATTCCAGCACCAGATATACGGCTGCAATGATGATGCCCCAGTAGGCAAAATTGGTAAGAAAATCACGCTTTTTCTGAATATTCAAAAGCGTCACCTGCCTTTCTTCTATACTCAAATTATAGGGGATTGGCAGGTTTTTGTCAATCTATGTTCAGAATGTGTTTTTTACAGAAAAAACTGCACCAGTGCCAGTGCGCCGATGCCCGGAAGTCCCAGAAAACCTGCCACAATGACCGTAACCATGTTGACGGGGAAGTAAAGACCGGTAAATGCGGCAATAGAATTGAGCAGCCAAAGGCACAGAAAGCCGCAGGCGGAGTTGATGCTGAGCTTCCAGAACCAGCGGATGGGCAGGGCGATGATGCGCAGCAGGGCGAAGATCAAAAATGCGGGGATGAACAGTGTTGAAAAATTTTCCATAAATTCCTCCGTATCAATTTGGTATGCCTGTACATAATAGGATTGGACAACAGATGAACAGTCCCTCAAAGACTGTGACGACAGACTTGAAAAAGGGAATTGTACATTTGCTGTCAAGTGTATCGCCGTAAGCGCAGCGGTGTGATGCGAAAAGGGTGAGAAAGGAACGGCTCACCCATACATTATGATAAATGGCGCAAGCGAAGAAACGAAAACCGGGGCACCCCCCCGGTTTTTGTGTGCGCTGAAATTTCAGGTTATCGCACTGGCGCTTACGGTGCCCTTGCCTCCCTCTTTGAGGGAGGTGGCAGCCCGTAAGGGCTGACGGAGGGAGTGCCCTATCATAAGAACGACACTCCCCCAGTCAAAAATCAAAGATTTTTGCCAATGCATTAAGGTGCGCTTGCCACCGGCAATCGACCTATTTTAATTCGCTGCGCTCCGCAACACGCCCGGCGGCACAATGTCACGAATTCGCCGAAAACCAATGCGAATACGAAAGATATCTCTGCACGGGCGGCGGGTCGCCGCCCCTACGTTATCCACGACACAGAGTGCGACAAACATCAATTTACATATGTATCGTGTTCCGTTTTACAATCACCCACAATATCCTGTGGTATGCCAAAAAAGACTGTCCATTTTTTACGTTTTTCTCCCTGAAACTACCGTTGTCGCAAGCAGAAAGCTGTGTTATAATGACTGTAACTGACGAATTTGGAAGAGGCAAGCTATGAACATAGAAACCGTAACACTCGATACCGGCGAAGTGCGCAAGCTGCTTGGTGCAGCAAATCCCGATGGCGCTCTGCTTTACATATACTTAAAATCCGGAAATCCCGCATCCAATGCAGCGCAGGTACTGAGTTTGACACCTGCGCGTATCAGTTGTGCCATGGCCGTTCTGCGCCAGTTGGGGCTGTGGCAGGAAGAAAAGCAGACCCGGATAATGGTAGGTGAGCGGCCTGTTTACTCTGAACATGATGTGCTGGAGGCGGACAGCCATGATGCAGAATTCAAGTCCCTGCGCGGGGAAGTGGAGCGGCTGCTGGGCCGCAACCTGAACACCGAGGAACTGAAGATCCTGCTTGGCTTTATCCGTTATTTGGGTATGACCGGAGATGTGATCTCTGTGCTGATCTGCTATTGCAAGGACCGGGCACGCCAGCGTGGCAGTCTGCGCAATCCATCTTTGCGTACCATTGAGAAGGAAGCCTATGCCTGGGCGGAAGCGGGCATTGACAATCTGGAGGAGGCGGCAGCCTTCATTCAGGCGCAGAATATCCGTGCCTCCCGTATCAGCCGCCTGCAGAACCAGCTTCAGATCCGCGGGCGCTGTCTGACTGCGGCGGAGGAGCGCTATGCCCGCAGCTGGTTGGATATGGGGTTTGAGGATGAAGTGATCAGCATGGCCTATGAGCGCACCTGCCTGAATACCGGCGGCCTCAACTGGGCGTATATGAATAAGATTTTGCAGCGCTGGCATGAGGCGGGACTGCATACGGCAGAAGCTGTCCACACCGGTGACCGGAAACCCGGCACATCAAAGGGAGCAAACGGGGAATTGGGGCAGGCTGAACGGGCTGCAATTCAGAGAATGTTGAACGAGGTGTAACCTATGGGATATAGTAGTGAAGTCATGCAGCGGGCGCGGATGCGCCTTGCAGCGGCAAAGGCAGACAGGGAATCCGAGAACCAGCAGCATCTGGCGGCTGCCTATGAACGGCTGCCCCGCCTGCGGGAAATCGACCGCCAGCTTCGCATGACCATGGCTATGGCGGCACAGGCTGTTTTTTCTCAGGGTGGTGATGTGCAAAGCGCCATGGAGGAAGTCAAGCAGAAAAATCTGGCGCTGCAGCAGGAACGGCAGCAGTTGGTGCATCTTTATTTTGAAGAAGGGTATCTGGACGACAGCCCTATCTGCGACCGCTGCGGTGGCAGCGGCTATGTGGGTGCGACGATGTGCGAATGTCTGGCAGAATTGTGCCGGCAGGAACAGAAAAAGGAACTGACTTTTCTGAATGTGGGTCGGGAGACCTTTGACCAGTTCCGTCTGGAGTATTATCCGGATCAGTATGATGCAAATTTGGGAGCGAGTCCCAGAGTTATTATGGAGAAGAATTTCCAGATTTGCCGGAAGTATGCTTATACTTTTTCTGAAAAATCCGGGAACCTGCTCTTTAATGGCGGAACCGGCCTTGGAAAGACGTTCCTCTCCGCCTGTATTGCAAGAACCGTGGCAGACCGCGGCTACAGTGTGGTTTATGAAAGTGCGGGGCATCTGTTTTCCAAGCTGGAACGTGCAAAATTTGCAGGGGATGAGGATGCCCGCGAGGAAGTGAAGAAGTACAGCGCCTGCGACCTTCTGATCATTGATGATCTGGGCACCGAAATGCCCGGCCAGTTTGTGACCAGTGCGCTCTACAATCTGCTCAATGACCGGCTTCTGACAGGAAAACCCATGGTGATTTCAACAAACTTGAATGTTATGGAAGAACTGCCCAAGCGGTATACGCCGCAGGTGGTATCCCGTCTTCAGGGTAATTTCAGGCTGATTCCCTTTGTAGGTGAGGATATCCGCGTGAAGAAGAACTGGGGGCTGTGATGAAGACCGGAATTTTGTGGGATTTGGACGGTACTTTGCTGGATACCCTCGAGGATCTGGCGGATGCAGTTAACTATGCCCTGGAACAATTCGGCTATCCCAGCCGTACGTTGGAGGAGGTGCGCCGGTTTGTGGGCAACGGTGCCCGCCGCCTGATCGCGCTGGCTGTGCCGGAGGGAGCGGATGTGGATGCAGTGCTGGAAACATTCCGCAGCTATTATGATGCCCATTGCCAGGTAAAAACCGGAGCTTACGGCGGTATTATGGAAGTGCTGGAAGCACTGGGCGAGAAATATCCCATGGCGGTGGTATCCAACAAGCCCGATTCTGCAGTGAAAGCTCTCTGCGCCCGGTATTTTCCCACCCTGTATGCCCGGGGCGAAAGCACTGACTGTCCCCGTAAGCCCGCGCCCGATATGGTATTCAAGGCCATGGAAGAAATCGGCGTGGAGCGCTGCATCTATGTGGGTGACAGTGAGGTGGATGTGCTGACAGCGAAAAATGCAGGCGTGCCCTGCCTGAGTGTTCTGTGGGGCTTCCGCGACAGGGAAGAGATCGAGGCAGCCGGCGGCAAGCACTTTTGCGAAGCAACAGCCGGACTGATAGAGAAATTAGAGGAACTTTGCAATGGCAAATGAATTTTTTGCCCTGATGGGCAGAATGCGCTACATCACCCGCTGGGGTCTGATGCGCAACACGTTTTCTGAAAATTTAACGGAGCACTCCTACATGACCGCGGTGCTGGCGCATGCACTGGCGCTGGTGCGGCGGGAAATCTTGAAGCTGGAGGGGCCTGATCCGGACCGCTGTGCGGTGGCTGCGCTGTATCACGATGCCTCGGAAATCCTGACAGGCGACCTGCCCACACCGGTCAAATATTACAATGCCGATATCAAAGATGCCTATAAGCAGATTGAGCGCATCGCTGGCAACCGGGTATTGGATATGCTGCCGCAGGAGCTGCGCAGCTTCTATGAGCATGACGTGCTGGAGGACGATCCGGCGGTCAGAGCCGTTGTCAAAGCGGCCGATAAGCTGTCAGCACACATCAAGTGTCTGGAGGAGCAGAAAGCAGGCAATACGGAGTTTGACTATGCTGCCAGGCAGACATGGGATTCTATGAAAGCGATGAAATTGCCGGAGCTGGAATGGTTCCTTGAGAACTGCCTGACATCCTTTACCATGAATCTGGATCAGCTGTAAAAAGAGAGAAACGGGGGAAGGAACATGAACTTTTTGGAAGAGAGAATTCTGCGCGACGGTGTTGTCAAACCGGGAAATGTGCTGAAGGTGGATGCCTTTCTGAATCATCAGATTGACGTGGCACTGCTCGATGAGATCGGCAGAGAATTCAAACGCCGTTTTTCCGGTGCACAAATTACCAAGGTGCTGACCATTGAATCTTCCGGTATCGCCATTGCCTGCGCTGTGGCACGGGAGTTTGGTGTGCCTGTGGTTTTTGCAAAAAAAGCAAAGACGGTCAATCTTGACGGCGAGATGTATGTGGCGGAAGTGGAATCCTTTACCCATAAAAAAACCAATCAGGTCATTGTCGCCAAGAAATTTCTGAATGAAAATGACTGCGTGCTGATCGTAGACGATTTTCTGGCCAACGGTTGTGCGTTGCAGGGACTGATCTCCCTTGTGGATGCAGCAGGGGCGGAAGTTGTAGGCTGCGGCATCGTCATTGAAAAGGGCTTTCAGGAGGGTGGCTACCGGATCCGTAATCTGGGCTTCCGGTTGGAATCGCTGGCCATCATCGAGGAAATGGATGCCGAAAACGGCACCATCAAATTCCGGGAACAGGAATAAAAATAAGCGGATACCCGACCGGGTATCCGCTTTTAGTAAATTTGGCGTTGCAGCCTTCAGGTAAAATCAATTTCATAGCAGGTGCCGTTTGAAAACAGAACGCCGCTGGTTAATTGAATGCAGAGAATACAGGTGTTTGTGTCCTCAAAATTGTTGTGGCCGTTATCGATCCACGCAGAAAATATCTGCTTCATTTTTCCGGCGATAGGTGCATTCTCAGCTTTTCCAAAGTAACCCAGATTCACACCCCTGCCCTGAGCGGTAAACCATTCGCCGGATATTGCAACCACGGGGTTGCGTTCAATCTGCTTCATTTTGCCGGATAAACCGTGGGTAAGCACATAAAAAGCACCGTCCTCATAGAACGCATCCACGCTGCGCACATAAGGGACGTTGTCAACTGCGGTTGCCAGAGCAATGATGCTGTCTTTTCCGAAACGTTCCAGTAAAATGGCATTGGTTTGCTTTGTTAATTTTTCCATTTGCATGATCTCCCTGAATCATCTGAAATTTTTAGTGTGAAGGCTTCTTGATATATCCCCCGACTGCTTTCTGTTTCTCTAAAATGGGTTTCATCCTATGCAATATAAATATATAGAATATACCCAACTGCCAGAAGTACGGGAATAGAGCAAATGACGCTCAATATCAGACACATTCTTCCGAAAAAATGCATCATTTTTGTATTTTGGCTCCTTCTTTTTTGATCAGAATAATTGCTGCAACCGTCAAAGCAACGGAAATTATAAAGGCTGCAGTGATGAAATACCAAAATAGAATAATGGCAGGCGCATTTTCCATAAACAATACCTCTTTGATGTATGACCTCGGCAAATTCTTGTTAATTAACTGAATTATACATTTCGCGCACAATAAAATCAAGGGGGGTCACGAAGAATAGGGCACTGTCCGAACCGCTTCTTGCTGCTGCCCTGAATCATGTACTGAAACTCCGGGCAGTTGTCCGAATGCCAAAATGTTCAATCTGTACAAAAGGCAACCCTCTGATTTATAAGTCTCGATGAAAATGATTTTGGCCAGTTGACGAAACAGAAAAAGTGCTATAAAATGCAGATAAATCGTGCGTGTATCGATTCACACTCTATTTGTGTATCGATACACAAATAGAACAAGGGAAATGCCGCCGGTTATTTCGGCGGCATGGTAGAGGTTCTGATTTCAAGATCTGTGTGGAATGTGACTGGGGAAACAGCTTCTCCCTGCATCATTGCCCAAAGCATATTCAGAGCAGCCAGGCAAATCTCTTCCAGAGGGATGTGCACGGAGGTCAGGGAAGGATTACTCATAGCGGAAATGTCCGTGTTATCGTAACCGCTGAGCCGTACCTTTGCCGGCACATCTACATCCCGTCGGGCAAGGCACTTGAGAACACCCAGCGCGATCATATCGGATTCCACGATGATTGCATCAGGCAGTTCCACACCGGAGTCCAGCAGCTTCTGGCAGCAATCAAAGCCGCCGCCGTAAGTATGGCAGTCTGTCAGAAACACCTTGGGATCAAGATACATTTCGCTGTGATCGCAGTAATTCTTAATAGCGCCAATCTTTTGGCGGGAGGACACATCGCTGTCCGGGCCGATATAACCGAGTCGGCGAACACCGTTTTCTTCCAGATGGGCGCACAGCTTTTCCATGCCGGTACGCAGGTCAATGCCCACGGTCGCAGCGTAATCACTATCCGTCACAGGACCGACTTTTACAACGGGAACACTGACTTCCATTTCCATAATGAAGGTATCTGCCTGACCTTCGTCATAGCATATGACCCCGTCCACCAGACCGGATTTCAGAATACCAGCCGCATACTTAGCCTGTTCTGCATTGGAGTTCTTCAGCAGCATTGCCAGCAGCCCACGGTCTTCACAGTAAGCCTGCAGCAGATTAAACATCTTGTTGAAATAGGGATTGTCCAGTTCAGGCAGTGTAATGGCAATGATGTTGGTTTTGCCGGTACGCAGGCTCTGGGCAAAGGGATTGGGGCGGTAATTCAGCTGCTGGATTGCTCCGGCAATTCTCTGGCGGGTTTCCTCCCGCATGTTATCAGGTGTCTTTAAGTATTTGGATACAGCCGCGACGCTGACACCAGCCAGCCTTGCAACATCTTTAATGGCAGCCATGGGGCACCTACTTTCCACTTGCGTGTATCGATTTTTGTTATTATAGCATTGAATTTATCCGGAATGCAACCCGGAAATTACAAAAGGGGGATGTACATGGCAAAATATTACATCGGCATAGACGGCGGTGGAAGTAAGACAAAATTCCTCTGCTTTGACCGTGATGGACGTGAATGTGGTACAGCCGTCACCATCGGAACCTACTGTGCGCAGGACGGCATTGACACTGTTCTGGATAGGCTGAAAGAAGGTATTGCCCAATGTCTTCCGGAAGAGACCACGGATGTGCTGATCGGCTTCGGCATGCCTGCCTATGGTGAAAACCGGGAGCTTGATACGCAGGCAGCACAGGAGATCCGCGAAACTTTCTCTCCGATGCAAGTCTACATTGATAACGATTCCACCATCGGCTGGGCAGGTTCCCTTGCTATGGAACCCGGCATATCTGTAGTAGCCGGAACGGGCAGTATCGCCTATGGACGGGACGCTTCCGGCAAAACAGAGCGATGCGGCGGCTGGCATGAATTCTTCTCTGACGAAGGCTCCGGTTACTGGCTGGGCAAACAGCTCTTGCAGTTATTCTCTCAGCAGAGTGACGGCAGGTTAGAAAAAACAGCACTTTATGATTTGGTGCGTAGCGAACTTAGCTTGCAAGATGATTTCGATATCATCGCCCTTGTCAACCAGCGATATGTCCAATCCCGCAAAGACACAGCAGCCTTACAGAAAATTCTGTTGGAAGCTGCCCGGCAAGGCGATCCGCACGCGCTTGCTTGCTATGACCGGGCATCGGAGGAGCTGAGTAAGCTGATCCTTGCGGTGCTGGACAAGTTGGACTTTCCCGAAGCGGTTTCCGTTTCCTATCAGGGTGGCCTGTTCTCTATCCCGGACCTGATCCGCAACCCCGTTGCCCAGAAGGTCAGCGCGGCGGCATCCAGCCGGAAGATCCATTTCTTCCGACCCAAATTAGACCCCTGCCGGGGTGCGGTGCTGCTGGCAATGGCAGAACTGGAACCGGAAAATTTACAAACAATGCGTATAAACTTCAGCCAAGGCTGATTTTATAGAAATTTATGAAAGGGTGAAGAACAATGAACAAAATAACATTTCTGGGCGCAGGCAGCAGTGTATTCGCCAAGAATGTTCTCGGCGACTGCTTGCAGACCGACTGTCTCCGGGAATACGAATACGCGCTGTTTGACATTGATCCCAAACGCTTGGAAGAATCTTACATGATGCTCTCCAACATCAACCGCAATTCCAACGCAGGCAGAGCAAAGATCGTCAAGTACACAGACCGCAAGGAGGCGCTGCGGGGCGCGAAATATGTGGTCAATGCCATTCAGGTGGGCGGCTACGAGCCTTGCACCGTCACGGACTTTGAGATCCCCAAGAAGTACGGTCTGCGGCAGACCATTGGCGACACCAACGGCATCGGCGGTATCTTCCGGGCACTGCGTACCATTCCTGTGATGCTGGACTTTGCAAAGGATATGGAAGAGGTTTGTCCCGACGCGCTGTTCATCAACTATACCAACCCCATGTCCATGCTCACCCTTGCCATGGGTAGAGCTACAAAAATTAAGACGATTGGCCTGTGCCATTCCCACCAAGAGTGCATTCCGATGCTCTTCGGTATGCTGGGACTTCCCCAAGACGGCTTGAATTATAAAATTGCAGGCATTAACCACATGGCATGGCTGTTGGAAATCACCCGCTATGGCGAGGATTACTATCCGGTGATTAAAAAGCATGCCATCGAAGGACCGATCATCGATCCTTATGCAGAACTCAAAAAAGCACATCCTGAATATGCCGATTTGCTGTCCTCTGTGATTCCCAAGGAGTATACACCAGATAATCACACGGATATGGTTCGTTTTGAACTGATGAAGCAGTTCGGTTATTACGTTACAGAATCCAGTGAACACAGCGCTGAATACTATCCCTACTTTATCCGCAAGACCCATCCGGAACTGATTGAACGATTCAATATCCCTCTGGATGAATATCCCCGTCGTTGCATTATGCAGCAGAATATGTGGGCAAAACAGGCCGAGGAACTTGTGCACAACAAGGACTTGACCCATGTGAGAAGCCACGAATATGCAGCCAGCATCATCGAAGCACTGGAAACCGAAAAAGATTTCTCCTTCGGCGGTAATGTGATGAACAACGGTCTGATCACAAACCTGCCTAACGACTGCTGCGTAGAGGTCACCTGTCTGGCCAATGCCGGCGGTATCCAGCCCTGCCACATCGGTGATTTGCCCCATCAGCTGGCAGCGCTGAATATGCGCCAGATCAGCGTTCATCAGCTGGTGGTCGATGCAGCACTCACCGGAAAGAAGGAGTACATCTATCAGGCTGCCCTGCTGGATCCCCACGCAAGTGCAGACCTGACTATCGATGAAATTCGTAACCTTGTAGATGACCTGATCGAAGCCCACGGCGATTGGCTGCCCGAGTACCATTAACCACCGTACCCCCGTGTCATTGCGAGGAGCATAGCGAAGCGATTGTAAATCGCTATGATTGCCAGTGGCAATCATTCAATCGCTTACGCGACGTGGCAATCCGCATCCCCGGCGCGCAGCGCCCTTGCCTCCACCTTTGGGGGAGGTGGCACGGCGAAAGCCGTGACGGAAGGGGTGTCCGATCGAACGATACGACACTCCCCCCGCCCTGCGGCGGCACCAGCCCCCTCATAGAGGGGGCCAAGTAGGAACACGTCATTCTGCGCACCGCATCAACCCTAAATCATGTCATTGCGAGCCAGTGCTCACACTGGCGTGGCAATCCCCATCAAGTCAGCGGAATGTAGCATAAAACGAATGTCATTCCGAGGGAGCGTAGCGACCGTGGGAATCTCCCGGTACGATGTTTGTACCTGCACTGCGTTTCGATCTGTTGTACCAGGAGATTGCCACGTCGGGGCTTCGCCCCTCCTCGCAATGACAGCGAAAAACGTAACCCCCGGCATAAAAACCGCGCAATAAGAAGAAATATTAAGGAGGAAAAACTATGTCTGAACAGACAAAAACCGTAGTCACTACGGAAGAACCAAAGATGTGTACGAAAAAAGAGCAGCTTGGCCATGCCATTGGTGTTCTGGGTCACGACTCTGCCTATACCCTGTGGGCAACATGGATGACTCCTTTCCTAACTGACGTGGTCATGTTGCCTGCCGCGATTCTCGGCGGCTTGCTTGCATTTGGCCGCGTATTTGACGGTGTCAATGATATCATGATGGGCTCTATCGCAGACCGCACTAGAACAAAGATGGGTCGCTTCCGTCCTTGGCTTCTCGTTGCAGGTCCTCTGTTCTGCCTGTGTATGGCACTGAGCTTCCTGATTCCCAGTCCTAATATGACAGTTCGCATTGTTTACGCATGTATTATGTATGTTCTGGTCGATGTTGTTTTTACTGCCGTTGATATTCCTTTCTGGAGCTTACCCTCGGCAATGACGAAGAATGTCAAAGAGCGCGGTGACATTATCGGAACTACGCAGACCACTTCCGGTGCAATCTCTGGCATCGTCGGCATTGCAATGCCCCTTGCTCTGGCTGCATTTGGTGGCGAGACGAATGCAAGCGCATACTTCAAGGTTGCTGCAATTGTTGCCGTGTTTGCGGCAATCATGTATCTGATTTCTTTTAAGACTGTCAAAGAGCATGTTGTTCCCGAAACTTCTGAGAAGTTCAGCCTGAAGCTGGGCATCAAGAGCGTTATTACGAACAAACCCCTTCTGATTGTCCAGATTGCTAATGCTGTTGGCCTGCTGGCTATGATTATGCGTGGCACATTCAATTATTACTACTGCGTATATAATCTGGGTAGTTTGGAAATTATGTCTCTGCTGTCTCTAATTGGTACTGCAACTGGTATTGTAGGTTCTCTCGCATTTATCGCACTGGCCAAGAAGCTGGATAAAAAGAAGGTTATCTTCATCTTTGCAGCTTGTTACATTGCTTCATGTCTTGTACATTACATTTCTGGTTGGGAGAACATGATTGTCATTTACTGCTGTAGCGCAGCATGCTCCATCAGTGTAGGTGGTTTCCAGGTTGCTGTTATGGCCATGATGGCTGATACCATTGAGTATGGAGAATGGAGAACTGGTCAGCGTAATGAAGGCATGATTACCTCCACTCGCTGCTTCGTGACCAAGCTGGTTATGGCAGTATCTGGTGTCGTTGTTGCATTTGTCATTGGCGCGTTTGGCTATGACCCCGGCGCTGCTCAGTCCATGGAAACCCTGAATGCATTCCATACCATGATGACTCTGGTTTGCGCAGGTACCATGCTTGTCGGCACCATCCCCATGTTCTTCTATGATCTGACTGAATCCAAACTGGCTGAAATTATGGCAGACCTGAAAGCCCGCAAGGCTCAGAACTAATTACGAATTGCTTTAGATACTCCTTTTGATTCCTGAAATCTGAGTTTCCAACCTCACAAAAAGCAAAAGGCCAGTCCGCACCGCGCAGGCTGGTCTTTTGCTCACTGAGTGCATATTGATTCCCGGCAACCCTCACGCATCCAAGAACGGCACCCCTGCCTTTTCTTTTTGGTGCCGCTGACACGGCTCGTTATATTTCTGCCCCTTTTGGGGCAGAAATCAAGGTGTTCCTGCGGTCGAGCCCGCAGGAAGCAAGAGTTCACCGGACTCTTGCATTTGATGATTCGAGTCCCGCTTCACCACAATATGAAAAGGGTTATCCCGTGCGGGATAACCCTTTTCATGGTGCCGCTGACGGGACTCGAACCCGTACAGTATCGCTACCGGGGGATTTTAAGTCCCCTGTGTCTACCGATTCCACCACAGCGGCGGCTGGAATTTATGATAGCATATTTTTATTTTACCGTCAAGGCCGTTTTAATTCTGTTGAAAAATGCCGGTGAAAAATAGAATGGCGCAACTGAAATTTTAGCTGTTTTTACGCTTTTAGCGTGGACAGACCGGTTGTGACGTGCTATAATATACGGAAGAAAAGCGCAAAACGGAGGAAAACCTATGAAGACATTAAAATGTGCGCTGCTGGTCGTGCTGGCAATGAGCCTGCTGATGAGTGGCTGCGCTGCAAATCAGCCGGAGGAAACATCTGCGCCCACGGCAGTGCCAACTGCGGAACCCACCGCAGAACCTACCGTCGAACCCACGCAGGCTTCCACCGAAGCACCTACGGAACCGGCTGAGCCTGAGAAATTTACGCTGAAAGAAACAGTGCTGCCCGAAGTAAATGCCGCTACCGGTACACTGAAATTCTATCTCAACGGTCAGGAAGTCTACGCAGGTGCGCCTGTTGCAACACTGATGGCTGCAAACGTAACCACTTATGAAAATATGGAAGAGATTTTGCAGCCCTGGCATATGAGCAGCGTCAAGCGTGTTCGTATCGAACTGGCAGACGTTGCAGAAGCAGACAAGCCGTTCGTTTTCTTCGTTGCCATGAACGCAAGCAGCGAGCCGAAAAAGATTTCCGAGTGCATGCTCTACTCTGTTACCATCAACACCGATGATGGCATCAGCTTTGGCTGCGGTAAGGAGGATGCCCCCTTTGTCACCGGCACAACGACCAGAGATGAACTGATCGCTGCTTACGGCGCACCTGACTATGAGAAAGTTCGGGATGCCAATTATGGCGAGATTGCATACTATGAACCCTTTAGCTGTGCATATTTCTCCTTTAACAGAGGCATCGTCAGACAGGTGACAACCTATTATTGTGCCAATGTTTTTGGCGATCTGGCTGCAAATCTGGACTATGACTTTGAAAACAGCTACTTTGGAAATGACTGTTATATCCTGCTGAGCCAGTATATGGATGTGATGCCTTACCTGTCCGGCGCGGAAGTGCAGACCGGCGTGCTGGATGCGGTTACTACCAAGATCACCATGGGCGGAAATGAAATGGAAATGGGCATTCGTGTTGCGGATATGCCGTCCCCCTTTGTGGAAGCATTTATCGATCAGACGATTTTTGTCCATCAGGAGCGCGGCGATAAATTCTATACCAAGGTTGGCCGGAATGTCGGCGAACAGTTCTATTTCATTAACCTCAATGGACAGAAGAATAATCTTGCCAATGACCTGATCGTAAAGGGTGTCTTTACAGAGAATAGAAATTATGCCAACTGGGGTCAGGATAATACCAAGTTCCTTGAGTTCCAGTATGACAGCATCACGCAGGATGCTACCATTGAGGAAGTTCTGGCGCAGTACGGCATGCCCTATGACATCCACTGCACCAGTTATGCCCGTGGCTGTTTTGCATGGCTGTTCTATAAGGACAATGCAGGCAATGAACTGAGGATCTGCGTGGATCCCATCCTGAACCAGCTTACCGAGCTGCGTTTTTCCAAGTATTTCGAAGGCGAAAAGCGTTATGATTAAAGAAATTTCCCTGCCGCATTAAGCGGCAGGGAAGTTTTTGTTTACTGCAGACCCTGCTCGTAAGCCTCGATCATCTTCTTGAACGTGTGACCCGTACGACCTGTACCGACAGCGGCATATTCCGGGGTGTTTTCCCGGCCTGCGGCCCGTTCCTTTAGCCTGCTGAGATACTTTTCCGTGGCTTCTCCGGTAAATATCTGGATTTCCAACCGCAGGGAACCGTCTTCCTGGGGTGTCGCAAAAATCCGGTCGATATACTTGTCGATGAATTCCTTGCTGACGATTTGCTGGTTGGCATCTCTCTGAGCATCCCGCATGACAGAGCGGATGGACTCCATGTGTCTGTGGAAATCCTCCTTGGACTCCAACTCCTGTTGTAGTTCCAGAAGCAGCTTTTGGAGCCGTTCGATTTCCTGCTCACAGTCCCGGCTGCGCTGAAGATATTCGTTATCGGTGATTCTTCCTGTGATGTTGTAATCCAGAAGCTTGGCTTTTTTTCTGGCTTCCATATCGATCTTCTGCTCGGTGACAGAGATCTGCCGCTGGACGCCGTCGTTGTCCAGAGATTGATACATCCGCATATATTCTTCCAGCATGGCTTCGGCGTCAGCTTCCGTTTCCTTGAACACCTCGAAGAGCAGGGGCTTGATTTCTTCTTCGTAGATGGGGAAGGAAGCGCAGGAATCGGCGCCATTTTTGATCTTGCCGGAGCAGACCCATTTACTGTTTTTGTTGCCCTGCCTATCTTTGGACTCCCGGCGGTAGTAGGCAGCACCGCAGCAGGGGCAAAAGAGTTTGCCGGTTAAGAGGTTTGCGTGGTTGCAGATACCCTGCCGGGACTTCACATCATCGCTTCGTTTGCGGAGGATGGCATTGGCTTTCTCCCACAGTTCTTCGGACACGATGGCGGGGACGATCTCCCCAGATTCGTCCTTGAACATGACCCATTCCTCCGGGGGTAGGAACTTCTGCTTCTTGGTGAACATATCGATGACCTTCACCTTATTGCCCACATAGTAACCCTTATATTTGGGATTGGAGATCATATTGGACATGGTGGTGTGTGAGAGCCGGTTGCTCCGGCTATTGCGGTAGCCCTTGTTCCAGAAGATTACCTCGATCTGCTTCATGGAATATTCTCCTGTGGCATAAAGCTCGAACAACTCCCGAACCATGGGAGCTTCGTCCTCGTCAATGATCAGTCTGCCGTTATCTTTCTGGTAGCCGAAGATGCGGTTGTTGCCCAGCACCACACCGTCTTTAATTGCCTGCGCGTGGCCGAATTTTACACGGCTGGAGAGCTTTCGCAGCTCATCCTGAGCAATCGACGACATGATGGAAAGCCGCAGCTCCGAGTCCTCGTCCAGCGTGTTGATGTTGTCATTCTGGAAAAAGACACCCACACCGTAGCCCAACAACTGCCGGGTAAATTGGATGGAGTCCAGTGTGTTACGGGCGAATCGGGAGATTTCCTTGGTGATGACCAGGTCGAATTTATCCTCTGCCGCTTCCTCAATCATGCGGTTGAAGTTCTCTCGTTTCTTGGTGGAGATGCCAGATAATCCCTCGTCAATGTAGCCGGGAACAAAGGTCCAGTTTCGGTTCCGCTTGATCAGATCCTCATAATAGGTGATCTGATTTCCCAGAGAATTTAGCTGTTCATCGCTTTCGGATGACACGCGGGCATAGTAGGTGACCCGGAGAGGAATATCGTAAATTGACTTCATTTTCAGAAGGGATCGGATGCTATGTATGTCCATACGCATACCTCCTTGGAGTTCGTTGTATCATCACTATACCAGCAAGCTGCGAAGATAGCTACTGGATAGTAATGGAAGAAAAGGGCCAGCAATCGCTGGCTCATTTTACGTTTCTAGCCGTAGGCAGACGGCTTCCTGCTGTCGATTTTGAACTTAAGACGGTTCCGTTCCTGCTCGGTGATGATGCCTTTTCCGAAGAGGTAATCGTTGTAGTAGTGAAGCCAGATCTGTTCTGCCATATACATTTTCTGCTGTGCCATGGACATTCTGTTTGTATCAGCCATTGCCGCCCACCTCCTTACTTTGGTTATGTTTCCCACTTTTGGGAGATTGATACGAAGAGTGGACGTCACATGGTCTGCTGCTGTTCTTCCTCGTATCCATATTCCTCATCCATTCTGGCGAGGAACTCGTTGTACTCTTCTTCCTCCTCGATCTGCTGGTCTTCATCGGGTTCCTGAGTGAGGGATTGATTATTTTGTGTAAGGCTTTCAATTGCACCGATGGTCAGGCCGATGATGGTTCCCACATTGGATGCCGCCTGGGAGGCTTCGTATTTGCGCTTCTGTTCTTCGGGAGCGTCGGAATCGCCGTCCTCTGTCAGCCAGCCAAGAGCAGAAACAGCCCGGATACCAGCCCCGACAGCACCGCTGAGGATGCTGCCGTGATCAGCAGAAAGTGCAGACTTTCTCTTTTCTGTCTGCCGTACTCGGCCTGAATCTCCTTGACTGCGGCGGAGTGCTGCGCGGACAGTTCGGAGAAAAACTTCTCTTTCAGACTCCCATCCTGTTTCTTCAGATCTCCGATGCTGTTCAGCATCTCCCGCTTCGCCACTTCCAGATCGGCCTTCAACTGTACCTCCTGATGCTACACCCCCTCCTGGGTTGCCAGTATCGAAATCTTCCTGTACAGGGTAGGCTGGAATGCCACCGCCTGCTCCAGCAACTTCATCCCACTCTCCACCCATTCCTTGGGCACCGCATAGATGATCGGCTGGTACGGAACCTCGTCCAGAACCGCCATTGCGTCCCCATTCATTTTCACCAGATCCTCCAAGGACATCCCGCTGGAGGATCTGCTTTCGTCTTTCAAATTCATCTTCCAATCGCTCCTTTAGGTATTTATCATCGTGTAATTTGTTGCACCGGCACTTCATCCCGTTGGGGCGGGTGTAGGTGATATATTTCCGTTCGTCACTCCACCAGACCTCGTAGCCCCGCCGCTGCATCTGACGGATAAAATCCTCCCGGTTGACGCTCACTTTCATGGCTTCCCCGATGTTGTACATAAGCCGAAATTTCCATCTTTGCCCCTTCCGGGCTGCCCGGTATTCCCGGTTGGACATCTTCCGTCCACCCCGCTTATAGGTGGGCAGAACCGAGAGCTTATGTTCCATACAGATCTCGTCACTGACCTGCCGGAGCTGCCGCAGGGTGGTGGGAGTCTGGTGGAGCTTCATCCCGGTTTCGAAGCTGACCGAGTTGATCACGAAGTGGGTATGGACATGAGTCGCATCGCAGTGGGTGGTCACCTGCACCTCATGCCCCGGCCATGCCTTGGCGGCAAATTCCAGCCCGATTGCGTGGGCTTGTTCGTAGGTGACGTTCTCTTTCGGAGAAAAGGATTGCACATACTGGTAGAAGTTGATCCCATCCACCTTGTTATAGGCGGTCTTGGTGGCGAGAAATTCCATAAAGGAATTAGGGCCGTTACAGTTCAATCCAGTCACATAACGGACGCCGGTTTTTGGGTCGGTGGTCTTGTCCTCCCGCTGGCAGTACCGCATGACGGCTTTCATTGCACTGACATGCTGCTTGGCTTCCTTGATGTAGGTTACAGTTGCCACCCTTTACCTCCGATGCGGACAAGTTCCTCGTAGAGCTTACTCTGCCAAGCAATTACCTCGCTGAAATTGTAGGACTTGAATGCACCCACATTGACTTTGGTGGTGATCTGGTTCAGATTATTTCCGATCCGCTTCAGCTCCGTTAGGGCAGGCTTCAAATCCTCGGCAACCAGAATCTGGGCACTGAGGGCGGCGGTGACAAGGTAGTCCGTCAGGTTCATATCCGCCTGCCTTGCTTTTCGTAAAATCGCATCTTTCTCTCCGGGAGTTACCCGTATGGTCAGGGTCACATTTCGTTTTCGGTTTTCCGGCATTGGATTCCTCGCTTTCGTAATATGGTCGAAGTGGGTTCGGGCTTCCGCCCGGTTCTCCCCTTCAGGGGCAGGGGTGCGTCAGGCGGACAGCCGGACGCTCTGCTTGCCCCAGACTTAGGTCTGGGTGCTTTTGCTGCCTACGGGCAGCTTTTTCAAAAAAGAACCTCTGTCATAATCCCTTACTCAGCACACCTACTTCATCTAGGGTTGCCCGAAAGGGATATGCCCCAAAAACAGCGTGAAACTGGGGTCAAGGTTGGCTTATCTCTCTGGGGTGGGGTTACTACCCTACCGTTCCCGGAAAAGTCCACAAATCCCTCGCTACGGCTTCAAATCTGGCTCACAGGGGTTGAATACGGCAGAGGTCAAGGATGCAACAATGCAAGGACTCCCGGCTGCAGCCTTGTTTTTATAGTCAGGATTGCAATCTTGAAGAATGCAGCCGGGACACTCTGCAATGTTGCATCCTTCATGCTTCCATTCGCCAGCACCAGTGGTTTCCGCTCCTGCGGCTTTTAATCTCCGGGATGTTTTTCTTTGCTGCGTTCACAGTACGCATACCGATTCCCAGTTCCTTTGCCCTGTTGAAAATTTCCTCACTGGGAACTTCATCACCGTCAAAGAGCATTTCCCGGATCAGATCCTCTGCAGTTGCAATCTTGGAGTCCGGAGATACACCACACAGCAGGGCATCGGCAGTTACATCCTCATATCCATCCAGCCAGCGGAAGCCCTCAGCATCTCCCAGACCAAATGCCAGAGATTTACCATTGGGTGCCAGGGAGGACTTATCGTGTACCATAATCCGGATGTTGGGATCGCTCCGCAGGCTGCCCACCAGCAGAACACTCCGGGCCACCGCCCGGAAATCAATGGACCCAAGTCCCCGGTACTTACTGCTGATGCCTTTTGCTTTGTTAAGGTGTCCGGTCAGGACAATGGCACAGCCGGTTCGTTCAGCCACTGCACCGATCCGGCGCAACACATCCCGAACTTCGTTTGCGCGGTTCATATCCACCTCGCTGTCCAGATACCCCTGCACCGGGTCCAGAATTATCAGTTGTGCTTTTGCTTCGCAGATGGCTTCTTCAATTCGATTATCGACCAGCGTCAGAGCTTTCTTGTCCTCTTTCACATACCATATCCGGCTTTGATCTGCTCCAGCATCCATCAGTCGGGGCTTGATGGTGTCCCCCAAACCATCCTCTGCGGACTGGTAGATCACATTGAACGGTTCCAGCGGCTCCATACCGGGCAACGGTTCTCCCGTAGAGCAGGCAGCGGCTAACCGCAGAGCCAGTGTGGTTTTACCCTCACCGGGATCGCCCTGGATGATTGTTATCTTGCCAAAGGGAATATACGGATCCCATAGCCACTGTACCTGCTGGAGTTCCACCTGATCCATCGTCCCCAGTTCCAGTTCAACTTCTGTTGCAGATATTTCGCATCCCTCCTCTCCTTGTCGACAGTCTTCAACATAGCTGCGACCTCCTTTCGTGATACACTCTAGCAAAGGGTTTTGGGGAAGTACATCCGCAATTGATCTTTCCCGAATTGCCCAAAGATTGATTACGGACAGAGGTAGACGCATGAAAACGGACGGACTGTACATTACACTCGGCCCCGATGGAACAATAAAAAGGTATCTTCGAGACGGTGACTCAAAGATACCTTTGGACGATACGACGATCGCCGAGGAAATTATTAACCTTTCAGAACAGAACCATATCCACCTGTATCAGGCTATCAAAGAGATATGGGCACTGGCCGGACGAACAGGTGATGCCGCAGAAAACAACACGGAGTTTGCCATCGCCATGGAGACATTTCTGCATCGTTTGCGTAAGGAAAACATAATCCGCTACACATTGCTGATGACACAGATTGCAGACCACCCCAATGACCGCCCCTTTGCGCATTGGAATGCACAGGAGTCTGGTATGTTTATAGCAAACAATTTCAGTCAGGCCATGGCCGCAGATATTACTGTTGGAAGGGTTCTGTTTGCACTAAGTGACGGCCTGCCGCTTGACTTGGACGATGAACACGATATGCTTCGCCGGTCATCTGCTTATGTCACATTCTCTTTTGACGATTCACTTACAGCAGAATATCAGTTCCGTTCAGAAGAACAGTATTTCATTTTCCTACTTCAGCACTTTATTCTCTCCAAACCCAATGTTGCGGTATGCCAGTTCTGCGGCAGATACTTTATCCCAAAGACCAGGAAGAAAACACTGTACTGTGACCGCGTCGTACGTAATGGGAGATCCTGCAAACGGGTTGCTCCGCATCTGAAACGGAAAGAAAAAATCTCTGCCAGCAGAGTTCTCACACTCTTTAAGAGAGTCAAGGAGATGATGGAAAAACGCTATGACCGCACCGGGGACGATAAGGCACCTTCTATCATTGACATTACTTATGAACAGTATTTTGAGTGGCTGCTTTTAGCAACAGACGCCAGAGACCGTTACCTTGCCGGAGAATTAACGGAAGATAAAGCAATATCAATCATCTATGTCCCCAAGAAGGACGAATTACTTGAGAATAATTCGGCAGATTACATACTTGAAACAGCGGATACAACGAGTTAACATCACCCAAACCTAAAAAGGACGGTGATGTTATGAACACATTCTTTGAAACTCTGAAAATTTACATTGAGCAGCATCCACCCAACTATGGTGACGGTGAGTCAGTTCTGACCATGCTCTATGAATGCCACAACGAGAACAGTCCCTATGACAACGAGCAGATCCGCGCGGACTTCAACGAGCTCTACCAGCAGATGAACGGGATGCTCCTCCGGGAGATGGATAAAATCATCTACCCGGTCTGTAAACTCTGCCGGGATCATGAAAAGGCTGGCTTCATCGAGGGGATCAAGGTTGGGATTCTGTTGCAAGCAGAACTAGCAAAGGAATAAATGAGCAGCACCGGTCTGATCATGGACCGGTGCTGCTGGTATTTGGAAGTGTTTCATTTACTCTTTTGATTACGTGGCTTATCGTATCCATACATGTTACGTCGAGCATCATCTATAGCATCAATAAATTCTTTGTATTCCAAGAAAGCATCGGCCCATTGCGTAGGAGAAAAATCTCCGATAAAGAGACCGCCAGCAGACAAACCTTTTTGGGACAATATTGTTTCTGTGTGACCACCGCAGTTTTCAGAAAGCATTCTCCAATAATCATTGATCGTTGCGGAGCGTATCTTCAATAAAGCTATGGATAATTCTGGTTCAATAGCGCTCATGCTTAGTAGACGATCAATTCTTGCCAGCATGAGATTGTTTATCTTCATGATTCCATCAATGAGAACTAATTCTCTATTATGTAAGAGTTCTCTGGAACCTTGGTTATGAAAATCAAGATAAGGGTATAGATTTATCAAAGATTCTTTGGTTATCTCTTTAAGATCATCCTGTTTTGTAATAAGATAGACAATCCGTTGCATTGAAGTTCGAATCCCAACGCACTCTTCACCTACCACCCTTTCACACTTTAGCGTCACGGTATAGAAATTGTATATGCGTTGAATAATGTGAAAACTAATAGCAGTAAAAACTGCCATACATAGATCGTAAATGAAAGGTTGTGAGGTGTGATCCCAAAGCTCAAATCCCTCCCATACCGGCAAATCACAGCAATATATTAAACAAATCACTGCGATGACAAGAAGAACGATATCTATTTTGTTAATTCTTTTAATATATCTCATGAAATATCTCCTTGGTAGTTTTTTATAGTATATCAGTTTATTAAGAGTTGTTCAACATTGCTATTGACAGAAATGCATAACTATGGTGGAGGGATGCGAAAGAAGTGGCAAGTATTGTAGGAACCATAAGCAGTCTAGCTTCAGCGAAGGAATCCAGATTTGCGTTCTGTTACAGGCAGAACAGACAGAGGAATAAAACAGCAGCACCGGTCTGATTAAGGACCGGTGCTGCTGGCATCTGGAGGAATTTAATTGTGTTCTGATTATCGTTAGGTGGTATAGGGCGGTAAACTAATGCTTTCGGATTTGAATGAGATAGTGTATAATATGATATATATTGACAAAGGGGTGTGATCCATGAAAGCAGCAAAAATTAGGAAGCCTACTAAAAAAGAAAAGCGTGCCTATGACGCAATTACTGGAGGTAAGAAGCATTACGGAAAATATCATAAATGTTGTTTCCATCTTCACACACCTGTTTCATATGACTATTCGTTACTGGGCGAATGGAATGCTGATCAATACAAAGACGCATCGGCACAGCAGGTTTTGGAGAAGTGCATTGAACGCCATGTTATAATCAACACAATTACATTGGATGATGTGAAAGTTGAGGGCGAGCTTAGTTGCTACGAAAGCCAGAAAGAATTACTGTCCTATCTTCTGCTTGCGAACAGTCTGCTGTCTGCCGGGATAGAAATTGTTTTGGTTTCTGATCATAATACAATCGGGGGAGTTGATAAACTCAAGGCAGCTATCAAATGGGTGCAGAATGTAAAGCGGTATAATATATTCCCATTGGTTATCGTGGGAGTAGAAATTTCGTGCGCGGATCGTAATCATGTGGTCGGAATGTTTGATGATAATTCTGAAAATCGAAAAGTAGTTGATGAATGGCTCAACAATCACTTAATCGATATTAAAGATGGAGTATTTGTGACAAGCATTGATGCCCTAGAATTCATTAGGAAATGCGGAGGAATTGGCTATATTGCGCATATAAATTCTTCTGAAATTCTGAAAAGAGATACTTTTAGTGGAGGCTTTAAAAAGCGATTGCTCTCCAGCAGTTTGCTGAGATTTGTTGGCCTTTCAGATATTTCGAAGCAAGAGCAGACAGAAATGGATTTGCGACAGTATAGAAAAGCACCAGTGAATTTCCTGTTGGATAATGATTCGCATAACATAGATGCAGTAGAGCATAATTGTTTTTGGATTAAGGGTGGTAAATGTACATACTCAATGGTATCAGAAGCTTTGAATGACTACCGTATTTCGGTGGACTTTAAATTGCCTTCTTTTCCGAAGCAGTACATCAAAGGACTTTATGTTGAGCGAAGCGATAATGGTTTTTTAGTAGGCAAGGGAACTGAAGATTTTTGCGTATCTTTTTCAACTGCATGGGGAAAGTAAAAATCCGGGTGCCGTGACGATCAAGAAGCTGTGTGATGGTCTGGAAATTACTCTGGGAGAGTTCTTTGGAACGCCGGAATTTGACGCACTGGAACAAGAAATAAAATGAAGCACATCTGTCGATTAAAAACCGATAGATGTGCTTCATTTAGTTAGAGCATAATCTGTCTTATAGAGTATATTATATTTGACACTAAATGTAGAATATGTTATAATTCTTTTGCAAGAGGATATACTGGTAGAAAGGAGATGTGCGTTATGACCTTGTTTGAATCTATTTTGCAGCAATACGGCACAAATGAGCCGATATTGTCCTCGGAGATTTCATTTCAGGACTATTCCCGTCCGTGGATTTATAAACAACTGAATCAGCTTTGCGAAGAGGGAAAACTTGTCCGATATGAAAAGGGCATTTACTATATTCCCACTCAGACACCCTTTGGCAAAAGCTTGCTGAACCCCAGAAAAGTCATTGAGCGAAAGTACATCTCCCAGGGCGGGGAAACGGTTGGCTACTACGCTGGCATCACTTTCCAAAATCAGCTCCGGCTGACAACCCAGATGCCTAATGTTATTGAGATTTACACCAACAACGAAACTACCCGTGTCCGTGATGTCTATATTGGGAAGCAGAAGGTTCTGCTCCGTAAGGCTCGGACAAAGATTACTGCCGCCAACGCGGATGTCCTTAGTTTCCTTGAACTGATGAATGATCTGACACCAGATGTGTTGGATGATGAAAAGAAAGCCATCATTACAAAGTTTATTACTGACCGAAACATTACCAGAAAAGACATCACCACTTATGCTCCGGTGTTCCCGGATAAAGCGATGCGTACATTGATCGAAAGTGAGGTAATCTACAGTGTTGCACAATGATTCACCTTTGTTTGAACAGGTTATTCTCCGGGTATCTGAAGACACTGGCATCGAAGCCAGCATCATCGAGAAGGACTACTATGTAACGCTGTTTCTTCAGCGGATCGTGGCGCAGCTGCCCAATATCATTTTCAAGGGTGGCACTTCTCTTTCCAAGTGCTACAAGCTGATCAACCGTTTTTCTGAGGATATTGATCTGAATATTGAAACGGAAACTCATCCCACTGAGGGTCAGCGGAAGAAATTGAAAGAGGTCATTGTTTCCATCATTGATGAATTTGGGTTTACTCTCACAAATCCGGATAAGGTTCGCAGCCGCCGGGATTACAACCGGTATGTGGTGGACTATCCCACGATTTTCCCGACAAGTTATTTGAAAGAGCATCTGATCGTTGAAACCGCTGTTTATATCAAAGCATACCCCTGCAAGCGGATGCTGGCATCCAGCTTGATTTATGATTATTTGGAGCGGAACGGTTATACGGATTTGATTGAGCAGTACGGCCTGCAGCCCTTTGAACTGAATGTGCAGGCTGCGGAACGCACTCTGGTTGACAAAGTATTTGCTCTGGGTGACTACTACCTCTGTGATGCTGTTCACGAGCATTCCCGGCATGTGTATGACATTTACAAGCTGTTGGATGTAGTTACGCTGGATGATTCTATGAAGGAGCTTGTTCGGAGCGTCCGGGAAGAGAGAAAACCCCATGTCAATTGTCGTTCTGCCAAGGATGGTATTGATATGAATGCCCTCTTGCAGGAGATCGTTGATGAGGCTGTTTACAGGCAGGACTACGAAGATATCACAGCCAAGATACTCTTTGAGAATGTTCCCTATGAAACCGCTACTACCGCTCTGCGGAAGATTATTGCAAGCGGTATTTTCTCCCTTGCTTAACTGAAGAAATTATGGCAGGACATCAATTGGTGTCCTGCCATTGGTTGTATATACCCCAGGAAACGATCATTCGCAGATAGTATCCACCACACACAGATAAAGGAGGATAATACCATGAGCAGACGGGAAATCATTCGACAATTCTCTATTTCATCAGAAATCTACGATCTGAATCTAGCACAAAGTGTTCTCAAATCTCTAGGCGAGGATATGCCGTCGCTTGGTGATGACTTGCTCTTTGGATTGGACATCGTCTTTGACAGAAATGTCTATCAAAAAGCAGAATTCTTCCAATATCCTATCACGAAAGAGCATAAAGGTCCGGAACCCAGAACGCGGCAAGAAAAAACGAAACAAATCATATATGATGTATTGAGTGAGCAGTTGGATAAAGTTGCTGGCGCTATGGAAGAACTGGGATTTCACTTTGGGAGTACCGCAATTATCGGAGAAGATACCGTAAGCAATCAGGTTCAGGTTACGTTGTATCAAGAAGAATCTGTGGAAGTACCGAAAGGAAAAAAGCAGTCCCGCTTTCGTGTGAATTCCGTCATGCCTGATCGCCCTTATGTTATGGACCAAGCGGCTAAGGTTCTCGCAGAATTCTTCTTAAGGCAGGCACGAGAGGGGAAATTGCAGGAGTTAATGAAAGAAAACCACACGGCCAATTGGGTTGCGGCAGACAAGCTGTTTGCAGAAATTGCCGGGGCGCTGCGTTCTGATTGCCTGGATGTTACTGCTATAAAATCTAAACTGATCCGTGAAGCCCTGATGGAGAGTGACTGGCCACTTCGGATGCGTTCAAGAACCAGAAATGATACTGCAGAACTGATCACGGAGGAGACGGAAATTGATTGTCCGGAATATCTGATATTCCGCTTAACCACTGGTGGAAGCTGGGATATGAAAAAGATAGAAGATTTGCAGGAAGCACAGCAGATCATTGTAAAGCATGGCTTCAAATCCAAAAGATTCAAAAGCATCGTGGTGCTGCATAACCAGATAGCGGTTCCATATACCCTGTTTGCAGAAACGACAGAGGGGCTTGTACTTGTAACGCCGGAAGAAGCACATAACTTCAAAAAGCTTCATATAAGCTGGAATAAGGTGAAATAAGGACAAATGCAAAACCTCCACAAAACTGCGGACTTTGTGGAGGTTTTGATCAAATTGTGAAGCAAGTTATGTACTGAATGTTCTGTACATGACCAGCTGAAATTCGATTGTTTCTGACATAATTTACGGTTCGTGTGGGGCATACGTTCTTGAGAATCTGGTATCTTTTAGAGAATATGTGAGAAATATACTCTCGTTCTTCTTCCTGATCATCTATGTACATTTCTTGATAAGTTCAGCTGTCAATAACAAGGCCTTGATTTGTGAATGAAGAACTTTAGCCAAAATCACCTATACCATTTCCCTCTTTGCACGGTTCAAACCAGAAGGGCGCAGACCAAGCTTTTTTCCCATTTGTATCACGAAGCTGAACCCAAATATAGGGAGAAACCTACCGTATCACTCCAATATTAAAGGAAAACGATATGTTACTAGGTGCGATGGCCATAAGTTTTATTGACAAAAGGATAGTGCGAAGATATCATAATAATATAGCGTTATTATGTAGCGTGGACTAAAATTAACAATAAACCGTTAGCAAGAGGTGGATTATGAAACGGATCGAACACAGAGAAGAAAAATGGATATTTCCTTTTGTCGAGTATGCACCTGAGGTAAAAAGGGAGAAACTACCCCTCATTGTACAGCTCCATGGAGCGGGCGAACGAGGAGACGGCAAGGAAGATTTAAAAGCAGTTGATGTTCATGGCTTTTCTAACTATTTGATGCAAAACGAGCAGGAATGTATTGTTGCGATGCCCCAGTGCCCAACGGATACGTTCTGGGCAGCCAGAGTGGAATCGATCCTTGGCTTTATCCGGCAGGTTATTCAGGAATTCGATGTGGATGAGAATCGGGTATATTTGACTGGCCTGAGCATGGGTGGATATGGTACCTGGTTTACTGCGATGGCAAAGCCAGACATGTTTGCGGCCATTGCACCGGTGTGCGGTGGCGGCATGGCATGGAATGCCGGTGTGCTGAAAATGCCGATTTGGGTATTTCATGGAGCGGAAGATCCGGTGGTATCTCCGGTACAGTCGGATGAAATGGTGGAAAAGCTGAAGCAAATGCATGCAAATGTCAAATATTCCAGACTGGAAGGTGTGGGGCATAATGCATGGTCCTATGCTTACAACGGAGAGTTAATGGCGTGGCTGTTGAATAGGAAACGCTGATCTGTTGAATATATTGAAGAATGCGAAATCGCAAGGTTGGCGGTAAGTTCTACCTCCAATCTTGCGATTTTGTTACTATCCATACTAGACATCGGCGGGTATAGTGTCCAGTGCCCGGCGCATGCAACACATTATGGTATGATGTAAAAAGTGTATTTTTTGCAAATTTGCCGTCATTTTTTGCATGGAAGTGCGGTTGAGAAAAACCTATACTTATAGTATTAGAAAAAAGATTTTGCTGCAAAAGGAGGCATTGCAATATGTTGGGATTTGAAGCGTTATATCCCGGGGTTTTTCTGCTAAAAGTTCCGCTTTCGGGACTGTGGACCGGTGTGTTGCTGGTGGAAGGCGAGGAAAATTGTTTGGTTGACAGCGGCGCAAAGGACACCGACGTGGATCATTACATTGTGCCTGCCTTGGCTGCGTTGGGCATGGAGCTGTCCGATATCACATGGCTGCTGAACACCCACACCCACGGTGACCATATCGGCGGTCATGCAAGGATCAAAAATCTAGCAAATTTGAAAGTTGCGGCTCATGAGTCTTCTGTACCCAAGGTGGAAGATCCGGTGCCTTATGCCATCGAAACCCGCACCAAATTCCCGGAACACAGCCCCGCGCCCCAATGTTATCTGCAGGGCGTACCGGTGGATCGGGTTCTGAAAGACGGCGGGATCATTGCCGGCAGACTGCAGGTGATCCACACGCCCGGTCATGATAATGACTGCGTGTGCTGGTTTGACATTCCCACCAAGACGCTGATCACCGGTGACTCTTTACAAGGTAACGGTACTCCTGCACAGGGTGTTGGGTTCTACAAGGATCTGGACCAGTATTTGGCTTCTCTGGAAAGGCTGCAGGCCATGGAGATTGAGAACATTGTTTGTGGACATGACTATGATGAAATCGGTTGGAATATCAGTGGAGCGGACGCGGTGAAGGCTGCTCTGCGTTGTTGCTCTGATGCGGTGCAGCAATATCACGATTTTATCCAACAGGAACACCGCAATGGGATAACAGACCCTGTGGAAATCGCGCGGAATCTGATCCGCACCCATGGCTGTGCTATGCCGGATCGGCTGTTCCTTGCGCTATATACCGTCACACAGCATTTGGAAAAAATAGATCATCAACAAATTTAGGGAGAAAAAGATTATGGCCAGAAATGTATTGGTAACGGGTTCGTCCCATGGTATCGGCGCTGCGGTTGCAATTGAGTTTGCAAAGCGGGGCAACAATGTGGGCATTACTTACTTGAAGAGCCCTGAGGGGGCAATGGCTGTTCAGGAAGAGTGCCTGAAGTACGGTGTGGATGCCCAGATCTTCCGGGTAGACCTGAGCATCCGGGCAGAGTGTGAAAAGCTGATGGAAGAATTTCTGACACATTACGGTGTCATTGATGTGCTCATCAACAATGCAGGAGGCGCACTCCAGATTCCCAAGGGTGAATTTGACGATATGCCTATGGATTACTGGGACAGCCAGATCAATCTGAATCTGAATGCCTGTGCTTACTGCGCCCATGCTGCGGTAAAGAATATGAAGGCAAACAAGATCCCCGGTCGCATCGTCAACATCAGCTCCGTCCACGGCTCCGTCACCTGGGTCAAGCGGAAGATGTTGCCCTACTGTGCGGCCAAGGCCGGTCTGGATATGTTCACCAAGTCCCTGGGTGTGGAAGTGGCACCCTATGGCATCCGCGTCAACTGTATTGCGCCGGGTCTGATCATGACCAAACTGGCAGACCGCTATAAGCCTGAACATCTGGATGGTTTCCAGAACAAGATTCCCACCGGTTTTCTGGGTCAGACGGAGCACATTATCCCGGCTATTATGTTTTTGTCTGATATTAAGAGCACGGAGTATATCGTCGGTCAGACGCTGACGGTAGACGGTGGTCAGGCAATTTCTGGTACTATTCAGGTGATGAAAGAGGATTTTGAGAGGTAATGAATATGGCAACGAAGACTTATGCAGATATGCGCAGCAACTGGGAATTCGGCGAGGCATCCGAGTGCAGAAAGGGTCTGATGTGCGGCATGGGTTACACCGTGGAAGAACAGCGCCGTCCTCTGATCGGTGTGGTGAATTCATGGAATGAATATAACCCTGGCCACGTCCATCTGGACAAGCTGGCCGAGCGAGTCAAGCAGGGCATCCGGGAAGCCGGCGGTCTGCCGGTGGAAGTGATGACCACCGCTGTCTGTGACGGCATGGTTATGAAAGATCCCCGCTATATCGAAGTTCCCAGCCGTAACCTGATTGCGGACCAGGTGGAGCTGACTTCTGAGAGCAATATGTTCGATGGCATGGTGCTGCTGTCCACCTGCGACTCCATCGTACCCGGCCATTTGATGGGCGCAGCCAGAGTGAATATCCCCACCATTCTGGTAACCGGTGGCTATATGCCCTTGGGTCATTGCAGAGGTAAGGAAGTGCTCCACATCCATGCACAGGATAAGGTGGGTGCGGCCCATAAGGGTGCCATCGATATGGACCTTTACAATGATCTGATCGAGAATTCCTGGGGCACTTGCGGCGCATGTACGTCCATGACCACCGCAAACTCCATGTGCATGGTTTCTGAGGCGCTTGGTATGTCTCTACCCAACAACGCCACCATGGATGCCACCGGTTCTCAGCTATACAAGCTGGCTTACGAGGCCGGTAAGCAGATCATGTATCTGGTAGAACATGATATCAAGGCCAGAGATATCATGACCGTTGAGGCTATCAAAAATGCCATCAAAATGGATATGGCAGTGGCCGGTTCTTCCAACCTGATTCTGCATATTCCCGCAATCGCCAATGAAGCGGGGTATGATCTTCCCTGGTGGAAGTATTTTGACGAGGCATCCAATGAAATTCCGCTGCTGTCCCATCTGGCACCCGGCGGCCCTTACTCCGTGAAGGATTTGGATATGGCCGGTGGCATGCGGGCGCTGCTGAAGGAACTGATGCCCAAGCTGAACGGCGGTTGCCTGACGGTTACTGGCCGTACTTTGGAAGAGAATTGCCGTATCGCACCGAAGTATGATGCAGAAGTGATTCGCACACTGGAGAATCCCGTGTCAAAGGAGCCGGGGCTGGGTGTCCTGTATGGTAATCTGGCTCCTGAGGGATCTATTTTGAAAATTGCAGCAGTTCCCGAAGAACTGCAGACCTTCCGGGGCAAAGCGCGGATATTCGATTCTTTGGAAGAGGGTCTGGAAGCACTTCGTGCCGGCAAGGTGCAGCCCGGTGATGCCTGTGTGCTGCGTTTTCTGGGTCTGAAGGCTCGTTTCGGCACCACCGCTTTCACCTTTCAGGAAGAGCTGAAGGGTGACCCGGAACTGTATAAATCCTGCGCAGTCATTACCGATGGCCGTTTCTCCGGTGGTACTTCCGGCCTGAGCGTGGGTTATGTTTCCCCCGAGGCTGCGCTGGGTGGCCCCCTGGGCCTGATCAAAGAGGGGGATATTATCACTATCGATGTTGCAAAGCGCACCATGAATGTGGAATTGTCCGAGGAAGAGCTGGCCACACGCAAGGCAGCTTTCAGCTGGACCTTCCCGGCGGAAAAATATCCGCGTTTCCTGCGTTTGTTCGTGAAGAATGTTGGCTCCATGGCCAAGGGCGGTGTTTGGGAGTAAACAATGCAGACGGATGTATTGATTATCGGCGCGGGACTGACGGGAACAGTAGCTGCGGATGTGATCATTCAGGGAAGTGACCTGAAGGTGGTGCAGCTGGGCAGCGGTAGCGGCGCATCCCCCTATATTCACGGTTTCTGTATGCCGGTGGGTCCGGGGGACAGCGAAGTGCTGTTCTATCAGGATACAATGGCATCCGGCTACGGTCAATGTGATCCCGGGCTGGTGCAAAGTCTGTGTTCTCAGGCTGCCGAACTAGAAGCTTACTTCACGGGACTGGGTCTGGAATTGGATCGGATGGAAGGAAGTCCCCGGCTGCTTCATGCCTTGGGTTCCACGGTTCCCAGAATTGCCAGTATCCAAAATGATACCGGCGCGGTGATGCTGCGCCGGATACGGGATCGACTGCGTCAATCTCCCCGATATACCCACATCAATGACCAGCGGGCGCTGGGACTATGCTGTGAAAATGGCCGGGTCATTGGCGCAAAATGCTACGATCCGAAAAAAGATCAGTTTTACAGTATCTATGCAAAGACGGTGGTTTTGGCCACCGGCGGCTTTGGCCGTCTGTTTCCGGAATCCACCAATTCTCCCGACATTGGCGGTGATGGCGTTGCCATGGCGTATCTGGCCGGCGCGGCGCTGACGGATATGGAATTTGTCCAGTTTGAGCCCAGCGCGGCGGTGTGGCCACCGGAAGTGGCAGGAAAGGGCATCGTGACCACCATGTTTTACGATGGTGCTGTTCTGCGGGGCAAAGAAGGAAACCGGTTCATGCTGGATTACGGAGAGAATGCCGAGAGGGTGCCGAAGGATGTCCAGTCCAAATGTATCTGCGATGAGATTCGACGCCATGGCGCATCTGCCCACGGGGGTGTCTGGTTCGACGCAACGCAAGTGCCGGAAGAGAAATGGCAGGGGGCATACAAACCCTATCTGAAGCGGTATCTGGCCTGGGGCATTGACCTGCGGAAAGAGCCGGTGGAGATTGCCCCGGCAGCCCATACCACCTGCGGCGGTGTGCGGATCGATGAGTATTGTCTGAGTGGAGTTCCCGGACTGCTTGTCTGCGGTGAAGCTGCCGGCGGATTGCACGGTGCCAACCGGCTGGGCGGCAACGCAGGACTGGAGACCATGGTCTTCGGTAGAATCGCCGGAAAGACAGCGGTTGCCCAAAGGGACAGCGCGTTCCCGATTCCTTGTGAATCTGAAATAATACCTAACACAGTACCGGATGTGGATGTGAAAGAAATCCGTGCACGGCTGCGACAGACGATGCGCCGGAGCTTGAATGTGATTCGCTGCGAACAGGATTTGAAGCAGGGAATTGCCGAGATCACCGGACTGCTTGAGTGTCTTGGTGACTATCAAGGCTGCTACCAGAAGCACCGCTTGTATAACGATCTGCTGACCGCATATATCACCATGGTCAGTGCGCTGGAGCGTACAGGAAGTGTTGGCTGCCATTGCCGCGCGGATGCGGTGGAAGAAGGGGAGAATTATCGGGTGGTAATTCAAAAAGACGGCGAAACGATGAAAGTTTACCGCGTAAGCATATGAGGGAATCAATATGAAAAAAGTTATTGTGAAGAAAAATCGCTATGTGGACTCTGTTAGCCTCATGGGTGTTTCCGAGCGCGTAACTGCCATGGCGGGCATCGAAAATGCAGAGGCTCAGATGGCAACCTGTGCAAATCAAGATGTGCTGAAAATGTTGGGTTACGAACTACCGGAAAATGTCAGTCCCAACGATCTGGTGATTGCGATCACGGCGGAAGATGAAGGCAGTTATGATGCTGCGCTGCAGTTGGCAGAAGACATCATCGACCGTAAGAATACCGGCTGCGACCGGCATTATGGTGATATCAGCGAAATCGATATGGAAGAAGATGCCTACGATCTGTGCCAGATCTCTCTGCCCGGTGAGTATGCCGCGGCGGAAGCGAAGAAGGCCCTGGAAAAGGGTATGGATCTGTTTATCTTCAGCGACAATGTTTCTCTGGAAGAGGAACTGGAACTGAAGCAGCTGGGTAAGAAACTGGGCAGGCTGGTTATGGGCCCCGATGCAGGTGTTGCGCTGATCGAAGGCATTGCGCTGGCGGCAGGATCCATTATCCGCAAAGGCCCCATCGGCATCGTTGCCGCCTCCGGCAGCGGCGCCCAGGAAGTGGGCTGCATCATTGAAAAGTGCGGCATGGGTGTGTCCAACATCATCGGTACCGGCGGCCGTGACTTGTATCCCCGGATCGGCGGCATCACCATGCTGGAAGGCATCCGCTGGATGGAAGCAGATCCGGAAACCACCGTTATCGTGCTGGTGTCCAAGCTGGCAGATCTGGGTGTTATGGACCGGGTTTTGACAGCGGCAGACGACTGCAAAAAGCCGGTGGTTGCCCTGTTCCTGGGCAGTGACGAGACTCTGTTCACAAACCATAAGGTTCACGGAACCTTCAGTCTGGAAGCCGCTGCCCTGAAGGCAGTGACCCTTGCCGGAGGCAATGTTTCCGACTTTACTTACTCCGGCGAGGAACTGGAAAAGCTGGTCAGTGATTGCATGGCTAAGCTTTCTCCAGAGCAGAAGTATTTCCGTGGCCTGTACTGCGGCGGTACCTTCACAGAAGAAGCACTGCAGTATTTTGCGGCACACAATCAGGCTGTGACGCTGCATTCCAACCTGAAAAATGCTTACAGCATCAAGCTGGCAGACTCCGAGCAGAGCGAAGGACATACCATTTTGGATCTGGGTGCGGAGGACTTTACCGCGAAAGCACCTCACCCGGTCTTCGATCCGGGCCTGCGGCTGAAGCGGCTGTGTCAGGAACTGGAAGATCCGGAAGTGGCGGTGGTGCTGCTGGACTTTATCACCGGCCCCGGCGTTGCCTATGACCCAATCACATCCTTTGCCAAGGAATGTGCCAAGCATCCCGACATTATCTTCATTTCCAATATCTGCGGATCTCTGGAAGATCCTCAGAACGTGGTTGAAAAGCAGAAACTGCTGGAGAAATCCGGTGTCATCGTCACAAAGAGCAACTATCAGAGCAGCTGCCTTGCAAGTGCCCTGATGAATGCGCTGGAACGGAGGTAACAAGATGGGCAAGAAACTTCGCGTTGTGAATATCGGCATCTCCTCTTTCTACGATGCCCTGACGGCACAGGACTGCGAGACAGTCCAGATCGATTGGCAACCTCCGGTGAAGATCAGCGACGAGATGAACACTTACGTAGAATGGTCCATGAACGGCAATCTGGCAGCAAAGATCGACGAGGCTAACGAAGCTGCGGCGGACATGATCATTCAAGCAGACCCTGCTTGGGTAGATGTGCTGCCAGCCGGTGAGGTGGTGGAAGGTCTGGATGACTATGTGGTTGCCCACTCTGGTCCTCCCATTGCTTTTGAAGATATGGTCATGCTCCACCAGCGCGGCATGGTCTCCGCCTGCCTGTTTGAAGGCTGGGCAAAAACCGAAGAAGAGGCCCTGGAATTGATCCACGGCGGTAAGATCAAGATGATCTCTGCGCTGGATACCAATACTGTTGGTGCAGGTACTGGTATTATCACCAAGAATGTTGCGATGATCGTTACCAAAGATCGCAATTCCGGGAAAGTAGCTGCCACTTTCCCGGCAGAGGGCATCGTCTATCAGGGCGGTTTCTGCGGTTGGGGTCTGTACTCCGAGGGTATCGCAGAGAACCTGCGCCATATGCGCGAATACCTGCTGCCGCCTATGGCAGAAATGGTGCGTAAACGGGGTGGTTTGCAGACCAAACCCATTCTGGCAGAGAGCATGAGTATGGGTGATGAGAACCATACCCGCCAGTCTGCTGCCGACCTGCTGTTTGAGCATCAGATCACCCTGGATATGATGCAGCTGGATTATCCCAAGGAGCAGATTCTTGCTTCCATGAAGTACATCATCGAGACACCCCGTTTCTTCCATTGCTTCGGTCAGGGAGCTAGCCGTGCGGCCATGCTGGGCAACGTGGGCAGAGAGTATTCCACCATGGTTACTGCAGTCTGCGGCAACGGCGTGGAATTCGGCATCAAGATCGCGGCTCTGGGAGACGAGTGGTTCACCGCTCCCGCCCCCATGATGGAAGGCAAATACACCTCTTCCAAGTACACCATCGACGACCAGATTCCCTGGTGCGGTGACAGTTGCGTGGTGGAGTGTGCCGGTCTCGGCGGTCTGGCTGCGGCAGCATCTCCGATTGTCTGCAATCTGCGGGGTATGAAGTTGAAGGATGCCATTGCCCAGACCCGGGAAATGGAGAAAATCTGTATCAAGAAGAACTACAATTACCCCATTCCCAACCTGGACTTTGACTTCCTGCCTGTGGGCATCGATATGCGCAAGGTGCTGAAAACCGGCATCACGCCCATCCTCCATGGCGGTATGTTCAATAAGGAAGGCGGTCTGATCGGTGCAGGCATGGCACGGATTCCTATGGAATGTTTCGAAAAAGCCATGCGGGCCTTCGTAGCAAAATACGGGGAATAAACCATGAAAAAGTTATTTATTATGAATCTGGGTACCACCAGTTTCAAGTTTAAGCTGTACCTGTTTTCTGAGGAAGCGCAGCGGGTTCTGGCCAGTGGTGAGATCGAATCCGTAGGTGCCGATTTGAGCGCATACAACCTGCAGTTGGGCGAAACAAATAAAGTGACGGGAAAAACACACATTCCTGACCATGCGGCAGGCTTTACGTTCTGCGTGGATGCGCTGCAGCAGAGCGGTATTCTGGACGATATGGCAGATCTGGATGCTGTTGGATACAAGGCGGTCCATGGTGGCAGTCTGTCGGGAACGCAGCCGGTGGACGATAAGCTGCTGACGGAAATGGAACGGATGTCACCGCTGGTTCCTGCCCATAATCCCATCTATCTGCAGGCCATGAAGGATATCCGTGACAGGTATCCGAATCTGAAGCAGATCGCCAGATTTGAAACCAGTTTCCACGGGACGATTCCCGACTGCAGAACCACCTACGGTGTGCCTTATCAGTGGAGAGAAAACTTAGGCATCCGCAAGTACGGTTTCCATGGTTCCAGCCATGAGTATATCGCAGGGAAAATGCAGCAGCTGTGTCCGGAAGCAAAACGGATAATTTCCTGCCATCTGGGCGGTTCCTCTTCCATTTGTGCCATCAAGGATGGTAAAAGTATCGCTACCACCATGGGTGCAACGGCACAATCCGGCCTTTTCAACAACAACCGGGTGGGTGATTTTGAGGTGTTCTGTCTGCCGATGTTGATGGAATATTACGGCGGAAGCCTTGAAAACGTGTTGAACGTGCTGTCAAAAGAAAGCGGCTTGCTGGGACTCAGCGGTGTCAGCAACGATCTGCGGCAGGCTTTGCAGGCCATGGATGAGGGGAATGAACGGGCGAGACTTGCAGTGGAAACACTGGTGGATAATATTGTTGGATATATCGGTATGTACACAGCTTATCTGGGCGGACTGGACGCGCTGGTGTTCACCGGTGGCATCGGACTGCACAGTGACCGGATCCGGAAGATGGTTTGTGAGAGACTTGCTTATCTGGGCCTTGCGTTGGACGCAGAAAAAAACGCTGCGGCCAACGCAGAACGGATCAGCTCTGCAGGCAGCAGCGTGGGGGTCTATCGGCTGAAGACGGACGAAGAAATCGTTGTAGCAAGAAATGTATACGGTATGCTGTAAATTTTACAGCATACCGCTGCGGCGGTACAACACGGGTGTGGTACCGGTGGCCTTTTTGAAAAAATTGGAAAAATGAGACAGACTGTGAAATCCAAGTTCCAGAGCAATGTCGTTGATGGAACGGTCAGTGGTGTGCAGCAGGGCCATGGCATAGTCCAGCCGGTTCTGCAGCACATATTGATGCAGCGTCATACCCGTATGCTGAATCATCAGCTTATTTAGGTAATTGGGATTGTAGTTCAGCTCCAAACCAATATGGGCATTGGAGATACGGCCGGTAGGATGCCGGTCAATATACTGGATCACTTGCAGAACGGTGTCATTATGGATATTACCCAATTGCTGATGCCGGGTCAGGTCAATGAGCAGATTCTTGAACTGAACCGAGTTTTTCTCCCGGAAGAAGATCTTCCTGACCTGAAATTCTTTGATGATCTCGCTGATTTCCGGTTCTAAGAATTTTACATTAGAATGGAAGAAAGGCTGGTTCAGGCCTGGCGCATCGGTGAACTGAATGTGTTCGTGAGCATGCTCTGGCTGGAACAGGACGGGGGCGCAGGGGACAAGATAATCACTGGTATGGTTATAGGCTTGTGTATAGTCGAAATCGAAGACAGCCAGTGTTACAGAGTTGTTGGGACAAATGATGTATTCGGTATTTGGCTGAAAAATTGCCAGCGCACCTTTTTGCAGCTGAAAAGTTTTGCCCATCATGTGCAGCGTGGCAGAACCTTTGAAGGTGTACAAAAAACGGCAGTCATAGGTTTTGGAAGGACCGCGCTGCTGCTCAAAGCACAGCATATTGGCAAAGCGGATATAGGGAGATATCTGGATTAGTTCCAAAAAAATCACCACCAAACAACGGAAGTATACTTTATACATCATACCATAACCCATTGGCGGAAATCAATATGAGAGGAGTGCAAAGATGGAAAAGGGAATCAGGGCATTTGTACCGGAGCATCTTTGCAAATTCCTGCAACCCGGAACAGTGGGAGAAATCCTTTTGGTCACTTCCTCCGGAATTTATCTGCGCATGGATGAGCGGATTCTTTTGCTGTGCGATGCGGACTGGGGCGTACTGCCCATTGGAATCGGCATCGAGAACTTTCCTGATGCGCTTGCACAATTGCGTCCCCTGCAAGGCCAGTATGTGTTGGTAACAGAAAAACAGTTGACCTTGCCGACGGGTAGTATTCTCCTAATGCCACAACATCCGCAGAATAAGGAAATGGAGGGATGTACCCCGCAAATTCCCTATATCCGGCAAGCGGCGGAAGCGCTAGCAGCCCTTCGGAAACAGCGGGGATTCAGTATGCTGGTAATACCCTTGGTGCTGGGGGACAGCATGGATGATGCTGTGAAGCAAAACCCCTATTGTGTACTGGCCTATACACAGTTGAGCAAACTGATGGCTGCCCTTTCGCAAGGTGCCACAGGAGAAATTGGAAATTGTGTTGAAAAGCTTTTGGGGTTGGGATTTGGGTTGACACCATCGGCAGACGATGTGCTGCTGGGTATGTTGTGGATTTTCTATACTCTGTCTGCTCAACATATGGAATTGGCAACTGTATTTCGGGGATGTATTACCCAGCTGTGCGAACAGCGTACCAATCAAATCAGCACAGCCTATTTGAAAGCCATTAGCGCGGGTGCGCCCTTTGAACGGATGGAATCTGTGTATCGGGGTCTATGTGGAAAAGAACCCCTGAATATTCACCCCTTAGTAGAAATTGGCAGCAGTTCCGGATCGGAAATGCTGCTGGGAATGTTGATCGCACTTCGGATTTACGGTTATGACCCATCATAAGCGGGAGGGATTACAATGAGAGAACAGATCATTCAAAAAGTATTGGACAAGAGAATTGTGGCCATCGTCCGTGGCGTGTACGGAGAAGATTGTGTAAAACTGGCGGAGGCACTGTATGCCGGCGGCATTGAACTGCTGGAAGTTACCTTCGATCAGAGCAAACCGGAGCTGTTGGAGCGGACTTCTGAGACCATCCGCCAGTTGGTGGAAAAGCTGGGGGACAAGATGTTCTTCGGCGCTGGTACGGTTACCTCTTTGCAGATGCTGGAACTGGCGAAGAATGCCGGCGCTCGGTTCATTGTATCCCCGGATACCAATGAAGCGGTGATCCGGGCGACGGTGGCTGCTGGTATGGTGTCCATGCCCGGCGCGCTGACACCCACAGAAATTGTTACGGCACATTCCTACGGTGCGGATTTCGTAAAGCTTTTCCCTGCAGGAACGCAGGGCACAGCTTATTTTAAGGCGGTAACTGCACCGCTGAATCACATTCGTCTGCTGGCTGTTGGTGGTGTAAATGAGAAGAATATTGCAGATTTCCTGGCAGCAGGTGCTGCTGGTGCCGGTGTGGGTGGAAATCTTGTGAATAAAACTTGGATCGCAAACGGGGAGTTTGAGAAGATCACTGCCCTTGCGAAAGAGTTCGTGGAAAAAGCAGGCGTATAAGTGACAGAAATGGGACTTGGTATGAAAGGAGAAAATATGAAAAAGCGTATTGTGACTTTCGGCGAAATCATGATGAGACTGAATCCTGCAGGCTACCTCCGGTTCCTGCACGCAGAGAGTTTTGAAGCATCCTATGCCGGCGGCGAGGCAAATGTGGCTGTTTCTCTGGCTAATTTTGGAATGAACGCAGCATTTATCAGTAAAGTTCCTACCCATGAAATCGGTCAGTGTGCCATCAATGCGCTACGTCATTACGGTGTGGATACCGAAGGCGTGGTCAGAGGCGGCAACCGTCTGGGCATCTACTTCGTGGAAAAGGGCGCATCTCAGCGGGCATCCAAGGTTATTTATGACCGGGCAGGCTCCGCCATTGCCTGCGCCAACTCGGCGGACTTTAACTGGGAGGAGATTTTTGATGGAGCGGATTGGTTCCACTGGACCGGAATCACTCCCGCGCTGGGCGGTGAACTGCCCCAGATTTGTCTGGAAGCATGTAAGGCAGCGAAAGCCAAGGGCGTGAAGATCTCCTGCGATCTGAATTTCCGAAAGAAACTGTGGAGCAGCGCAAAGGCCAACGAGGTTATGTCTCAGCTGATGCCTTACGTGGATGTGTGCATTGCCAACGAGGAAGATGCCAAGGACGTGTTCGGCATCGAGGCAGAAAACACCGACATCGACTCTGGAAAGATCGACCACGATGGTTACATTTCCGTTGCCAAGCAGCTGATGGCGCGGTTCGGCTTTGAAAAGGTTGCCATCACATTAAGAGGCAGCATCACCGCCAATGACAACAACTGGGCGGCCATGCTCTATGACGGTCAGCGGGCTTACTTCTCGCCTACCTACGCGGTGCATATCGTGGACCGTGTGGGAGGCGGTGACAGCTTCGGCGCAGGCCTGATCTACTCCCTGCTGCAGGAGAAGGCGCCTCAGGATTCCATCAATTTCGCAGTTGCTGCATCCTGCCTGAAGCACACCATCGAACATGATTTCAATCTGGTGTCTGTTGCAGAAGTGGAAGCTCTGGCGGCGGGCAATGCTTCCGGCCGTGTGCAGCGTTAAGAGGATGAAAGAAGATGGATATTGTAGAATTTAAGGGCGAAGACTTTCAGGTCATGGTGAAATCTGATGGATGGAAGATCGGTTTCCTGAGATATAGTGAGCGTTTTTCCGATTTCGGTGTGCTGGAGCGGCACTTGCAGACCGAGGAGTCCTTCATTTTGCTGGAGGGCAGCGCCACCTTGTATGAAAACGACGAGCCTTGCGAAATGGAAATGTGCAAGGTCTACACCATTGGCAGGGGTATCTGGCACCACATCGTTGTCAGCAAGGATGCTACGGTGATGGTGGTAGAAAACGCAGATACCAGCCTGCAAAATACCGAGCGCATTCCGGTTGCTCAATAATGGATTCGTGTTTTATACTTTCGTGGTATATTGGAGAAGAATTCAGAAATAACAGCATAATAAATTGGAGGATGTTTTGTTATGTCAAGTATCGGCATGTTCAGTGAAACAGGTAAAGAGTATATCATCCAGAAGGCAGACCTGAAGCGCCCCATGGTCAACTATTTCTGGAACAGAAAAATTCTGTGCGCGGTGAACCAGAACGGTGGCGGAAACGGCAGCTACCGTGGCATGACCTCCCAGTATATTGCCGAGGTGGGCAAGCCCCGGGCGCTGCTGCTGGGCAACGGTAACCGCTACTTCTACATCCGGGACGAAAAGACCGGAAAACTGTGGAATCCCGGATGGTATCCTACCAAGGAAAAGTTGGACGATTACCAGTGTGTCCACGGTCTGGGTTACAGCACCATCACCGGCATAAAAGACCGGATCCGCGTGAAACTGCACGGCACCGTCAGCCACGACGAGCCTGCAGAAATGTGGCAGATCCGCATCCATAATATGGATGATGAACCCAGGAGTGTGAAGATCTATCCCTTCGTAGAGTTTGACCTGAAGGGTTATCAGGGCCGCAGCGAATTCGAAAGCTGGGTTCGGGCCTACTATGACGGGGACAGACGGATGATCTTCGCGGAAAACCCTGCCGAAGAGCGTCCCTATGATTGGTTCCACGGATTCTGCGCTGCGGATTATGAAGTGAGCGCCTTTGAAACCTCCAAGAATCACTTTATAGGTGTATATGGTGATATCCGCATGCCCAGGGCTCTGGAAGAAGGCAAGCTGGATAACAATCTGGCTGCCTGCGAGACCATGATCGGTGCATTCCAGTGGGATATCGAACTGGCAGCCGGCGAAGAAAAGGTTATCCACTTCATTGTGGGCAGCGCCAACAGCCGGGAAACTGCAGAGCGGATCACCGACAAGTTGCTGGAAGCAGGACGTTTCGAAGAAGCATTGGAACTTCACGCAGCGGATAAGGAAAAGCTGTGCAGCCTGATGAACATCCAGACCCCCGACAAGAAGATCAACGACTTGACCAATTACTGGTTGAAGCAGCAAGTGCAGCTTTGCGTGGAGGTAGGTCGCGCTGGCAGTAAGGGCTTCCGGGATCAGCTGCAGGATTCATGGGGCATTGCAGCATTCAATCCCTCCCTTGCAAGAGAGAAGATTCTGGAGACACTGGAACACATCCATGAAACCGGCGCCTGCGTGAAGCTGTGGAATCCCCTGCGGGATGAAGAATACTCCGACCTGCCTACCTGGGTGGCCCCTGCCATCAATGCCTATCTGAAAGAAACCGGTGACTATGCCTTTCTGCAGGAAAAGGTCTGTTACATGGAAGGCGAAGTGGATACGGTTTGGGAGCATATCCTCCGTACCACCCGGTATTCTTCCGATGATACCGGAGTCCACGGTCTGGTTCTGGGGCACATGGGTGAGTGGAACGACTCCCTGAACGGCTTCGGCCGGGGTGGCAAGGGTGAAAGCGTATGGACTTCCATCGCACTGTATCAGGCGCTGAAGGATGTGGCGGAAATGGCACGGGTAGTTATGCAGGATGCTGCGGTCGAAACAGAAATGCTGGAGCGGGCAGAACGGATCAAGCAGGCCATCAACAAACACGGTTGGGACGGCGAGTGGTATCTGACTGCCTATCAGGATGACGGTACGCCTGTGGGTTCCAAGGTGAACAAGGAAGGCATGATCTACCTGAACAGCCAGACCTGGGCAACCATGCTGGGTATTGCCGACGAAGAGCGTACCCAAAAGTGCCTGGCGGCCGTGGATAAGTATCTGGATTGCGACTACGGTCCCCTGACCTGCTATCCTGCCTATACCACCTACGATAAGAAGGTCGGTAGACTCACCGGTTTTGTGCCCGGCATTTGGGAAAACGGCACCACTTACTGCCATGGCGCAGCCTTTAAGGTGGTCAGCGATTTCATTCAGGGCAGAGGTGACGCAGGCTACGAGACCCTGCTGAAGATCATGCCCGACAGCAAGTGGAATCCTTCCGAGCATTCCGGCTGCGAGCCCTATGCCTTTACCAATATGTATCTGGGTCCCCAGAATCCCAGAAAGGGCGAAACCTCCTTTGCCTGGATCACCGGCACCGCCGGCTGGGTGTACCGTTCCGTGGCTCAGTATATGCTGGGCTTCCATCCGGAGCATGATGGATTCGTGATCGATCCCTGCATCCCCGCGGGTTGGGAAAAGATTACCGGTATGCGTAGATTCCGTGGTGATGTCTACGAAATCGAAGTGATCAACGAAAGCGGCTCCTGCAAGGGCGTTCGCCAGCTGTGGCTGGATGGCAAGCAGATGGCCGACAACAAGATTCCTGTTTTGGGGGATGGCAAGACCCACAGCATCCAGGTGATTTTGTAAGATCCCGGACGGACCATTCCACAGATATTTGAGGGTGAACCTATGAAACTGAAAGAAATCAAAATTGCTGCGGACTTGGTCATTGCAGGTGCGGGACTTCCCGGCATCTGCACAGCGCTGAAAAGCTCCCGGATGGGATTGAAGACTGCGCTGATTTCCAACCGCCCCTATTTCGGCGGTAATGCCAGCGCGGAACTGATGATCATGATCGTCGGTGCCAGCGGTATGCAGGAATTCAACTACAATGCCCGGGAAACCGGTATTATTGAGGAACTGTTTCTGGAGTATCTGTATAAGAATCCGGAGAAAAACCGCTACATCTGGGACGGCATCCTGCTGGATAAGCTGCAGGCAGAAGAAAATCTGATGCTGTTCCCCAATACCTGCATCGATACGGTGCAGATGGGGGATGACAGCCGCATTGCATCCATTTCCGGCTTACAGACCACCACGGAGACCCGCTATGTTTTTGAAGCACCTCTGTTCGTTGACGATACCGGTGACGGCACTGTGGGTTACCTTGCCGGTGCGGAGTATCGTTACGGCCGGGAGGCAAAGGCGGAATTTGGCGAAAAGTTTGCCCCGGAAGTGGCAGATAATGGTGTGTTGCCCAGCACCATGGTCTTCTTTGCCCATGATGTGGGTCATCCTATGCCTTATACCCCGCCCAAATTTGCCAAGGACTACACAAAAACCGACGTGCTGGAGCACCGGGTCATCCCGCCCAATATGTTCCACCAGTTTATGTGGTTTTACGAATTGGATGGCAACTTGAACCAGATGGATCAGTATGAAGATATTCTGCAGCACCATCGGGAACTGGTCTACGGTGTTTGGGATTACATCAAAAACAGCGGAAAATTCCCGGCGGATAACTACGCTTTCAGTTATATCTCTCCCATTGCGGGCAAGCGGGAATCCCGCCGCCTGATGGGTGACTATATGCTGACGGAAGGGGATATTCTGCGCCAGCAGGATTTTGAGGACACCGTCGGACACGGCGGCTGGTCTATTGATTTGCACGCGCTGGACGGCTTCTACTCCAAGGAAATGATCAACCAGCACATCTATTTGAGGGGTATTTACCAGATTCCTTACCGCTGCGGTTACTCCAAAGATGTGGACAATCTGTTTTTGGAAGGACGCAGTATGTCCGTTTCCCATGTGGCGCTGGGCAGCGTCCGCACCATGGCTACCCTGTCCACCATCGGTCAGGCCAATGCAGTGGCGGCGTATCTTTGCAAAAAGTATGGCATATCTCCCCGCCAGGTGGGCCAGGATCACATGGAGGAACTGCAGCAGATGCTGCTGCGGGCAGACCAGTACATCGTGGGTAAACCCTATCGGGATTCTGCCAATCTGGCAGCAGCGGCAACTGTAACAGTTTCCTCTGTAAAGCCTTTGGAAAATATGAAGCAGGAGCAGCTGCGCCCCCTGACGGAATCTCTGGCTCTGTCTTTGCCCCTGTCTGGTATGGTTCGTAGTATCCGGCTGTATGGAACGGCCAAGGAGGATGCGGTGCTGCGCTGCCACCTGTTCCGGGCAGATAAACCGGAGAATTACAATCCGGCAGAAAAGGTTTGCGACATAGTAGTCACCGTGGAGAAAACTGCTGAAGTGGCAGCAATTGAACTGCCTGTGAATCTGGACCTTCCTGTGGGTCACTACTTCCTGGAAGTTGAAGAAAATCCTGCGCTGACCATGGCAATGTCCAATTTCAGCTTCACCGGAGCCATTACCGCTTGGCTGAAGCACAATACCGACCCCACCCATGTGGACTGGGAAACCGGAGCTATGAAGGACCGGGAGTGGGTGGTGACCCAAGGCTGTCTGTGCTTCTGGGTGGACTGCAACGAAACGATGTTCGGAGCAGGAAACCTTCAAAACGGCTTCACAAGACCCTACAAGGGCAGCAATATCTGGCATTCCGACAGCAAAGAGGATCAGCGGATCGTACTTCGCTGGGAGAAACCCCAGAGTATTTCTCAGATCAAGCTGTTCTTTGATTCCAATTTGAACCGTTTCTGCCGCAGCGCGGAAACGGATTACACCGATCTGTTTTACCGGGTGGTTAAGGACTACACGGTGTCTTACAAAACGGAGGACGGCACCCAGCAAGAGCTTTGCCGGACCCGGGATAATTTCCAGCGAATGAATGAACTGCGTTTCGATGCGATTTGCACTGACGAGCTGATCATCTCTCTGGAAAATACCAACGGTCAGCCCTTCTACAGCGTGTACGAAGTTCGTTGCTACGAATAAAGATTCCGTAAGCAGGAACGGTCGAAAGTCTAAAGGCGGAGGATAACCAGTGAAAATAATAAAATATTGGAAGCAGAAAAACTATATGTTGCAATTGTTCGGAACAATTGCAGGTTTCTGCTGCATTCCACTGATCCTGCTGCAGATTTTTGTGATCGGTCAATCCGCGCAGGGATACTCGAAGATGAATGAAGAAACCATCTACGAGAATCTGGCGGGCAGTACGGCGTGGTTTCAACAGCAGACGGAGCAGATGTCCCTGACTGCTATTAAGATCAGTCAGGATGCGTTGGTTCGCAATGCAGCGAAGAAAGACTGCTCTCCCTACAAGATCTATGAAGCGCACAACCGGATCGATCAGTACAGCAATGATCAGTATGAGGTGGGTGTTTGGTTTGCGGTCAATGACCATGCGCTGTTCCGGAAGGTCAATATCACCTCCGACCGGCTTTATGAGATTTTGGCGGAGGAAGATCCTGTCTGCCGGCAGGAGATTGAGCGGTTCTTCGAGGAGGAAGAGTACACCCGGATTATTTCAACCGCTCAGTATATGGGCAGTAAAAACGACCTGATCGTATTGGTAAAGCCGGTGTCCTTCCTGTCCGTCGTGAAAAAGGACGCGCTGGTGTTCTTTGTTATGGATCAGACTGTGGTGGAAAAGGAGCTGCAGGCAAGATTTCATGATTGCTCTTCTGTAGCGCTTCTGGATGAACAGGGTAATCTGCTGGTCAGAGGCCGGGACTTTACCAAGCAACTGTGTGACGATGAAGATTTCCAAAAGTTTTTGGCAGGGGAAGGGATAGATATTTATGTGACCTCCAACGGAAACGAAAATATCCGCATCTATCAGTACCGCGACCCTGCCAGCGGCTACACCTGCCTGGTTTCTATTTACGAAGACGGCATGGAAGCATACCTGCGGGAGTGGGTCAGTGATATCCGTACCATCCTGATTTTTTCCATCGTGGTGATTTCGGTCTTGCTGGCTTTAACGGTGTACATCAATTACCGACCCCTGAAGCTGTTGGTCAGCAAGCACAGTGATAAGGCAGAATTTGCCGAAATGTCTGAATTGGAGATTCTGGACTCTGCCTTCTTGGCAGTGGATGAAAAGCTATACGACCAAAAGCAGCAGCTGCGGAACTTCCTGCTGGGTGATTTGTTGAGAGGACGCCCGGTGGAGGAAAAAATCCTGACAGAAAGCGGTTTGCAGACGGGCGTGTGCGGATACATTGTTCTGGCACTGCAGGGTCCGCCTGTTAATTCTACCTGTGCCGATAAAATCGCAGAAGCAATGAAGACGCAATATGGCTGTGACTGCTATATTACCAGTATAACTTATCAGCCGCAGCAGTTGATGATTTGTGTGCTGCACAATGAAGCAGAAGTCAGTGACTTGCAGAATCAGGTGTCTGATTTGCTGCTGGCTGTGACAGGTCAAAACTATAATATCTACTGCGGTACGCTGGTGGATCAGGTTGCGGGCATCCGGTCTTCCTATCTGAGAAGTTTGTCCGGTGTCTCGGAACATGAGGGCGGCAAGGCGGAACTGGACGGCGGTGTGGCTGAAGCAATTCGTCTGTTTGGCGAAAGTTTGGAAACAGCGGATGTGGCGGCGATCCGGGGTTGCCTGGAAATTGTGGAATCCCGGCTGACTACTATGAAAAATGAGGAAGCGCATAGAAGATATTACTGCTATAAGCTCATGACGGTCTACTTCGCAAAAGCTAGAGATATGCGCAATTTCAAAATGGAACTGGCCCATCTGATAGACTTTGACAACGAGGCACAATTGTTTGAAATGTTGCACCAATCCGTGGAAAGATTCTGCGTGCAGCATACTAAGGCAGAACAGGTTACCGCAAACAAAATGCGGACGGAATTGCTGGAGTATATCGAGAAAAACTTCAACAATAAGAACTTGTCTCTTTCAGCGGTGGCGGATCACCTGAATACGTCTGTCTATGTTGCGACACGCCTGTTTAAGGAGACCACCGGTAAGAATTTTAAAGAATATGTCATGGACAGGCGAATGGAGTATGCTGCGGTACTGCTGAAGACCACGCCTCACAAGGTGACTGAAATCTCCGGTTTGGCGGGTTTTGAAAATGCGGAATATTTTTCTTCCCTGTTCAAAGCGAAGTACGGTGTGCCCCCAACCCAATACCGTAAAAGTTAATGAAAGAACCTGTATGTTCACAGAATGTACAGGTTCTTTCCTGTTTTGTGCGTTGTGCACAAAACGAAGAGGGACAGAGTGGCGAGAATGATAATAGATGCAAGAAATTCGGGGTTTTTTCGGAAAATCCCGGGTTGAGAAACACTGCTGATGGGCCTATTATATACTTATAAAGTTGGTACTGGTGTACCGCGTAGTGGGGTTTCTGCTTGTGGTATGCGGAAAATCAAATGGAGTTATGTCTATGGAAAATGTCACACTTGCTCAGAGCAAAACTGCAAAGTTTCTGAACTACATGAAGAAGAACTGGTGGCTCTATCTGTTCGTCCTTCCGACGATCATCTGGTACATCATCTTTCACTATGTGCCCATGGGCGGTATTGTCATTGCATTCAAGCGCTATACCGGCGTTCAGTCCATTTGGGAAAGCCGCTGGGTAGGCCTGAAGTGGTTCAGGAGCTTTTTCAATTCTCACTACTTTGAACCGATCATCCGCAATACCCTGGGTCTTTCTGTGTACGGTCTGGCAACCTTCCCGCTGCCCATTATCTTTGCTTTGATTCTGAATGAGATGAAGAATGCAAAGGCCAAAAAGCTGGTACAGACTATCACCTATGCGCCCCACTTTATCTCTGTGGTGGTTCTGGTCAGTATGATCAACCTGTTTTTCACCACTCAGAATGGCTTTATCAACAATGTGATCCAGTTCTTCGGTGGAGAAAAATATGATTTCCTGACCAGCAGCGAAGCTTTCCCCCACCTGTATGTATGGAGTGAGGTCTGGCAGAGCCTGGGTTGGAACTGTATCATTTACGTGGCGGCGTTGTCCAGCGTAGATCCGGCGCTCCATGAGGCGGCGGAAATCGACGGTGCTTCCCGTCTGCAGCGGATTATCCACATCAATATCCCCAGCATTCTGCCTACCATTGCCATCATGCTGATCATGAAACTGGGTCATATCATGAGCGTCGGCGCGGACAAGGTGCTGCTGATGAAGAATGACCTGAACGCGGATACTGCGGAAGTGATCAATACGTTTGTTTATAACCGTGGTCTGCTGAATGGTGACTACAGCTATTCTGCAGCAGTTGGTCTGTTCGTTAACGTCATCAATTTGATCATGCTTTTGTCTGTAAACAAGGCTTCCAAGAAGCTCACAGAAACCAGCTTGTTCTAAGGAGGGCGTGACTGTGAAAACTCTCAACAATTCCCGCCGGGGCGAACGGGCATTTGACCTGGGCATTTACCTGATCTCTGGAATGATCGCACTGATTTGCCTGTACCCGCTGTATCTGGTGCTTATTAACTCCTTCTCAGATCCTTTTGCAGTTGCTCGTGGCGAAGTTTATCTGGTCCCTCAGGGTTTCTCCTTTGATGCCTATATTGAGGCTTTCAAAAATGGTGACATCATGCGTGGCTACGCAAACTCCCTGTTTTATCTGGTGTTTGGTGTCACCCTGAACATGGTACTGACCATTCCTGCCGCCTATGCCCTGTCCAAGCAGAATATGAAGGGCCGTAACGTGATTATGATGATGATCGTGTTCACCATGTATTTCAGCGGCGGCCTGATCCCCCACTATTTGATGGTCCGCGACCTGGGCCTGATCAATACCCGGGCCGTTGTCATTCTGGAAGGTGCAGTTGTTACCACCAATCTGATTATTGCCAGAACCTTTTTCTCATCTTCTGTTCCCAAAGAGCTGGAGGAAGCCGCGGAAATTGACGGCTGCAGCGGTATTCAGGTGTTTTTCAAGATCGTGCTGCCTCTGTCCAAGGCAATGCTGGGTGTAATTCTGCTGTACTACGCAGTTGGTAGATGGAATAACTACACTAGCTCCCTGTACTATCAGCCCCGTGCGGAAGAACTGCATTCCCTGCAGATGGTCATTAAGAAGATGGTACTGCAGATGCAGGCTGCCGCGAACGCGGAGTCTGAGATGGCTGAATACTACGCGAACCTGTTCAACCAGATCAAGTATTCTGTCATCGTCATCGCATCTCTGCCCTTGTTGGTGCTGTATCCGTTCCTGCAGAAGTACTTTGAAAAGGGTGTTATGATCGGCTCTGTCAAGGGTTGATCCAATCCGCTTGTTAGTATCGGTGTATGCCGTGCTATAAATCATTTACAATAGGAGGAAATGTAAAATGAAAAAAATCCTTGCGATGATCCTGGCACTGACCATGATCATGAGCTTGGTTGCTTGCGGTTCTGCTCCCGCAGAAGAGCCTAAGGCAACTGAACCCGCCGCAGACATCACTGCAACAGATCCCGTTGCTGAAGAACCTGTGGTCCAGGAACCTCAGAAGAATGCAGATCGTTACCCTCTCCAGAGTGACAAAACCTTTGATATCGTTGCCGGCAGTGATATCTTTGGTGATGATGGCGAAACCGTGATCACCGCTGCGATGGAAAAGGCTACCGGTGTCGACATTGACTGGAGCTACCTGACTGCTGAGCAGATCCAGCTGGCACTGACCGGTAAGGACCTGCCTGACGCAATCTTCCTGTACGCAAGCATCATGGATAAGGCAACCATGTATGAGTACGGCCAGGGCGGCTACTTCGTCAACTTCATGGACTATCTGGACATCATGCCCAACTTCTCCGCTGTGATCGAAGCAAACCCCGAAGTTCTGAACGTCGTCCAGAATGAGGACGGCAGCGTTTACTGCCTGCCCACTCTGACCGTCACCAGCACCGGCTTCAACAACCTGCTGTACTACCGTACCGACATGATGAAGGAAATCGGCTGGGAAAAGGCTCCTGCTACCACCGATGAGTTCATTCAGTTCGTTACCGAGCTGCAGGCTCACTATGGCGCAAATGACCCCGAATTCATTGCTGTTAACGCTTATGCTGCAAACCGTATGGGTTGGAGCACCAAGCGTATCATGAGCTACTTCTTCCCCGCTTTCGGCGAACTGCTGCTGACCGAACTGACTGTTGACGCTCAGGGCAACGTCGTTCTGGGCGCTGCAACCGAGCAGTATAAGCACCTGCTGGAGTTCATGAACGAACTGTGGGAAACCGGTGCTTTCAACACCAACATCTACTCTCAGGAAGCTACCGCCAGCCAGGCTCTGGCAGCAGGTGACCATGTTGCTATCGTAACTGACCATAACGGTCACACCGCCGAGGGTTATGCCAACATGAGCGTTCTGGCTCCTCTGACCAGCGAATACTACACAACCCAGCACTGGTACAAGGCTCCTTCCTGCTCTTGGGGCAGAATCAATGCCATCAGCACCAAGTGTGAAGATATCGAGACCATGGTTAAGTGGTTCGATGCATGGTACGCACCTGCTTCCGATCCTCTGAACGAGGAAGGCACTCTGTACGGCATCACACCCTGGCTGGGTGAGATCGGCGTTGACCATGCTCTGGACGATGCAACCGGCATCTACACCGAGCTGGAGCACGAAGGCATCGAGATGGGCAAGTTCCTGGCCAGCGAGAGCTTCCAGACTGCTCTGTACAGTGGCTACGAAGGCGGCCTGTTCCCCTACTCCAGCGCTCCTGTGAACGGTGTTGGCGTTAAGGGTCAGGGCACTATCAACAACCTGTGGCCCTATGCCGAGACTCCCTTCGATCTGAACACTCTGGTTCTGACTCAGGACGAGACCGATACCTATAACGATGCGTTCACCGATATCAATGCATACATTGCAGAGAGCACTGCAAAGTTCATCAGCGGTGAAGCTGACATCGAAACCGGCTGGGAGAACTATATCAAGGATCTGGAAAAGATGGGTTTGCAGGACATTGTCGATGTCTACCAGGCTGCATACGACCGTGCCAACTAATTCGGGTCGGCATTCCAACTTGACATTAAAACGGTCTGAATAATTAAGCTCTGCGGAGGTGTCAAGCGATATGATTGGCACCTCCGCTTTTCACGAATCGGCCTGCTCCGGAGGCCTTTGGAGGTACAGTATGAAATTATTTGTTGCAATTCCGCGGACGGTAAATGCATGGAAACGGTTTATGACAGATGAGGTGCGAGCCTATCTGGAAGAACGGTTTGAAGTTTCCTATTTCCCTCTGGATAGACGTGTACAACCGGAGGATATCCCCGTGTATGCCAAGGATGCGGATGCGATGATGATCGGCTGGGGCAATCCTATGATGGATCACGCTTTGCTGGAAGAAACCTCTGTGAAGCTGATTGCCCATACCGGAGGCAGTGTGGCGGACTATGTGGCGCCGGATGTGTACGAAGCGGGCATTAAAATCATCAGCGGCAACGATATGTTTGCAGAATCCGTGGCAGAAGGTGTCATCGGCTATATGCTGCTGGGTCTGCGGAAAATGGTGCACTATGTGGAAGATACCAGAGCAGGTCTCTGGCAGTCGGCAAACTGTCCTCTTTCGGAGGGCCTGCTGGGACAGACTGTTGGTCTGATCGGCATGGGAGCTATCACCAAAAAACTGATTGCGATGCTCAAACCCTTTGGTGTGAAGTTGAAGCTCTATTCCGGTTATCCCATCGATCCGGAGTATCTGGCACAGAATAATGCGGTGCAGGCATCTGTTGAGGAAATTTTCTCTACCTGCAAGGTGGTCAGCATCCATTCGGCTCTGAACGAGCGAACCAAGGGGATGATCGGCAAGGAGCACTTTGACCTGTTGCAGGATGGGGCGTTGTTCCTGAACACCGCAAGAGGCGCGATCGTCCGGGAAGAGGAAATGATTGAAGCACTGAAAGAAAATCGTTTTATGGCAGTGTTGGATGTTTACTGCAAGGAACCGCTGCCCGTGGATAGCCCCCTGCGGAGTCTGAGAAATGTGTATTGCATACCCCATCAGGGCGGACCCACCAGTGATCGGACGCCGGTGATTGCCATGCGACTGGCGGATGATATTTTGGGATTTGCAGAGGGGAAACCGCTGCAGTATGAAATCAAAGCGGAATATGCCAGGCGAATGACCAAACAAAAATTCTAGCATCATGAAAAATCAAGAAATCAGAATCGGATTGATCGGCTCCCAAAGCATGCATGCCCGGGCTTTTGGGCAGGTATGTAATGAGCCAGACCAAAATGGAAATTACCGTTTTCCCAACGCGAGGGTGACTGCGGTCTATGGCGTGGACGATACACCGGAACACTGCCGGGTCACTATGGAAAAGGGAAATATCCCCCATGCGGTCTCGTCGACGGAAGAACTTTATGAATATTGCAATGCCTTCATGATCCTGCATCGCAGAGGTAGTGATCATGTGGCTGTTGCAGAAGAAATTATCCAACAGGGGTATCCGGTCTTTATTGACAAGCCGATATGCACCTCATCGGAAGATATGCAGAAACTGAAGCAGCTTGCTGCTGTCCACGATGCTGTGATATGCGGTGGTTCCGGATTTAAGTACAATAGGCAGATCCTGCAACTGAAAGAGCAAATTGCAGCAAAGCAGTTTGGGCAGATCCGGGAGGCGACGATTACATACAATGCGGACATCGACAGCCCCTATGACGGAATCTTCTTCTATCTGCCCCACGCGGTGGAGATCATGCTGGAGCTGTTTGGTTATGATCCCCGCAGTGTGGCGGCTGAAGTTTCCGCACATGATCAATTTATAGTCTATGTTACCTATGAAGCCTGTCGGGTTCGTCTGGTCCTGAATGGCTCGAAGACGTGCCGTGTGGAGATCAACGGCAATAGCTGCATCTGTGAGGAAATTGATGCCGGTGATATTTTCGTTGAAAATATGCGGCATTTTCTGACGGCGATTGAAACCGGACAAGTGACGAAGGATACCGCGGAACTGACTAAACATGTCCGCGTGATTCTCGCGGTGAAATCTGCGATTGAAAATCAAACAAAAACAATCAGGATATAGCAACGATCCGATTGAACAAAGGGAGGCTTTTTTGATGAGCAATATTAGTTGGAATGAAGAAGTTCTGAATGAACTGTTGAGTACTCCTTCTCAGGCACTAATCGATGATATGACCAAAATCGAAGGCGATATTATGATTCTGGGTGCAGGCGGCAAGATGGGTCCTGATATGTGCGTGTTGGCTGCCCGGGCGGTGAAGGCTGCAGGCCTGAAGAAAAAGGTCTATGCGGTTTCCCGTTTTTCCGATGCAGATGCAACGAAGCGTCTGGAAAACGAAGGCGTTACCATCATTGCTGCGAACCTGACCGCTGACGGTGTGCTGGAAAACCTTCCTGATTGCGAGAACATCATTTTCATGGCCGGCAGGAAGTTCGGCACCAATGGTAATGAGTACCTGACTTGGGGTATGAATGCAGGTCTGCCTACTTTGGTGGCAAGACGGTTCCGGAATTCTAGAATTGTGGCCTTCTCAAGTGGTAATCTGTACCCTAAGGTGCCCACCTGCAGCGGCGGTGCAACGGAAGAGACTGCTCCCAATCCCGTGGGCGAGTATCCCATGTCCTGTTTGGCAAGAGAGCGTGCTTTTGAGTATGCTGCCAAGACCTATGGCACCAGCGTCTGCATCATGCGACTGAACTACGCCATTGACCTGCGTTACGGCGTACTCCACGATATTGCCCAGACCATTCTGTCCGGCAAGAGTGTGGATCTGTCCGCCATGCCCAGCTTCAACTGCATCTGGCAGAAGGATGCCAACGAGGCGGCTATCCGACTGCTGTTGCACACCAGTCCCGATGTGAGCATCGTCAATGTGACCGGCCCGGAAACGGCCGGTGTTAAGCGTACTGCGCAGCAGCTGGCCAAGGCATTGGGCAAGGAAGTTACCTTCGTCGGCGAAGAAGCTCCCACCGCTTATCTGAATAATGCCGGCAAGATGTTTACTCTCTTTGGCTATCCCACCGTTTGCCTGGATGCGCTGATCCAGTGGCAGGCTGAGTGGCTGAACTGCGGTGGCCGCAGCCTGGGCAAGCCGACCCATTTCGAAGAAAGGAACGGTAACTACTAATGACCCATCAGGAACGTGCGTTGAAAATCTTGCATGGGGGTACGGTGATCCCTGCCATTCCCCTTGCTTTGACCGAGGACCGGAAGCTGGATGAAAAGTACCAGAAACGGATGATCCGTTATTATCTGGAAGCCGGTTCTGGCGGCGTGGCAGCCGCTGTACACAGCACCCAGTTTGAGATCCGCGATCCCCAGTTCAATCTGTTTGAGCCGGTTCTGGAGTTTGTCTCAGCCGAAATCAGCAAGTATGAAGCAGAAACGGGCAAGACCATTGTTCGGATTGCAGGCGCCTGCGGTGAAGCTGCGCAGGCTTGCGAGGAAGCAGAAGTTGCAAAGCGTCTGGGCTTCGATGCGGTGCTGTTGAGTCCCGGCGGTTTGGGCCATCTGACGGAGGAACAGCTGCTGGAGCGGACTGAGGCGGTTGCTGAGGTGATGCCGGTCATCGGTTTCTACCTGCAGGAGGCTGTTGGTGGCCGAAAGCTGTCCCGGGAGTATTGGAGAAGGCTGGCGGATATTCCCAATGTGGTGGCCATTAAGTGTGCTTGCTTTGACCGCTACCGGACCGAGGATTTGGTCAAGGGTGTTATGGAATCTGCCCGTTGCGATGAAGTGGCGCTGTACACCGGCAACGATGATCACATCGTGATGGATCTGCTGACCCCCTTTGTTCACAACGGCAAGAAGAAATTTTTTGTGGGTGGCCTGCTGGGCCAATGGTCTGTTTGGACCAACCGGGCGGTTGAAATCTTCAATGCCTGCAAGGAATGTCAGCGGACCGGTAAGATCGATGCCCAACTGCTGACGGTGGCGGAGCATTTGACGGAAGCAAACGGCGCAATTTTCGACGTGGCCCACAAGTTCCACGGTTGTATTCCCGGCATGCACTATGTGCTGATGAAGCAGAATTTGATGCGCGGTCTGTGGTGCCTGAATCCCAATGAAGTTCTCTCTAAGGGTCAGGCAGAAGAAATCGACCGGCTCTGGGCAGCCTATCCGGAAGTTGCGGACGACGAATTCGTAAAGCGGTTTATGGAAAAGGTTGCGGAATAGAGCAAAAGATGGGCGCGTTGCAAAATGCGCTAAGTAAAAAACACATCGGTCAGCTCCGAAAGGAGTTGGCCGATGTGCCTTTTTGCTGTAAAATTGAATTGATGAGAAACAAAACACAGCACGTCCAGTATAGAATATCCGAGGGAAATAATCAACTGGTACTTGTACTGAACAGTGAAATTTTATTACCAGAGGACGCACCCGTCCGTGTGACCAGCGCCCAGCTTGAGGAACTGGATTACAGGAAACTGTATGAAGCGTATTCTTCCAAAGGAAGAAAATCGGTCATCGACCCACGGGTGTTGTTCAAGGTAATGGCATACGGATACCAGTGTGGTATCTATTCCACCCGCAGACTGGAGGAAGCCTGTAAATATCGTGTTGACTTTTTGTGGCTTCTTGAGAACGGGAAGGCACCGGATCATTCTACCCTTTCCCGGTTCAGAACAGGACGCTGTGCCGAAGCTGTGGAGGATCTGTTTTACCAGTATGTCCAATTGTTGGAGAAGCAAAATGAAGTTGACCACAAGAGTGTATTCATAGACGGCACCAAGATCGAAAGCCGGGCAGGAAGGTATACTTTCAACTGGCGTGGAACAGCGGAGAAGAACCTGACAAAAGCGAAGCAGAAGGTTCTGGAACTTACAGGATGTAAAACACTCAGCGAATTGGAGAATCTTCTTGTCGGCAAGGCAGAAGGAATCAGCTTTGTAAGCGGTAAAGGCAAGCACAAAACAGAGCAGCAGCGGGAATGGGAAGCAATAGACCGTTTGTGTCTGCAGTGGAGAAAGTATGAAGAGCAGCTTACCATTATGGGAGAAGACCGCAACAGCTACTCCAAAACGGATCCGGATGCCACTTTTATGCGGATGAAGGAAGACCACATGAGAAATGGTCAGCTGAAACCGGCGTATAATGTCCAGATCGCAGTCAACAGCGAATATATTACCGGCATCGATGTATTTTCCAACCGAACCGATGTAGGTACTCTTATCCCCTTTATGCACAAACTGGAGATGGCGCATAAGCGGCGGTATGAGGAAGTAACCGCAGATGCAGGGTATGAGAGTCTGGACAACTATCTGTATCTGGAAGCCAATGGGCAGATGAGCTTTATTAAGCCCTCTAACTATGAAGCACAGAAGACGAAGAAATACAGATCTCAGATTGGCCGTATTGAGAATATGAAGTACGACAAGAATGAGGACTGCTTCATCTGTGCGGATGGCAGAAAGCTGTACTGCACAAAAGTATCCACAGAGGTAAAGAATGGTATACCGGTAACCAGAGCATGGTATCGCTGCGAAAGCTGCCAGAATTGTCCATAAAGAGAAAAATGCTGCCGGAAGCAGGATATAAACGAACCCAAAGAAGTCATTATGAAAGAAACCTTCTGGGAGAAGCGGGCTCAATCACTAGAGAACATCATCAGTGAACGAGGAATTCAGTTACGAATGAACCGTTCTATTCAGGTAGAGGGGGCCTTTGGTCTTATAAAGAATGATTTCGGATTCCGCAGATTCTTAACAACCGGAAAGAAGAATGTACGGATAGAGCTATTATTCCTTGCATTGGGCTTTAACCTCAAAAAACGATGGATGAAGCAGCAAAAAAGAAGGCTGGAAACACATTATTCTGAGAAAAAAGTTGCGTAGCAGATAAAATGCTCAAAAATTCCACAGCCAGACCGTGAGAAATCTCCCGGTCAGCTTTGCAATGCCTGAAATAATCCCAAAACTACACTTAAAACCGTTAAGCACATGATAAAACTGGTTCGAAGACCACAAAAAGGACTGCTGCAAAACTTGCGTTTTGCAACAGTCCCATCTTTTGCGCATTTACTTATTGCTGGACAGATAGATGCTTTTCCCAAATTTTCAGCAGGTATTTGCCAAAGAAAAAGGCAATTGCCGCAAACCAAACACCGGCCCAAGCAACGCCAAATTGCAGGAACTGGGACGGAAAGAGCGCTAACAAAAAAGCGGGTAGCAGAGTCAGTGCAATGACCAGTAATGTGGTGGGAAAATGCAGGACTACCAGAGAAAAAGCGGTGCTCAGCAATGCTTTGAAATCCATATCAAAACGTGCAATGAGAGGAAACAGATGAACCATCATGCCCAGAACTAAGAAAATGGCCACAATCAGCAGAAAGAGAATCGCAGTACCTTGTCCTCGGGATGCCAGATACACAATGTCAAATGTCAATAGAATCACTACGGCCAACAGGGGCAGATGCAGCACAGTGGATTGCTGGAAGTTCGTTCGAAAACCGCGGAAAAAGGGCTGAAGTACCGCATCGTCCTGTTTGGTATGGTACTGGAAAATCGTATAGTACAGAGCAGAAGTGGCAGCACCGGCGGTGACGACCGGGATGCAGCAGATCAACCATAGAATATTCAGCATCACAAGATTGGTCAGCATGGCAAACCGCTGCATCCAGGGGGAATTTAGGTTAAACTGCTCTTTCATAATTACTCCTTATACTGGGAAACTATTAGACATCATATGGATAATGGAAAACTCGCTCTTTCCTGAATTATAACCCAAGTGTGGATCCGCTGCAAGAGATAATACCTTGAAATTCAAAGATTCCATGTGCAGTTCCTGCTGGAAGTAACACTTTTGTCAGTATAGGAAAGATCAATGCGCGCAAAAAGCTCGCAATTTTCCAATGAAGAATACGGATTTGTTTGTTAAAGCAATGAGAATGCAGCATATGAATATACATTAATCGCGAGAATATATCTTTTGTCGAGAAGTTTCAACGGTATTGTAATGATTATACTGTGCAGAAATTACAGCTATGTACTCCACTTTCTGCACATGTCCGGCCGAAATCCGATTCTTTCTTTCAAATTTCATGCTTCGTACGGGACACATCTTCTTGACCATCTGGCCGCCGACGGAGCCTGCCTCACGGGAGGTCAGGTGACCGTTGTAACCGTTGGTCAGGTTGACGCCGACTTCCTGTGCAGCCTGCATCTTGAAACGGTCCATAGCATCACGAGCCTGAGGAATGTTCAGCTGGTTGTTGTTGGAATTGCTCATCGTAAATCTCTCCTTTTGCTTTCTTCGGATGAAAACACTTTCCGAAGAAAGCATTTTCTGTTCCGTACGCTTATTTTGACCAATGGCATAAAAGCTATGAATGTTAAGTGGCGGAAAGAGTGGAAATGATTTCAAACAGAAATCGATGGGAAACTTTTTGAGAGAGGATGCGATACATGATCCACAATGGACAGAACCGTTTTCAGCATATTTCCAAATATAATTTCGATTTGCTCGTCGGTATAGTTGATGTTTTCAAACAGATAGAACCGAAACAAACCGATAACACCGGAGAAAAAGTGGGAAGCAAGGTGGTCTTGCCGGAGGTGCATTTACCGTCGATAGCAATGAGCACAAAATCCTTTTCTTCCAGCAGTACATTGATTTTTGACTTTACCGCGGCTACCACGCCATCCATATGGCGACCTCCCAAAGTTTTCTCTATTGTGATGCAACCGGGAAACATCCATAACCCCCTCCGGGGGATATAGATAAAAAATTATCGAAAAATATCCCCCCACCCGGCTTGTGATGGTGTCTGCCGTACTTTATAATGCTACCATAAAGAACGCAGGAGGAATGCCCTATGAAGAAAATTGTTGCTTTGCTTTTGGCTGTAGTTACTTGTATTGCTCTGCTGGTAGGCTGTGGTACAGCAGAAACGAATAATGGAAATACCCGAACTATCACCGATGGTGCGGGTCGCCAGGTAGAAGTGCCGGAAAAAGTGGAGTCCATCGTCTGTGTTGGCGTGGGCGCACTGCGCTACACCTGTTATGTGGGCGCGCAGGATCTGGTGATCGGCGTGGAGGATTATGAAGTAAAGCCCGGAATGTCCCGGCTTTATAACTATGTGAATTTCGATAAGTTCAAGAGTCTGCCTGTCATCGGCACCAACGGTCAGCCTTACACAGAGGAGATCATCAACCTCGCTCCGGATGTGATCATCATGAGCAAGTCCGCCTCTGTGGAGGCAGATGACCTGCAGGCGAAAACAGGCACGCCTGTTGTTGTGGTTCCCGGCAGCGATAAGACTTTGGATCAAGATGCTTATGATACCATTCGTATTCTGGGTGAGCTTTATGGTAAGCAGGATCGTGCCACAGAGCTGACCAACTACTTAAAGGGCGTTCAGAAAGACCTGAATGATCGCGCCAAGGATATTCCGGATAACAAAAAGCCTTCTGTCTATGTGGCCGGTGTTTCTTTTAAAGGTGCTCACGGCTTTGAGGGCACAGAAGCTGGTTATGGTCCCTTTACGCTAATTAGTGCCAAGAATCTGGCAGATACCACGGGACAAAACGGTGCCTTTGATATTGATCTGGAACAGGTTCTGAGTTGGGATCCGGATATTATCTTTGTAGACTTTAACGGTATGAGCCTTATCAAAGAGGATTACGCCAAGAATCCCGACTATTACAACTCCCTTACTGCTGTGCAGGAAGGAAAAGTTTATTCTCAGATCTCCTTCCGTTCCTCTGCTTCCAATTTGGAAACAGCGCTGGCAGATGCTTACTATGCGGCCTGCGTGATGTTCCCGGAGCAGTTTGCGGATATTGACCCGGTTGTAAAGGCTGGAGAGATTTTTGAAATGCTGCTGGGAATAAATCCCTATGCAGATTTGAAGGAGGCCGGTTATGAATTCCGTCCCATCGAAATTGGAGAAGAATAATATCGACGGGCTTTATCACAGAAATCAGATCAGAAGCATTGGTTTTTTGATTGTCCTTAGTTGTATTTTGCTGCTGACGATTCTGTTGAGCCTGCGTGCGGGTTCTTATGAAACGCCCATTGGCGAACTGGTCAAGGGTATCTTTGGACAGTCCTCTGACAGAAAGATCAATATCGTTGTGCAAAATAACCGTCTGCCCCGCATCATCACGGCGATTCTAGCCGGTGGTGGATTAGGTCTTGCCGGGTGCATTCTGCAGGCGGTTTTGCGCAATCCCCTGGCATCTTCTTCTACTTTGGGTGTATCTCAAGGCGCAACCTTTGGTGCAGCCTTTGCGATTGTTGTGTTAGGACTGGGCGCAACCAACCGTTTCGGCATCCCTCTGTGTGCGTTCGTTGGATCCATAACGGTAGCTTTGGTGATTTTGGGTCTGTCCAAGTTCCGGCAGGTATCCCCGGAGGGCATCGTACTGGCGGGTGTGGCCATTAGTTCTATGTTCACCGGTGCAACAACCTTGATCCAGTATTTTGCTGACGAAGTGCAACTTTCCACCTTGGTGTTTTGGACATTTGGAGATCTCGGAAGTACCGGCTGGGAAGACCTCGGTGGCATGGCTATCATTGTGGCAATTCTGTGTGTCTATTGCTATGCGCACCGCTGGGATTACAATGCGCTGCTCAGCGGTGAAGAAACTGCCATCAGCCTTGGTATCAATGTGAAGCGGCTGACCCTTGTGGGCATGGTACTATGCTGCTTGTGCAGCTCCGTTGTGGTTTCCAATGTGGGTCTTATCAGTTTTATCGGTCTGGTTGCACCCCATATCGTCAGGATGGTGGTAGGAAACAACCACGTGTATTTGATCTCCGGTTCTATTTTAGGCGGTGCGACCCTGCTCCTGTTGGGTGATCTGTTTGCAAGAACAGTGATAAGTCCGGTGATCCTGCCCATTGGTGCCATTACCTCTTTCCTGGGCGGCCCGCTGTTCCTTTACCTGCTGTTCAAAGGAGGTAAGAAACAATGATGGAAGTGAAAAACTTAAGTTATCATTACAAAGGCTGTCCGGATGTTCTGAAGGATGTATCCTTCCGGATGGAACCCGGTAAGTTCCTGGCGATCCTTGGCAACAATGGTGTGGGCAAAAGTACACTTCTCAAATGCTTCAACCATATTTTGAAACCGGACTCCGGCAAAGTGATGTTGGATGGCGAAAACTTGCTGAAGCAAACCGGCAGAGAAGTGGCAAAGAAAGTAGCCTTTGTTTCTCAAAGTGTACCCAGCACCCAAATGACCGTTCACGATGTGGTAATGCTGGGCCGCAGACCCTATATGAAATGGGGCTTTACGGAAGAGGATCACATGATCGTCCACGATGCCATGCACCGGCTGGATGTGGAGGATATGCGGGGCAGATTCTTAAATCAGCTTTCCGGCGGTGAAAAGCAAAAGGTTATGCTGGCAAGAGCGCTGGCCCAGCAGCCGAAGGTGCTGCTGCTGGACGAGCCTACCAGTGCTCTGGATATTCAGAATCAGTATCAGGTGCTGAAAATGGTTCGGGAAATCTGCCACAAAGACAATATGATCGCAGTCGTTGTCATCCACGATCTGAATTTGGCACTGCGGTTTTGTGACCACTTCCTGCTGCTGAAAGACGGTAAGGTTTACCGTCACGGTGACCGCAGTATTTTGGACAGTAATGCGCTAAAGGAAGTCTACGGTGTGGATGCGAAAGTAGTAGAAATTGAAGACCGGCACATGGTGCTGGTAGAAGAATAAGGAGGAAGAATATGAAAACCTGGCAAGATTGTGTGGCTTTTCACGGTCACGAATGCGGTGGCCTGACCATTGGCTACAAGGCAAGTCTGTATGCCATCCAGCTTCTGAATTTGGAGTTTTCCTCTGATGAGCAGGTGGTATGCATTGCGGAAAATGATGCCTGCGGTATTGACGGCATCCAGGTGATGCTGGGTTGCAGCATCGGCAAGGGAAATCTTCTGTTCCATATGCGTGGTAAGCAGGCATTCTCTTTCTACAACCGCAAGACCGGAAAGTCTGTTCGTCTGGTACTCAAACCCAAGCCTGAAGGTATGACCAGAGAGGAATCCTTTGCCTACTATCAGGGATGTAATCCGGAAGAGATGTTTGATGTGAAGGAAACTACGATCTGTCTGCCGGAAAAGGCTCGGCTGTTTGACTCCTATACCTGCGATTGCTGTGGCGAGTCCACCGGAGCCAATTGGATCCGTCTTGCAGGCGGCAAGAAGCTTTGTCTGGATTGCTATGAAAGCTATGACCGTTTCAATGTATAAGCAAAACCAAAAGAGCCGCTGGTGCATGATGCATCAGCGGCCCTTTCGCTATGTAGTTAGATAGAGAAGGCGACCAGGACGATATCCTTGCCGCTTTTCTTGGAAAGCAGCTGTTCCAGCTCGGTGATTTTTGCCAGTGCTTCTGCATCCTCGCTCAGCTCAGCATACTTTACGGGACTGTATGCAACCAGGGCAACTTCCTTGCCGGTCTTGGCTGCCAGTTCTTTTTCCAGAGTGGTGATGGCTTCCAGCAGGTCTTCTCTGCCGGTCAGATTAGTATAGTTGTTCATCTGTCTGTGTCCTCCTGATCATTATTCGGACACGGTCTTGGCCAGCTCGTAGGTGGTGCCTGCGACGATATCAGTTGCGTCCACACCGGTCAGCGCGTACTCGCCGTCGATGTAGAACGCCCAGTAGGATTTGTCAACATCGTAGTCAGCGGTGATTCCGTTGACAACCTTCACATACAGGCCGTAATCGCTTTCGTCACCGGCGATCAATTCCAGTGCCAGCAGTGCTTCACCAACAGTGGTAGCATCGGTGTTGATCTGGAACTTGGTAACGGTGCCGTCCACATCCTTGACAGTCAGGTAGAAGCTGGTGGCACCCTCACCCATCTGGGTGTAAGAAATGGTCTTGGTCAGAGCGTAAACAGCACCCTCGGTGATCTCGGTAGCATCCACACCGGTCTGCGCGTACTCACCGTTGATATAGAATGCCCAGTACGCATTTTCGGTGGCCCAGTCAGCAGTGATACCGTTTGCGGTAGTCACATACAGACCGTAGTCACTCTCGTCACCGGCGATCAGGCCTTCAGCCAGCAGAGCTGCGCCGACGGTTTCTGCATCGGAGGTGTACTCGAAGGCAGCTTCAGTACCGTCAACATCCGTCACAACAACCGTAAAGGAAATCCCGGCAGGCTGTGCGTCGGTGGGTGCATCCGTGACTTCCGCAGAGGGTTCGGTGGAGGGAGTGGTTTCGGGTGCGGTGGTGTTGCCACAGGCAATCAGGCCAAAGACCATAACCAGGGCAAGCAGCAGGGAAAGCAGTTTTTTCATTTGGAATCTCTCCTTATAAGCAATTTCTCAATCACTGGTGCGCGCAGCTTATAACGAGATGTATTGGTGCTTCGTGATACCGACTGAGTGTTTCCACATCACGGCGGCGGCCCCGCACAGGATTTACACCTGTTTCCCACGAAAGCGATACCATTATACCACTCCGATTTCTTTTATTCAACCGGGAATTTTCCTGTTGCATTTTTATGGGTTTTGGATTATAATAACTAGGTAATTCAATAAGTGTTCCCGTGGCCGGGTATAGCGCATGGCGAGTACCTGGCTGAACAAGATAATGGGGTGCAAGTCCCCGCGCTGCCGGCGCTGTAAGTGTCGAGACAGCCTGCCGTTGACGAAAGTCAGTCATTGAGGGCAACCTTGAGAAGGCAGACAGGCTGTTGCTTGAGACACAAGTCAGAAGACCTACGGGAATGGATTTCGCTTCTTTGCACCCGCGCGATGGGCAAAGAGGTTCATGTGTTGCGCAGAAAAACGGCTGCGGCAGTATTTTGTACTGCCGCAGCATTTTGTTTTTGAGGAGGGAATATTTTGCAGCAGGATAAGAATATGGTGCTTACCAAAGCGGAAAAACAGCTGATTGAAGTGATCCGCTCTTTGGATTACGGGGAAGTTCGGGTAATGATCAAGGATAACCGTCCCATCCGTGTGGAGGAGATTCGCAGAAGCATTCAGCTTCCCAATGAGAAGTAAATAGATTAGTTATTTTTAGAACTGACGGAAGAACCGAAGTTCGGAAGACATAGGGAAAGTGTACCCTTTTGTCATCCGGGCTTTTTGTTTTTTAGAAGGGAGGAAGCTGTATGCCCCATCCGGGACGAAACAACATATATGAGGCGACCATCAAGCGGATGGTGAATCAGGCGCTGGAAGCGCAGGAGCAGGAATTTGCCTCCAACCGGAACTCGGATAGCGACGAGCAGCATTTGGATTACCTCCGTTTCTGTGCGTCTGTTTTACAGCACACACCATGGCCGCGGGAGATCGTGGGCGGCAGCCTGATCGAGCAACGGTTCGGAACATGGGAGGCAGCTTTGCTGAAAGCGAAACTGCCACTGCCGACGACTCCCGACAAGGTGACCGGCTTTGCCCGGTATCAGGAGGAAACCCAGCGGCAGAAGGAGCTTTACCGCATCAAAAAAGCGGAGAAAAAGCAGAAAGCGCAGCAGCGCAAAAATGCACAAAAGGAAAAACAATCCGTGTAATCCCCCTTACACGGAGAAAGAAAAGCTGTTTATGAGCCATTGGGCAGCTTTTCGGACGCGGTACCGTCTCTATTGATCGGGGGCGGTACTGCAAAAGAAAATAGCCGCTTTCTTGCGGTGAAGATAAATCCGGCATTTCCCTATGGAAGAACCAACGGATACACAGTATACCTTTCGGCATAAGCCGGCTGAACCAGTTTCCCGCCCTTTCGGGCGATTTCATAGAGTTTTGAAGAAGGAGGTTTCTTGCATGAAGAAACGAATTTTGAGTATCCTGCTGGTACTTGTAATGGTGCTGGGCATGCCTGCACAGGTTTTTGCAACCGAGGTTCCCACAGAACCCTGCACCACTGAAGGCTGTACTTATGGTGCAAACCACGAGGGTAATTGCAGCAACTATGTAGCACCTACCGAACCTTGCACTACCGAAGGCTGCACCTTTGGTGCAAACCACGAGGGTAATTGCAGCAACTATGTAGCGCCTACCGAACCTTGCACTACCGAAGGCTGCACCTTTGGTGCAAACCACGAGGGTAATTGCAGCAACTATGTAGCGCCCACCGAACCCTGTGCTACCGAAGGCTGCACCTTTGGTGCAAACCACGAAGGTAATTGCAGCAACTATGTTGCACCCACGGAACCCTGTGCTACCGAAGGTTGTACATACGGTGCAAATCACGAGGGCAATTGCAGCAATTATGTAGAGCCTACTGCCGATGAACTGGCTGCACAGACGGTCATTGACCTGATCAATGCCATCGGTACCGTCACCCGTGACTCCGAGGCAGCCATCAATGCAGCCGACAATGCATATCAGGCATTGACCGATGCGCAGAAGCTGCTTGTCACCAATGTACAGGTACTGGAAGCGGCGAAGCTTGCCTATGGTGCGCTGGATGAGCCGGAGACCGTTGCTGATCTTAAGACGGTAATTTACAATCAAAATAGCAGCGGTTGGCCTGCAGCGGATGCTTATATTAAAAAGATTACTGTAAAAGCAGACAACAGTGTAATTTCTGAAATGACCTATTCCTGGTCCGGAAGTACCTGCACAGTAACACTGACCCCTGCTAACGGAGCCGATGAGTCTGCCCTAAAAGCAAAAGTCACCCTAATGTTTGCAAAGAACGGCTCTCCCAGCATTGTCGTTAACGGCGAATCTGTTACTACTAGCACCAATGCTAATCTTTCCGCAGGGTACACAGAATTTGATGTTACTGCCAGTTCAGGCGGCGTGAGTGATACAAGAAAAATTGTTGTAAAGCTCGAGGGTATCGGCGGTGCAAATACAGAACCTGCACTGAGAACCGGTGTTGCCGCATCCGTTACAGCAACTGCTTACACCGGTGTTCCCTTCACCTTGAATCTGGCGGATATCTTTGAGGATGCCGATGGTGATACATTGACTTACAAGGTCAAGATCGGTAACAACACTGTGGATGCTGAAGAGAACTTCAGCTATACCTTCACCGAAGCGACGACAAAAGAGCAGAAGCTGGTCTTTACCGCCAACGACGGCAAGGCGGACTCTCCCACCCATACAGTCAGAGTAACAAGTGTAAGTGAGTCCAGTCTGTCGCTGGATAAAGACGAAGCGCTGGTGGATCTGGGCAGTACCCTGACCCTGACACCCACAGTAACCCCCGAGACCGCTGCAGTCACATGGACTTCTGCCGATGAAAGCGTTGCAACGGTAGAAAACGGCGTGGTTCGCCCCCTGAAAGCGGGTGAAGCTGTAATCACCGCTTCCGCTGCCGGCAAGACCGCAAGCTGCACCGTCACAGTCAATGACCCCAATGAACTGAAAGCAAAAGTTACGATTACCATCAACAATCAGGGCACACTGGCGCTGATAAGAAAATCCCTCACCGTTCTGGATCAGGACAATGACGGTGCTCTTACCTTCCATGATGCGCTGGTGATTCTCCATGAGGAATACGGGAAGGAATATGTTGCGGAAGAGAGTTCTTACGGCCTCTTTGTAACTACCATGTGGGATGTTCAGACCGGCGGTTCCAACTATTTCCTGATCAATAATGTTCCTCTGGCATATAGTGTCGGCACGGATACAGTCGAAAACGGAGATAATCTGTATGCCACAAACATGGTGGACCTGTACGGCTTCTCCGATGTGTATACCCATTTCGGAACTGCTTCCAAGACCGTCACCGCAGGGGAAGCGTTTGATCTGACGCTGTATGCCCTTGCGATGAATTGGGAGACTTACAACCGTGAGTCTGTTCCCGCGGGCGGCATTTCCGTAGGTACTTACAGCGGTTCTTCCGGTGGCAGTTACACGTCTCTGGGAAAAGTGACCGATGCCAACGGCAAGGTAACACTGTCCTTTGAGAAAGCCGGAACCTATATTGTTTCCGCAACCGGCAACTATGCCGATGAATACGGTATGGAATCGCCCATTATGCCGCCTCTGTGCATTGTGACCGTCAAGGAGGCGCAGCCTGAAAGTGTTTCCCTGAGCGCTGAAACACTGACCATGACCATCAACTCCACCCAGACACTGACTGCCACTGTGGAGCCGTCCAATGCGGCAAACAAGTCCGTATCCTGGACATCTTCCGATGAGAGCGTTGCAACAGTTAACAGCAGCGGCATCATTACAGCCAAAAAGGTGGGACAGACCACCATCACCGCAACCACCATCAATGGTAAGAAGGCATCCTGCGTTGTAACTGTCGAACTGGCAGACCCTGCAGAAGATGCCGTGGTCTATGTAACCATCAGCAAGCGGGGCGTGCTGGCGCTGGTAAATGAGCCGGTTACTGTCAAAGATTTGAATTCTGATGGCATGCTGACCTACGCCGAAGCTATGGAAGCTGCCCATGCAGCCCATTGCCCCGATGGTTTCGCACTGGCAGAAAGCGGCTGGACCATCAAGCTGTGGGGCGAAGAAACCAGCAATCTGCTGTTCTTCAAAAATGATATTCCCCTGAGCAGATTTATCGGTGATGCTGATTCTACAGTCAAAGCAGGCGATACGCTTTATGCGGCTGTACTGATGTATGAAGAAGCCTATAAAGACCACTACACCAGATTTACGCCGAAGAATCTCACCGTGCAGCAGGGCGAGACCGTTGAATTGACGCTGACCGGCTATGAGGGCGCTGCCTCCGGTTCCAATCCAAGCTGGAAAGCCATCAGCGGCGCACAGATCGGCATTTGGAGCAATGGCAGCTTCACAGCCATCAGTGAAAAGACCACCGATGAAAACGGCAAGACCAGTCTCGCCATTGCATCCCCCGGCACCTACGTGATTTCTGCCTACGGCGATTCCAGAACAGCGCCTCTGATGGCACCTTACTGCGTGGTCACCGTGGAAGCTGCGGCTGTGCAGGAATCGGTAACGCTGGACGAAACGGAACTGGTGCTGACTGTTGGTGACGAGAAAACGCTGACTGCTACGGTCACTCCGGAAGACGCGGAAGTAGAGTGGTCTTCCGATGATGCTACCGTTGCCGCAGTGGAAAACGGCAAGGTCACCGCACTGAAAGCAGGTACGGCAACCATTACTGCCAAGGTTGGAAGCGCAACGGCAACCTGCACGGTAACCGTCAAGGAAGCTGCGGTGGAATACCTGTCTGCGCTGAAGTTCACTGCGGGAACAAGCAAAACTGCCGCGGAATACGAAATTCAGCCTGCCTTTGATCCCGGTGTGAAGGAATATACTTTGATCGTTCCCGATTCGAAAACCACCGTGGCAGTTTGGGCAACACTGGCTGAAAATCAGACCGGAGCAATCAAGGCGGTCTACAAAAACACAAGCAATACAAGCAAAACGGTCACGGTAACCTCGGGAAAGAGCACGGGTGCAAGCCTTTCTGCCGTGTTAAAGAGCGACTTTAATGGAAACACCGTTACTATCACTGTTGGCGGCAATGAGGCATATGTGATCACAATTGTGCGCAAGGCAACCCTTAGTGGACTGACGCTGTCCTATGGCACAGAGAGTACAGCGGCGGTTCTGAATCCTGAGTTCAATACCGACAAGACAGAATACAGCGCGAGGGTTCCCGGTGATACGGCAATTACCGTTAAACCCACGGCGAAAGTATCCAAATCGGCTGTCGTAACCATTAACGGTGCGGTGGATACCGTGATTCCCCCTGTATGGAACGGTCTGAATTCGGAAATTGAAATTGTGGTCAGCGGCGGTGAGGCAAATCCCGATGTTGTGCCCACCACATATAAGGTGTCCCTTGCACAGTGCGCTATAGGCATCGAAATTGCGACACCGCCCACCAAGACCGAGTACGAAGCCGGTGATAAATTTGATCCCGCCGGCATGACCCTGAAGGCAACCTACAGCGACGGCTCTACGGAAACCATTGATAAGGACCGCTATACCTATACACCCGAAGATGCGCTGGCTCCCAATGTGACCGAGATTGAGGTTACCTTTGACGGTTTGACTGTGAAGCAGTCTATCACGATCCCGTCTCTGTTTGAAGGCACAGGCACACAGGAGGATCCTTATCTGATTCAGACGGCGGAAGATCTGGTCAAGCTTTCAGAACTGGTTGAGAACGGCCTTACATTTGAAGGCCAATACCTGAAGATGACTGCGGATATTACCCTGCCTGCGGATTGGGAGCCTTTGGGTCCCAGTAAAACCAATCCTTTCTCCGGCAATTTTGACGGCGGCAATCATCTGCTGACCGTTCCGGAAGGCGGTCTGCCTCTGATCGGCACCCCGATCTACGCCACTTTGAGCAATCTGAATATCTACGGCAGCAAAATTGCCGGCTATGGCGTGGTAAACAATTACACGCAGATCTCCGCAGTAACAAAGTCTATTATTGTGATCGACAATGTTACCCTGAAATCCGGCACCCAGACGCTGAAATCCGGCTTTATCGGCGGTTATGCCAGCGGCCAGGATGTTGTTACGATCAAGAACTCTACCGTGGAGCGGGGTGTTGTCATCGGCTACGACAAGAGCCAAAGCAGCATCGGCTCCTTCGGCGGTGACTATAACGGCACGATTCAGAACTGTGTCAGTTATGCGACTGTCTATGGTGTGGACTTCGTAGGCGGTATCGTAGGTGGTAAGGGCCAGACCATGGGCGACTTCATCATCACCGGATGCCAGTTCTACGGTACTGTTTCCGGTTCCCGGTATGTGGGCGGTATCGCAGGTCATGGCTATACCGGCAGCGGATGGGGTGTCGCCTCTGCGCCCAATACGCCGGGTGTCACCATCAAGAATTGCACCTGCTCCGGTACTGTCACCGGCAGCAGCTACGTGGGCGGCATTCTGGGTGCAGAGTCCGGTCTGGTACAGGCATGGGAGAACGGCATCGGCTACATCCAGAACAACAGCTTTACCGGAGCAGTCTCCGGCGGAAGCTATGTGGGCGGCATCGTCGGCTACATGCGCTCTCTGAATAAGTACACCGTGATCACCGGTAACTACTACGCTGCTTCCTGCGGCGCAAGTGCAGGCATCGGTGGTGCAGAGTATGTGGATACCAATTGCGAAACCCATGAAACCGCTTCCGGCACCACCTATCTGAACACAGAAAACGGCACATCCGGATGTCCCTCTGTCCAGTATTGCAGCTGGAAAAAAGCACATAACCGCACCGACGATCCTCTGGGCGCGGATGCAGCAAAGCTTTGCTACACCGACACCCAGATGGCACCCGTTGCGGTGGAGCTGAAGACTTCCGGCACTTACAAGACCGAGTACATCGAGGGTGAAGAACTGGACCTGACCGGTATCGAGCTGACTGTGATTTACAACGACGATTCCACCGAAACGGTGGAACTGGAGGATGTGACCGTCAGCGGCTACGATAAGACCAAGGTTGGCGAGCAGACGGTTACGCTGTCCTACAACGGACTGACTGCGGAGCTTAAGGTTACCGTGGTCAATGACGGAAAAATCACCGTGACAGTTGCGGTCCTTGGTGACAGCAAGCACAACAGTGATACCGATGGAATTGTGCACAATCTGGCCAGCGGAAATCTGACCACATGGGTCAGTGCAACAGAAGTGGAACTGGAGGGCAGTGTTACCGCATGGGATGCCATCAAGCAGGTTCTGGATGAGAAGGGACTGTCCTGCTCCTACAGCTACAACGCTAAGTATGGTTCCGTCTACATTGAGTCTGTCAAGGGTCTGGGCGAGTTTACCAACGGTGTCTATTCCGGCTGGCTGTACTCAGTCAACGGCAAACAACCCAATATAGGTGTCTCCGCCTACTATCTGGAAGATGGCGACAAGATCGTGCTGCATTACACGGACGATTACACCAAAGGCGGCGGCAGTTCGATCAATGGCGACGAAGCGGCTGCTGCTGAAGTTGAGAAGCTGATCGATGCCATCGGCACGGTTACGCTGAACAAGGAAGAGAAGATCGAAGAAGCCCGCAAGGCTTATGACGCACTGACCTATGCCCAGAAGCAGAAGGTCACCAACTACAGCAAGCTGACGGAAGCGGAAGCCAAGCTGAAAGAACTCAAGAAGGAAGCAGTCGAAAAAGTTGAGGAACTGATCGATACTGTTGTCATCGGCTCCGACACATTTGAAGAGGATGTGCTGGCTGCCCAGAAGGCATACAATAATCTGGCTGCGGATCAAAGAAAGCTGGTGGGCAACTACAACAAACTGGTAGCCTGCCTGAAGGAACTGGCAGAACTTGAAGATCTTGAAGCGGCGGAAGCAGTCGAGAAGCTGATCGATGCGATCGGCACCGTCACGATTGACAGCGAAGAGAAAATCAAGGCGGCGCGGGAAGCTTACGAGGAACTGGCCGACGGGCAGAAGCCACTGGTGAAGAATCTTGCTGTACTGGAAGCTGCGGAAGATGCGCTGCAGGTGGAAAAACAGCTGCAGCCTGTGGCCGATATCCACGAGATCACCGGCGATTATATGGAAAATCTGGGCACACCGGCTCCCGGCAGTGTCGGCGGTGAATGGATGGTTGTGGGTCTGATCCGTGCAGACCGCGAACTGAAGAATGCGGATGAATACTATGACGCAGCAGTGAAATTTGTGCAGGAGAATGCGGATGAGAACAACCGCCTGCACCATGCAAAGTCCACCGAAAACGCCCGCATGATCCTGGCACTGACCGCCATGGGTAAGGATGTCACCGATGTGGACGGCCGCAATCTGCTGGAAGGCCTCAACGAGATGTCCTACATCCAGAAGCAGGGCATCAACGGTCCTATCTGGGCGCTGATCGCCTTCGACTCCGGCAACTATCCCACGCCCGAGGGCGATGTGTCCCGTGACAGCCTGATCGATGTGATTCTGGATGCACAGCTTGCAGACGGGGGCTGGGCGCTCAGCGGCGACCTGTCCGATCCCGATATGACCGGTATGGCGCTGCAGGCACTGGCTCCTTACTATGAGACCAATGAAGATGTTGCGGCTGCGGTAGATGCAGCGGTGGAAACCCTGTCTCTGATGCAGGCTTCCGACGGCTCCTTCAGCGGTATCGACGGTAAGAGCAGCGAATCCATTGCGCAGGTCATCGTGGCTCTGTCTGCCCTGGGAATCGATGCCCATACCGATGCGCGGTTTGTCAAGAACGGTGTTTCCGCACTGGATGCACTGTATGCCTTCTATGTGGAAGGCGGCGGCTTCCGGCATATCCCCGACGGTGATGTGGACGGCATGGCAACGGAACAGGCCTACTATGCGCTGACCGCTTACTTCCGTATGCGGGAAGGAAAGACCGCTCTGTACGATATGACCGATGTGATCGATCTGGGCGGCGGCAAGGCAGTGGAAGTGCCTGCGGGAACAGAGCCTGCCCCCGCAGAACCTGTGGAAGAACCTGCCCAGGAAGAACCCGAACCTACTTTGTGGCAGAAAGTGAAAGCGTGGTTCAAAAAGCTTTTCTAAACCAAAAGCTGTGTGAGATACTTGTTGCCCCGCATCCGTCGGGGCAACGCCAAAACCATAAGGAGAGCGGGTCTCGGAGAGGGAAAAACCCATCCGGACCGGCTCTCCGGTTTTGGCGTTTTTGTGGACATTGATAAAAGCGTCTTAATGAGCCGTTTTTATAAATGCCCAACAACAAAAAGAGGTGCTGAAATTATGAAAAAGAAAAAACTTGCAAATCTGATCATGGTGCTAATCATCCTGCTGATCGCAGCAGCGGGCGCGCTGACAGCATGGTATCTTTATGAGCCGGAAAGCAGCATATACGGAAGTGAATTCCATCGAACGGAGATTCCGGATAACCGCTTGGTGCCAAATGAGGATACCGGGAATCTTTGCACCATCACCATCCGCTGCGATACCATTTTTGATAATCTGGATTCTCTGGAGGAAGCCAAGGCACCATATGTGCCGGAGGATGGGGAGATTCTTCCGGTGATCACCGTAGAATTCACTCCCGGCGAAACGGTGTTCGATGTGCTGCAGCGGGTCTGTGAAGCGGCTGATCTGCAAATCGAGTATAGCTGGACACCCCTGTATGACAGCTACTATATCGAGGGCATCAACCATCTGTATGAATTTGACTGCGGCTTTGAGTCCGGCTGGATGTACAAGGTCAACGGCTGGTTCCCCAATTACGGCTGCTCTGCCTATGAATTGCAAGGCGGCGAGGAGATCGTCTGGAGCTATACCTGTGTGGGCCTTGGGGCAGACCTGGGCGCGGAAAGAATGGAATGAGTATGACAGATGCGTTTTCCAAATGCCATCCGGCGGTGAACTTTCTGTTTTTTGTGGGAGCCATTGGCTGCGGTGTGGTGATCCAGCATCCTGCGTATCTGCTGGCTGGGGTCATAACCGGTGCTGCCTACTACCTCCTGCTGAACGGGCGCAGGGGTTGGAAGATGATTCTGGGTCTGGTGCCACTATTTCTGTTCCTGACGGCCATCAATCCGCTGTTTAACACCTATGGACAAACTCCGCTGTTCTACCTGTTTGAAAGACCTTATACCTTGGAAGCGCTTGAATATGGCGCGGCGGTTGCGTCTGTTTTTGTGGTGATGATGCTGTGGTTCGGCTGCTATAACAAGGTGCTGACCAGCGATAAATTCACCAGCTTGTTTGGCAACCTGATCCCAGCCATTTCTCTGCTTTTGGTGATGGTGTTCCGTATGGTGCCGAATCTCATGCGCAAAGCTGCACAGATTGCAGGTGCCAGAAAGTCCGTCGGCAAGGGTGCCGGTGAAGCGGCATCCACCAAGGAAAAGCTGAATGACGGCATGACGGTGCTGGGTGCTCTAACCTCCTGGGCATTGGAGGGCAGTGTGGTCACCGCCGATTCTATGCGGGCCCGTGGCTATGGCATCACAAAACGGTCAAGCTTCATGATCTACCGCATGAATGCCACTGATTGGCTGATGCTTACCATTATGCCGCTGCTGCTGATTTTGGTAATCACCGCAGCCTGTCTTGGGCAAATGACAGCGACCTTTACACCGGAATTTCAAATCGCACCGGTGTCCTGGGGCATTGTTCCCTACACCGGGTATTTGCTGATCCCCACTGCATTACATACAAAGGAGGCCATTTTATGGCACATTACGAGATCAAAAATCTGAGCTTTTCCTACCCTACCGCAAAGGGGAAGGAATCTCTGCACGACGTGAGTCTGACGATCCACAAGGGTCAGTATATCGTCCTCTGCGGCAAGTCCGGCAGCGGCAAGACCACATTGCTGCGGCACTTAAAACCCGTTCTGGCTCCTCACGGTAAAAAGAGCGGCGACATTCTCTTTAATGGCGTTCTCATGGAGCAGGGCAGTCAGCGGGATCAGGCTAGTAAAATCGGCTATGTGATGCAGAATCCGGACGATCAGATCGTCACAGATAAAGTGTGGCATGAGCTGGCCTTCGGTCTGGAATCTTTGGGCTGCGATCAGAAGACCATGCGGGCCCGTGTTGCGGAGATGGCCTGTTATTTCGGTATCCAGGACTGGTTCCACCGGGATGTAGCCAACCTCTCCGGTGGTCAGAAACAGCTTCTGAATCTGGCATCCATCATGGCCATGCAGCCGGAGGTGCTGATTCTGGATGAACCTACCAGCCAGCTTGACCCCATCGCAGCATCGGATTTTCTCAACACCGTGCGGAAGATCAACATTGAACTGGGTACTACCGTTATTATCACCGAGCATCGACTGGAAGATATCTTCCCCTATGCAGACCGGGCTATCGTGATGGATGGAGGTAAGGTCATTGCCGACGATACCCCCCGGAATATCGGTAAGCTCCTGTATGAACAGAAAAATGATATGTTTGCTGCCATGCCCACCCCTGTCCGGGTGTTTTACGGCGCAAACGGTCAGGGTGACTGTCCTCTGACTGTCCGGGAGGGCCGCAACTGGCTGAGCCGGGAATTTACATCCGAGCCTATCCACAAAAGCATGACGGTTACCGCACTGGAGGATGAAATCGGGAATCCTGCTCTTTCCCTAAAGGAGCTGTGGTTCCGTTATGAAAAGGACAGCCCCGACATTCTTCGTGGTGTCAGTGCCGAAGTGCCGGTTGGAAGTTTGTATGCCATTGTGGGCGGCAACGGCGCGGGAAAATCCACCACTTTGAAAGCTATCTGCGGCATTTGCCGTCCCTACCGGGGCAAGGTGAAAGTCTTTGGGAAGCCGGTTGAGAGATATAAAGCCAGTGAACTGTTCGGTGGTTGCCTTGCCATGCTTCCCCAGAACCCCAAGAGCCTGTTTGTGAAGAAAACTGTACGGGAAGATCTGGAAGAAATGACCAGGGATAAGGCTCTGATTGAAGAAATTGCGGAAACCTGCCAGATCACCAATCTGCTGAGCAGCCACCCCTATGACCTGTCCGGCGGTGAGCAGCAGAGAGCAGCCCTTGCGAAAGTGTTGCTCACAAACCCGAAGCTCCTGCTGCTGGACGAGCCTACCAAGGGCATCGACAGCTTCTTTAAGGAGACCTTCGCAAAGATTCTCAAGCAGCTGCAAGCGGGGAGTATCACCATCGTCATGGTTTCCCACGATGTAGAGTTCTGCGCAAAGTATGCGGATCAGGTGTCCATGTTTTTCGATGGCCAGATGCTGACCACCGATACACCCCGCCGATTCTTTGGCAACAACAGTTTCTATACCACCGCAGCCAACCGTATGAGCCGCCATGTGTTCCCTATGGCGGTAACGGCGGAAGATGTCATCGATCTCTATAAACAGAACAAGGAGGAAGCAAAATGAAAAAGTCTAATATTGCGACGCTGATCGTATTTTTGCTGCTGATCCCCCTGACCCTGTTCCTTGGCACCAAGCTCTCCGGACGGAGCTATTACATCACCGGAACACTGATTATTATTGAATTGATGATCCCATTCTTCATGGCCTTTGAGGGAAGAAAACCTCAAGCAAGAGAATTGGTAGTCATCGCAGTCATGTGCGCTATCGCTATCGCGGGTCGTGTGGCGATTCCGCTGCCCAATTTCAAGGCCACCTTTGCCATCATCATGCTCACCGGCATTGCATTTGGTCCGGAAGCAGGCTTTATGGTAGGTGCCATTACAGCCTTTGCCAGCAACTTTTTCTATGGGCAGGGCCCCTTCACTCCCTGGCAGATGTTCGGCTACGGCGCAGGCGGTATGCTGGCAGGTTTTGTGTTCTGCAAGGGCTGGCTGCCCCGGAAACCCTGGGTGATGGCCCTGTTCGGTGTGCTGGCGGTTCTTTTGTGGGTAGGCCCCCTGCTGGATTGCTCCCATATTTTCCTGGTGCTGCCCAAAATCAGTTGGTCTTCGGTCATTGCCACCTTCGTTTCCGGCTTCTATGTAAATGTCAGTCAGGCCATCTGTACCGCGCTGGTGATGCTGCTTCTGGGCGATCCGCTGTTGGAAAAGCTGGATCGGGTGAAGCTGAAATACGGCATGATGGAGGATGAAAATGGGATTTGAACGCTGCCATCCGGCGGTGAATCTCATTTACTTCGCCGCCGTACTCGTCGGCATGATCACCTTTCAGCACCCGGTATTCCTTGTGATTTCGTTTTCGTGTGCTTTCGCGTACAGCGTCAAGCGCAACGGCTGGAAAGCGGTGGTGTTCAACCTATGCCTGCTGCCGCTTATCGTTGCTTTTGCTCTGTACTACAGTTCCTATACACATTTCGGTATGACAGTGTTGCGGCAAAACTTTGTGGGCAACAACATGACGCTGGAATCTCTGGTGTACGGCTTTGTACTTGGCATCATCGGCGCAGGTGTGTGTATCTGGTTTTCCTGTGTATTTTCGGTGTTCACCACGGATAAGGTGGTGTATCTGTTCGGTAAGGTCAGCCCCAGACTGAGCCTGTTCCTGGCAATCCTGCTTCGCATGGTTCCCCGGATCAAGAAAGAGGCTAAGGAAATCAATATGACCCAGCAGGGTATTGGTAGAGGTGTGAATCAGGGAAATGTGTGGCAGCGGTTGCGCAACGGCATCCGTATATTTTCCATGCTGATCACCTGGACTATCGATTCTCTGACAATTGCTTCCGAATCCATGCGCAGCCGGGGAAGCAGCCTGCGGGGAAGAAAAGCCTTTTCCATTTACCGCTTTGACAATCGGGATCGTGCCTATGTGATCGGAATGTTTCTGTGCCTGACGCTGACCATGATGGCGGTGTGGCTGAAACAGACGGACATGGTGTATGACCCCAGAATCATCTGGACTGGGGTTTCGCCTGTGTTCTGCGTCGGTTATACAGTCCTGTGTCTGATGCCTTTAGCATTGGAAAGCTGGACGGAATACAAATTCAGAAAAGCGAGGTGCCGGCTTTGAAGAAAGAAAAAATCTACCTTTCCACCATCGCATCCGATGCGGTGCGGGTGGCGAAGGAATATGGTGTGAACATCGAAATTGCCGAATATTGCACCGCTTGGAATATGGATGAAAAGTTTACAGGTGTGGACAGCGTGGTTAAAAATATGTTGGAAGGAATCCCTGCCAGTGCCCTGCACGCACCCTACAACGAGCTCTTCCCCTGCGCCATTGATAAAAAGGCGAGGGCGTTGGCAGCAGACCGCTATCGACAGGCCATCGACCTGGCCAAGCGCTACGGCTCTGCCAAGGTGATTATTCACGGAGGGTATAATCCCTGGATCTACTTCCCGGTGTGGTATGTGGAGCAGTCCATCCTGTTCTGGAAAGAATTTTTGGCAGAAGATCCCGGTGTGGAGATCGTTTTGGAAAATGTTTTGGAAACAGAACCTCAGTGGCTATTGGATATTGTCAAGGGTGTAGACGATCCTCGTTTGCGGTTGTGTCTGGATGTAGGCCATGTGAATGCCTATTCCAAGATCCCGGTTATTGACTGGCTGAAAGAATGGGCACCGTACCTGTCCCATTTCCATATTCACAACAATGACGGTACTGCCGACCAGCACAAGGCGCTGATGGATGGCACCATCCCCGTAAAAGAACTGCTGCGGCAGATAGAGCAATGTTGCTCCCATGGGACGATTACACTGGAACTGATGGAAGCCGAGACTTCTATCCGATGGCTGATGGAGGAAACAATATGGAACTTCTGAGATGGATTCAAAGAGTACCTCCGCCGGATCAGGAAGCGATGGCGTGGGCAAGACAGCGGCAGGCAGAACTTGCGAAGCCCCCCGGAAGTTTGGGACGGCTGGAGGACTTGTCCATCCAGCTTGCGGGCATCACAGGAAAGGTACACAACAAAATCGAAAAGAAGCACCTGCTGGTCTTTGCAGCGGACAACGGCGTGGTGGAAGAGGGCGTATCCTCAGCGCCCCAAAGCGTCACGCTGATGCAGACCGTCAACCTGACCCGGCACAAGACCGGCGCGTCTACATTGTGCAAGCACTTTGGCTGCGATATCACCGTTTGTGATGTAGGTGTCAATGCGGATATCAAGGAGCCTGCGGTGCTGAACCGCAAGATTGCCTATGGAACTCAGAACATCGTCCATGGCCCTGCCATGACGAGAGAGCAGGCGGAACAGGCAATCCTGACGGGCATCCGGCTCGCTCAGAGTACCGATGCGGATGTGCTTGGTATCGGTGAAATGGGTATCGGCAACACCACCACTTCTTCGGCGGTACTGTCCGTTCTGCTGGATGCAGATGTGGATGCAGTAACAGGCCGGGGCGGCGGCATCACGGATCAGAGCTTTCTCAAGAAGAAGCAGGTTATCAAGGATGCCATTACCATTAACAACCCCAATAAGAATGATGTGATCGACGTGCTTGCCAAGGTTGGCGGCTTCGATATTGCGGCCATGTGCGGTGCCTTTATCGGCTGCGCGGCAACCGGAAAGCCTGCAGTTATTGACGGGTTCATTTCCGCCGTTGCTGCCCTGTGCGCCTGTAAACTGTGCCCCAATGTTCGGGGGTATCTGATTCCCAGCCATGCTTCCTATGAGATCGGTTATAAGCTTGCTATGGACGCTATGGGGATGGAACCGATGCTGCTAATGGGCATGCGATTAGGGGAAGGAAGCGGCTGTCCGCTGGCGTTCGAAATCTTAAGTGCTGCCTGTGCCATTATCAACGATATGGCCACCTTCAATCAGGCAGGTATTGACGACAGCTATCTGGACGAGATCCGCCAGGGCGATCAATTCACTGTGGAGGGAGCAAAATGACTTACTTCATCTCCGGCGGCGCCAAGAATGGCAAGTCCACTCTGGCGCAGGATCTCGCCGTAGCGCTGGATGGAAAGCACCACTATGTAGCCACCATGATCTCCACTGGTGCAGAGGACGATGACCGCATCCGCCGCCATATCGCTGACCGGGACGGAATGGGCTTTGAAACCGTGGAGTGCTTCCGAAATATCCTGGCTTGCCTGAATGTTGCAGACAAAGACGGGGTATTCCTGGTGGACAGCGTTACCGCATTGATCCAGAATTCTTTGTTTCCCATTGAGAAAAATTACGAGATGGATCCGGAAGCGGCGAATCGCTGCGCCGACGAGCTGGTTGAATTCGCCGGGAAAGTCCGCCATGCCATTTTTGTCAGCGACTACATCTATTCCGACGCAGAGCGGTATTCCGAGAGTACAGAGATGTACCGCAAGTGCCTTGCCGACATTGACCGCCGCTTAGCAAAAGTCTGCGATACCGTCATCGAGGTATCTGCCGGACAATTCATCATCCACAAGGGGGATCGGTGCATATGAAAATTTATCTTCATGCGTTCATTATGTGCCAGAGTATGTTCTGCTCCATCCCTGCGCCCCAGGTGTGGGACGAGAAGGCCAGGGACAAAATGCTTTTGTTTTTGCCTGTTGTGGGATTGGAAACCGGCGCGATCTGGGCGGTGCTGGCTTGGCTGTGCAGATGGCTGAATCTGCCTGCACTGGTTACGGGACTGATCCTCTGCGCCTATCCCTATATCGTCACCGGATTTATCCATTTGGACGGCTATATGGATGTGACCGATGCGGTAAAAAGCTGGCGGGATTTAGAACAGCGCCGGGAAATTCTCAAGGATTCCCATGTGGGCAGCTTTGCGGTGATCGGCATTGTGCTTCTGATGCTGGCGCAGTTCGCCCTGTTTGCGTCTGCTCCCGAAAATGCCCATTTCCTAATCTTGATTTTCGTCCCGGCTGTGAGCCGGTGCTGCTCCGCTCTGGCTGTGACCGGGCTGAAACCTATGTCCACCAGTCAGTACGCAGACCGCAGCGAGCCAAAATCCCACATGGTGGTCTTGACGGTCATGCTCTGCATTTTCCTTGCAGCAGGTTTTCTGCTCTGCGGAAAGTATGGCTTTGCGCTAATTGGATGCCTTCTTGGTTATAGTCTGGCGCTTCGGCGAGCCTATAAATCTCTGGACGGCATGAACGGTGACATTTCCGGCTACGCACTGACCATTGGTGAACTGTGCGCCGTGGCTGTGTATGCTTTTCTTTAGGAGGTAGTTATGATTCTGATTATCGGCGGAGCCTATCAGGGTAAGCTGGATTTTGCGAAAGAAGCCTTTGAAATTACCGATGAAGATATGTTCATTTGCAGTACCGGGGAGATCGACTTCTCCAAGCGGTGTATCTACAAAATCGAGGAATTCACCTATGGTCATACTGATCCCATTGGCTACTTCCAAGACTGCCGGGAGAAGTGGCAGGACAGCATCCTGATCCTTCAGGATATCTTCTGCGGTGTGGTGCCCATGGGCGCGGAAAACAGAGCATGGCGGCAGCGGACCGGAAAACTGGCGCAGTATTTGAGCAAGGAAGCTACCCAGGTCAGCAGAATTTTCTGCGGATTGGAGCAGCGAATCAAATGATAATCTATCTGATTCGCCACGGCAAGACGGAAGCCAATGAAAAGCACCTTTACTGTGGAAGCACCGATCTGCCCTTATCGGAAGCTGGCAGGGCGGAACTGCAAAATTTACACTATGATATAAAAAATGTCCGCTTCATCACCAGCGGTATGAAACGGACGAACGAAACTCTACATATTCTGTTCGGAGATGTGCCCTATGAAGAAAATCCCCGGTTCCGGGAGGTGGACTTCGGCATCTTCGAGATGTACAGCTATGAGGAACTGAAGGATACCAAAGCATACCAATCCTGGCTCGCTGGGGACAACGAAGCCAATATTCCGCCCAACGGCGAAAGCGGTGTGCAGATGCGAGCGCGTGTTCTGCATGCCTTTTCGGAGATTCAGGAGGATGCCTGCATCATCACCCACGGCGGTGTTATCTCTGCTATTATGGAGTATCTATTCCCGGAGGAAAAGAAAAAACGCTATCAGTGGCAACCTCAAAATGGCTGCGGATACCGCATACAAAACCGTAGCTATCGAATGCTGTAAACCGCAAGAAACCACCTGTTCGAGAGTATTGGACAGATCCAGTAAAAACAGACAATAGACAAAATACCCCCTGATGTAGGAAAATAGAACTACGTCAGGGGGTATCGCTATGTCACAAAGAAAATATACACATATCAAATTACTGGAACCGGAAATTGTCGAAATGAAGGAATCAGGCAAGACAAAACGAGAAATTGCAGAGTACTTCGGATTAACAACAGAGCAGGTAAAAGAATTACTAAAACGCTATCGCCGCAGAGAACGCAAAATTGCTGCTGGAATACAAGTGCGTCCGAAAGGCCGCCCAAGAAAAGATTCAGCACCTCGTAATATCGAAGCGGAACAGGCTTACGAGATCAATCGACTGAAGATGGAAAATAAGTTGCTGCGGGATTTTCTGCAGTACGCAGGAAGGAAGTGAGGCCACTGGTCAAATATCATATTATCTATTTGAATCGGGATAGATATTCCATATCTGCAATGTGCCGGTTCTTCGAGGTATCTCGTAGCGGATACTATAACTTTGTCCATCGCCTCTGTATGAAAGCGCATGACCACGAACTGGCTGAACTGATCCGTGTACAGCAAAAGAAATGTGACCATACATATGGTTACAGAAGAATGTGGAAATGGCTTAACAAAGCAAAGAAAATACATAAGAATCCGAAAACAATTCTACGGATTATGAAAAAATACGAACTTTTGTCAGATATTCGTCGTCCAAGAAAATGGCGGCAGATGGGAAAACAGGTGCATCGTTACGAAAACTTATTGAACCGTCAATTCAAGGCAGCCCGCCCGAACCAGAAATGGGTAACGGATATATCCTATATTCACACAGGCCAGGGGATCCTCTACTTGTCTATGATCCGTGATTTGTATGACAACAGCATCGTGGCATACAAAACCGGAACAAGCCAGTCTGTGAATCTGGTACTAGACACGATCCGTCAAGCAATTGCCAAAGAAAAAGTCGCTGCGGAGTTGCAGCTCCACAGCGACCAAGGCTCTCAGTATACCTCACAAGCATATTTTGAGCTAACTAAAGAATACGGGATAACTCCGTCGATGTCAAGTAAGGGGAATCCTTACGACAACGCAATGGCAGAAAATTTCTTCTCAATCCTGAAGTCAGAATGCATCTACCGACATCAACCTAAAACATATGAGGAAGCGAATTATCTAATAGACAATTATATCTATTTTTATAACCATCAGCGCATCCAGCTAAAAACTGGAGAGGCGCCGCTCACGCTGCGCCTCTCTGCTTAAAACTCAATATTTTCTACACAGGGTGTTTTTTGTGCAGTCTGTTTATTCTGGAGCAGTCCATATCTCAAACAGGTGGTTTCTTAATAAGCGCGGTTATAATTTTAAACTGAGAGGGTTGTTATGTACTCTACTTTTTGCATATGTCCTATAGAAGTTCGACTGTTTCTTTCAAACTTCACACTTCGTATGGGACGCATATTTTGCCCATCTGGCCGCCGACGGAGCCTGCCTCGCGGGAGGTCAGGTGACCGTTGTAGCCGTTGGTCAGGTTGACGCCGACTTCCTGTGCAGCCTGCATCTTGAAACGGTCCATAGCCTCACGAGCCTGAGGAATGTTCAGCTGGTTGTTGTTGGAATTGCTCATCGTAAATCTCTCCTTTTGTCGTTTTCCGGGAAAGGTAAAGTCGCTTTCCCTTGGAAAACGTCTTTTCTTTCCGTACGCTTATTTTGACCAGCGGCAAAAAAGCTATGAATGTTAAGTGACAGAAAGGTTGGAAAAGATTTGAAATTTCATAAAACAGCCGCTGCTATTTGTTCGCAGCAGCGTATCCGCACAAACAGCATTATTTTAAAATCTCAATAGGAATTTGTTCAGCCATGCGGCGGTAACCGGCAGGACTGGGATGCAGATGGTCACCGGAGTCGTACTCCGGCAGAAAGTAATTGGGGTTTTCGGGATCACGAAGGGCAGCGTCAAAGTCGATGCAACCGTCAATCAGGTCAGTGGTGCGGATGAACTCGTTGTAGGCATGCCGCATTTCCTGACGGAAGGGTGCATCAGTACGCCAGCCGCCCATGGGAAGGAGCGTGCCCACATAGACCTGGTAACCGTAGCTTCTGGCCTGTGCAATATAGGTTTTCAGACCCTCGATGAGCTGCTCCACGGTGGGAAGGTCGCTCATGGGCCGGAACACATTCACCTTGGAGCCAACGGGGTGGATAATATCATTGATTCCCTGCTGAATGATGACCACATCCGCACCGTCAGTCGGCACTTCGTGATGGAACCGGTTGGAACCCTGCAGACCGTAGGATTCGTAGGTCAGGCAGTGATACTCCCGCAGAATTCGGGAACCGGAGGTAGCGCGGCGGATGATGGCGGTGTTGTGATAGCCCTCGGTAAAGCAGCGGAGCGCCAGCTCGTCCGGCCAATCCTGTGCGGTAATGGAGTCACCGTAGCAGACGATGGCGCGGTTTTCTGATTCTGTTAACACGGAAACGTTGCTTAGGAAGTAGAAAAGATGGGTTTTTCGGGAGGTTTCGATGTTAAAATGTGCGACCTCTGTATTATCACCGTTGGCATAAACACCTTCCGACAGCGGTCCGCAGGCATAGACAACGGAGCGCATCAGCGTGAAATCTTCCAGATAGAAGCTGACCTGAATGAGCTCGCCCTCCGTCATCTGCACAGAAAGCGGATCTGATACCATTGTTTCTCCGGCACCGATGGTGGTGTGGCGAAGACCCTGAAACAGAACAGGGTAGAATTTGCCGCCGTAGAATACAGTCGTTTTGGCCAGCGTGACCGGCTCTGTACCGCAGTAGTTGTCGAAGGTTAGACGCAGTGCCTGACCGCTGAACGGAATATGGACACTATAGCGGATGGTGATATTTTTGGCATAGCGCTCCGGGCGGTTTTCTGCAACGGAAACGGCATTGCCCCAGACACTGACCCATTTCTGATTAGCCTGCATAGTTTTACTCCTTACATGTATTAGCCGGACGAATGGTGGCGGCGTAGGCACTGTTGCACAGCCCCAGCAGTGCGGAAGCAATGAACAGGGTCTCAATGCCCAGTGCTTTCCAGATCCAGCCACCGAACAGCGCGATAAAAATGGTGATCACATGATTGATGGACACGCCGGTGGAGATGGTGGCCTTTGTTTCGTCTGGGTTATCGGAAAGCTCCTGCACATAGACATTGGATGCCATGGATGCCAGCGAGATCACCGCATCCAGCACATAATTGATGCAGCAGATAACAAATGCAATCTCTCTGGGGAAGAGGTGATGCGCAAAACCGTAGAAGAAGCATACCACCACCAGAATCAATGTATCTGCAACCATGACCGTTTTATAGCCGACCTTGTCGATGATCCGTCCCACAAGAGGAGATGCGAAGAAGCAGGCAATGGCAGAGACTGCAAACAACAGGCTGATCATGGCGGCATTGGCACCATAGAACAGGATCAGCACATAGGGGCCGAAGGTAAGGAACACCTGCTTGCGGGCACCATAGAACATCTCCAGCATGTAGTATTTTGTATACTTTTTGTGAAAGTAAAAGCGCCGTTTGCTGCGGTCTGTTTCGCTGCTGCCGGTGATCTTCATGGAGCATGCCAGACTGATGCCAGCCAGAACAGCAGCGGCAGCAAAAAGAATGGTGTAGCTGCCTGATGCGGCAGTAAGGGAAAATACGGCGATGATTACAAGATAGCCGCCAAGTGTGCCGATCTGAGAGGCGGAATTTTGAATACCCAGTGCCGCGCCGCCGCAGCCGGGACGGGCATAGCTCAGTGTCAGGGTGCTTTTCATACCGATCTGAATATGCTCGCCGAGAGAATACATGCAAATCGCAAGTACAACCAGCAATTTGGACGGAGGCAGGACGGCATGCATCCCCATGCCCACCATCATGATCAGTGCACCGGCCTTGTACATGGCCTCAGCGGAGAACATATAGAAGGCGGCGAGGATTAGCACCAGAAGAATACCGGGAATCTCGCGGAAAAATTCTGCAATACCCCGATCCATTTCTCCCATGCCTACGATTTCTGCAAGATAATTATCCAGCATGCCCTTGTAAAGACCGTAGGAAAGACCGGTGATCAGAATGGACAGAAGAAGATATTTGTAGTTGGAGCCATCCGCAAATGCGGATTTCAGTTTTGTCAAGCGGTTCATTTTCCAACCCTCCGGTTTGCACAATTCTGAAAAAAGTATAACACATCCTGTTGAAAAATGCCAGAAAAAGTATGTATTTGCAGGGGACAAAACTACAAAAACAGTTGCGATTTTTACGGCTTGTTTCTATAATATAGAGAGAAATAAACGTCCGGACGGGGAGCGGTGATGATGAAAAAAGGCAAAACTTCGATCGTATTCACGGGAGATATTGGATTTGACCACTATATGAACAGAAAATGGGAGGACGAAGATCTGCTGTCCGGGGATGTGCTGGCGTTCTTTCACAGTGCGGAGCATACTTGTGCCAATGTGGAGGGGGCACTGACCGATGCGGCGGATGATGGTTCCCGCGGTGTCTTTTTCCACAGTATGGATCCGGAGGCTGCCCTTGTACTGGAAAAAATAGGCGCGGATATCTGGTCCATTGGCAATAACCACACCATGGATGCCGGCTCGGAGGGTATCATCAGCACAAAAAGAATTGCCGCGCGGCTGGGCTGCCGGACATTCGGTGCGGGACTGAATGAAGTAGAAGCATCAGAACCGGTGTATCTGGATGAAGCAGGCGGCATCGGTATATTCGGCGTGTCTTATATGGCCGAGTGCATCCCGGCAACCGCCACGGAAGCCGGTATTTTCCGTTGGGACGATATGGAATATATTGCCCGGCGTATTGCCGAGGTGAAATCCAGATGCCGCTGGTGTGTCGTGGTTGCCCACGGGGGTGAGGAATTTACCAGTTTGCCCAGTCCCTATACCCGCCAGCGTTACCTCAAATTTCTGGAGCTTGGCGCTGACGTGGTGGTGGGACACCATCCCCACGTGCCGGAAAACTACGAGCTTCTGCCCAACGGCAAGGCCATTTTCTACTCTTTGGGGAATTTCATTTTCGACACCAATTACCAGCGGGTGCATTTGTACACCGATCTGGGTATTCTGCTGAAGCTGACTTTTACAGAGGAAGTCATGGACTTCGAAGCCATGGGCATCCGGATTGACCGGGAGCAGGCGCGCATTGTGGCAGCGCCCCTGCCGGATGTATTTACCGGTATTTCTGCAGAGGAATATGCGCTGCTGGCACCTCTCTCCGCAAAGGCTTTTGTGGCGGAGGATATGCGCAAAATGATCTATCTGGAACCGGAGCGTTTTACCAATGCGCCGCAAGCTGTCTGGGACGGGTATTTCTTCAGTCAGGAACCGGATGGCTTCTTTGAGGGTGCCCATATGGATTTTCACATCATCATTCCACTGGCGCAAAAGGCAGAGGAAGGATTATGGAAGCAAAGCAAGCTGGAGAAAGTCAAGGCATATATTCTGCGGCAGATGTAAACTGAAACCGTTTGTAATACGGACAATAAGCCCCCCTGCACAGGCAAGCTGGATGCTGCGCAGGGGGGCATTTTACTATTTTTGAAGGCAGATAGAAACTATTCCCTATGGGGATGATTACACGGGGAAATTTACCGGCAGCTATTTTTACGACCCAACAGAACAGAAAGTTAAAAAACGGATCTGGCTGTTGATACGCTACGGAAAAATTAAATGCGAAAGGAGCGGACGCAAGTCCGCTCTTTTTTCAGACTGTCGAAAAACCGGAGTTCTTCTGGTGAGCTTGTAGGGGTGGCTGTTAGCCGCCCAAAGTGTTCATGATTTTTGCGTGCAAAAACAGAAGGATTGTTTCATTTTTCAGAACAATACGAACATATATGAAAAAATAAAAGCGGGCGGCGGGTCGCCGCCCCTACGAATTCCATCGAAGATAATGCGAAATGATAGACTTTTTGACACGCTCCTTTTTAAACCCTAAAAGGTCAATAACTGAACTGTGCAAATTCTGCGGCGGCGGTAAGGAGATCTTCCTCCCAGCCGTAGAACATAGAATACTTTCCGAAATACCGGTCCTTGTCGCTTCCGGTTCCGGCTGCGATGTAGATAATACCGTTGCCCTTCTCCCGGTCAAAGAGCATGCCGCCCAGCAAACCATAGGCATCGGCGGTATGGCCTGCAAAGGGCAATGCCTGAGAAGCTGTAATTCTGTCGGCACCGGCCTGGTTGGTAAAGATGTGCGGCCCCATGCCGTAGCATTGCATCATGCCAAAATAAGTGTCACCGTTTTTGAGCTTGGGATCGTAAGTCCAAACGGGGGTAAACATCCGCTCCAGGGTCTCAGGTTTCAGAATCTGCGCGTCACAATGGCTGCCACCATTGCAGAACATCAGCAGGAATTGGCACAGCTCCCACACACTGACCCGCAGGCTTCCCATGGGGCCGAAAAGGGAACCGTTGGTACCGGTGGCATAGTCCGCAAAATCGCCGTCAGGATAACCGTTTGTGAAATCGTCACACTGGGGTGTCCAAACACCGTTTGCCGGATCGTATTCCCCATCCTGATCCAACTTACGGTAGAGGGTTCCCACCTGCGCCTGTACCTGCCTCGGCATACCGGACACATTGAAACTGCAGCTCAAGCCCATAGGGGCAAAAATATGCTCGGCCATATACTTGTCGAACCGTTGGCCGGAGGCATTTTCAATAACAGTGCCCAGCAGGCAGTAGTTCATATTGCAGTAGGCGAAAAATTTACCGGGGATTTCTGCGGCGGGAGCCCAGCAGCGGGGCATGTAATGGGGCGCGCCCTCAGTGAAGAACTCGGAAATGGGGTGGCCATAGGGAATATTGTAAGAGCCGGGAACACCGCCGTCCCGGATGGAAGAGGTGTGGGACAAAAGCATTTTCACGGTAATTGGAATCTCGGGATGATGGGGATTGCGCAGATAAAATCCCACATACTGGGCTGCGTCGGCATCCGGATCCACCAGACCCCGCTCGATCAGCTGCCAGACCCCGATGGCTGTGATCAATTTGGAGATGGAGGCGATCCGGTACTTGGTATTGCGGTCAGCGCGGGTGCCATCGAGAAACTTGTTTCCGGCCATATCGGCGAACAGAACCTGACGGTCTTTGACCACACCAATGGCAGCAGCCATCAGGGGGTGCGCTGCATCAGAGATGATTTCATGCATCCGTGCGCGCAGTTTCATTTGATCCATAACAAATCACTCCCATTCCTTCGCAGATTTCAGATAACCTTTGCCTTCCAGAAATTCACCGCCGTTCAGGAAAAACTGCTTCAGCTTTCTCTGGAGACTGGTATTTTCCGGATAGTCTTCCTTGGGCAGCTTCGGATTTTTGAAGACCCACAGAAGAACGTCCTTTCCGGGAATGCTGTCAGGTTCTATATCAAACAAGGCCTGAAAACGTAAAATATTGGACTTCTCCGGCAGGAATTCTTTCAGCATGGGTGACAGCAGCCACGAATGGCAGTAGACCCTCCTGGCGGCGTACGCGGGGAAAATCCGGTAGAACTCCTGCAGGCCATTTTGGATAGACGGGCGCAGCACCTCCGGCCGCAGATCCACATCGGTAGGAATGTGCAGACTGACAACCGGCTCGCCGTCCTTTACAGCCAGCTCATATTCCAGCTGCCCGATGCGAAACAGCCTGCATGACACCTGACGGGTCGTCCAGAAACCGCGGTCAAAGCCGTAGCAGCCGTAACTTTCCAGATGCTCCCGGACAAAGCGGGAGAAGGCCGCCATGGTGCCGGTATAGATATCCCCGGAAATACTCAGCCGCGCATATTCATTTTTTGCCCGCAGAGCGCAGCGGAGCATACAGCAAAGCCGCTTCATACCGTCTGCGTCTTCGCCCAGCGTTTCTTTAAGCTGCGCCAACCCCTCATTCCAGCTTTTTTCCTGCATCAGCAGATTCAGGCAGGGGAAGTATTCCAGCGTACTGTGAATTTCCAGAAGCCTGCTTGTGACTTCCTCAGGCATGTTGATCTGGCGGCAAAGCTGTTCCATATGGCCTCCTTGGCGGATCAAAGATGATATCACTATTGTATCGATTTCTATTTGGTGTAGCCATTCGCTATATTGCTAAAAAATGCGGATGGGATTTAGTCGTTTTGACAACAGCTTCCCGTCGCAGCCGGCGTGGCGGAAGACAGCCCGCTTCAGGGAAAGAAACTTTGTTTCGGAAAATATGCAATTGCCTTGACACAAAATCTGTTTTGGTTTACTATTATTTTTAATGATACATTTCTGACCCGTTTCATACATACCGGTATCCACATTGGAGGCATTTGAAGATGGTTGAATTAAAAAAAATCGCCACCGAACAGCGAAATCCCAACACAATGAATATCGATACCCTGTCGACGCTGGATATGGTCAAGCTCATCAACGAGGAGGATCATAAGGTTGCGGAGGCAGTTGGTCTGGTTACGGATAAAGTCGCAGAAGCGGTGGATCTGATTGCCGACCGGTTAAGCAAAGGCGGCCGCCTGATCTACTGCGGTGCCGGCACCTCCGGCAGACTGGGCATTCTGGATGCCGTGGAATGCCCGCCCACCTATTCCACCGAGCCGGAAATGGTTCAGAGCCTGATGGCAGGCGGCTACGGTGCGATCTTCAAGGCCGTAGAGGGTGCGGAGGACAGCAAGGAACTGGGCGTTCAGGATATGAAGAATATTTCTTTCCATGCAGGCGATGTGCTGGTGGGAATTGCCGCATCCGGACGGACACCCTATGTTCTGGGCTGTATGGAATATGCCAGGAAATTGGGCGCATCCACAGTGGCAGTTACCTGCTGCCCGGGAAGCCTTCTGGATACCTTTGCAGATATCGGCATTGCGCCGGCTCCCGGCCCCGAGGTCGTGACCGGCTCCACCCGCATGAAGTCCGGAACTGCCCAGAAGATGGTTCTGAACATGCTCTCCACCGGTACGATGATCAAATTGGGCAAGGTCTATGGCAACCTGATGGTAGACGTAAAGCCCTCCAATGAGAAACTGATCCGCCGCTGCATTACCATCGTGTGTACTGCTGTGAATTGCGATGAGGCGGCTGCCACTTCAGCCCTGGAAGCGTGCGAGTACCGTCCCAAGGTGGCTATCGTGATGCTGCGAAAGGGAATCGGCGCGGCGGAGGCGAAGCGCCTGCTAGATCGGGCGGAAGGCCATATCGCAAGCGTTCTGGAAGAATAAAGCATAACAATTCCCCTGCTGTCCATGGCAGCAGGGGAATTGTCAAAACCGTACCGTTATAAATTGATCCGACCCATTACGACCCCGTGTGCTGCGCCGGTTGCCGAGGGCGTGTTGTTGCAGATTCCGAACAGGGTATCGTTGGCAAGGATGGCAAATGCGACTGCCTCCTTGGCATCACTGGACATGCCTAAATTTTCCTGTGTCTGCACCGTTACCTCTGGAAGTGCTTCCTGCAAAAATTGCAGCAGGATAGGGTTCCGGCTTCCGCCGCCGCCCACGATCAGCCGTGCAGGGAGTCTGGGTGCAAACCGCCGCAGGCTCAGGGCAATGCTCCGGGCAGTAAAGGCCGTAGCGGTGGCCAGAACATCCACCGGTTCATAATTGCCAAAGGACAGAAGCTGTTCCACATACGCCGCGCCGTAATATTCCCTGCCGGTGGTTTTTGGAGGCTGCCTGTCCAGATATGGATCGGAGAGCATCCATTCCAGCAATTCGGGGATCACATTTCCGGAAGCAGCCAGCCTGCCGCCGTCGTCATAGTCCATGGCACCACGGGTAATCTTTGCTGCAAGGGCATCCATGACCATGTTGCCCGGACCTGTATCAAAGGCGGTTACCTCCTGTAGTGCACATCCGGCGGGAAGCAGCGTCAAATTACCGATGCCGCCGATATTTTGCAGGGCAATGTCCTCGGTTTCACTGCGGTAGAGCAGAAATTCGGTATAAGGCACCAAGGGCGCACCCAGTCCGCCTGCGGCCATATCCCGAATCCGGAAATCACTGACCACCGGACAGCCGAATTCCTCAGACAGATACGAGGGATCTCCGATTTGCAGAGTGCCGCGGAGGAACGTATTCAGATATGGTGTTTTCTCAGGAATGTGGTAAACTGTCTGACCGTGGCAGCCGATCAGATCCACCGATTCCGTACCGGTGCTTTTGAGAAGCGCCCGAACCGCCTGCGCATAGAGCTTACCCAGATGGGTGCTGAGAAGACAAAGCTCTTTTGCGCCGCCGTACTCCCCGCCGCAGATATCCAGAATGGCCTGACGGGTGGGCTTGTCGAAGGGGAGAAAGTAAAAACCCAGCAGTTCAGCCTTGGTGGAAAGGCCGCTGCCTGTGATACGGGTGAGTGCGGCATCAATACCGTCGGCCGAAGTGCCGCTCATCAGGCCGGCCACCAGCCGGGAAGGCTTTTCCCAGAGTGCGATTAACGGATGTTCCATCCTGCATACCCCCTTTTCTTTCAAGTCTAGCAGAAAACAGATGGTTGTCAAGGAGAGATGATATGGAAATGACATGCAGACAGATGCTGGGTCAGAAGTTGGTTTTCGGCTTCCACGGTCTGGAGCTTCCTGAAGAATTCAAACAGCTGATCCGTGAATATAAAATCGGTAACGTGATCCTGTTTAAGCGCAATGTTGAAAGTGCGGAGCAGCTGCGCCGGCTTTGCACGCAGATTCAGGCACTGATTCTGGAGGTAACGGGATATCCTGCCTTCATCGTGATGGATCAGGAGGGCGGCATGGTTTCCCGGCTGCCGGATGATGCCGTAACCGTTCCCGGAGCTATGGCGCTTGCTGCCACGAATGAGCCTGATAATGTCTGCCTGGCATCTGAAATTACCATCCGCCAGCTTCAGGGTCTGGGGGTCAACTTTAATATGGCACCGGTACTGGATGTTAATTCCAATCCAGCCAATCCGGTCATCGGTGTACGCAGCTTTGGCGATGATCCGAATAAGACAGCCTGTTTTGGAGAAGCGGCTGTCCGCGCGTATGAAAATACCGGAGTTTACTGCTGCGGCAAGCATTTTCCCGGTCATGGAGATACCGGTGTGGATTCCCACATCGGCTTGCCCTGTATCGAAAAAACCATTGCGGAGCTGGAGCAGACAGAACTGGTTCCGTTCCGCCGCTGTATCGAAGCCGGGATCCCTGCCATCATGTCCAGCCATATCCTTTTTCCGAAAATCGAAAAGGAGAATATTCCCGGTACCATGTCCCGCACCATCATTACGGATGTTTTGAAGGGAAGGCTTGGGTTTCAGGGTCTGGTTTTTTCTGATTGTCTGGAAATGGATGCCATCCAGAAGTATTACGGCACCGCGTGCGGTACGGTGGCAGCGATCAAAGCCGGTATCGATCTGGCAGAGATTTCTTCTTCCATAGATCTGATGTGGGATGCTGCAAGAGCCGTCAACGAAGCAGCCGTACGGGGCGAATTTGACATGGTGGAAATGGAAGCCTCTGTGAAGAAAATTCTGGCAGTAAAAAGCAACTTGCTGATCAAGCCGGTGCCGGAATCGTGCAACCGGCCGGAGGATCGGGAAACGGTCAGGAAAATGAACCGCGATGCCATTACCTGCTATAGCGGAATGCTGTCTGCGCCGGGTGAAAACACCTTCTTCTGTGGCTGCGGTTCCTACCGGACTTCTCTCGTAGGCAACCCCGATGGAGATATGCAGGCTTTCCCGGCGTATATGGCCGCAGCCTTTGGCGGCGGTAGATTCGTCACATCCAGAAATCCGGAGGAAGCGGAGATTTCTGCTGTTCTGGAGGCAGCTTCCCGGTATGAGCAGACCGTGCTGGGAACCTGCAATGCGCATTTGTTCCCGGGTCAGCTGAAACTGGCACAGGCGCTGGCGGCCACGGGAAAGGAACTGACGGTGGTTGCGCTGCGCAACCCCTATGATCTTCCCTTGCTGCCGGAGTGCAGCTGTAAAATTGCAGCGTATGACTATTCAGTGCCCTGTTTTCAGGCGTTGGAGGAAGTATTCCGCGGCGGCGCTATGAACGGCTGCCTGCCGGCGAAATTATGAGGTGAGACCATGTTTATTGCAGGAATTGATGGCGGCGGCACCCATACCCGGATCGAACTTCGGGACATGGAGAACCGGCCAGTCTGCCGCAGAGAATTCGGCCCTTTTAATATCAATGCCATCGGGGAAGCTGCCTTTCGTACGTTGCTGCAGGAGGTATTCCTCTGGTGCGGTACCATGGCAGATTGCAGCCGGATCTGCATTGGCGGTGCCGGTGTTTCTAATCCCGCCACAAAGAAAATTCTGGCTGAAGAATTGAAAAAAGTGGGCTTTTCAGGAAAATGGATGCTCTGCGGCGATCAGGAGATCGCCCTGCGGGGCGCCATGGATGGGGCAGGCGTGGTGCTGATCGCCGGTACGGGCTCCATTTGCTTCGGGAAAAATGCCGAAGGTCAAACAGCCCGCAGTGGCGGGTTCGGACATCTGATCGATGATGGCGGAAGTGGCTATGCACTGGGACGGGATGTACTGGGCTGTGCCGTCCGGTGCGCCGATGGCCGGATCAACCATTCCGGTATTCTTGACGCCGTGTGCCGCCGTTTGGAGGGCGGTGCAGAACGTATTGTTCCCTTTGTCTACGCACCGGAAACGGACAAAGCGGCCATTGCACAATTTGCTGCCATTGCGCTGGAGCAGGCACAGCAGGGAGATCAAGCCGCGCAGCATATTCTTTTTCAGGGTGCGGAAGAACTGGCACAGATGGTTATGGCTGTGCAGAGGAAGCTGGATATGCCCCAGTGCCGAATCGCACTGCTGGGTGGGTTGATCGCGCCGGAAAATCCCTACCGCAGAGCGGTGGTGCAGCGGCTGTCCGCTCTGGGCACTGTGGTTTGTGCAGAGCATGATGCACTGTGGGGCGCAGCCCAGATGGCATGGGAGTTGACGTAAATAAACCAGGGTCTGCTGCAATTGCGGCAGACCCTGGTTTGCTGTTTGAATTTCAGCTTATCATTCCGTTTGACCGGCCGATGGACGATACAATGCTGCCGATCCGCAGGGGTGATCATTCAGAACCATAACGGTACGGCAAGCATCAATTTACCGCATATTTTCCAGCGGAAGCAAAACTTTGCGCATGATCCGCGCAGACAGGTAGAAAAGTCCGGAAAAACCGAAGAGGAGCCAGATAAAACCGAAGCGGAGGAAATCCACCGGCGCGATCAGAAAAAAGAGAAGGGGCGATAGGCGCAGCAGAAAATGCAGCAGCACCCAACCAAATTTTGAAATCAGCAGGATCAGGGCATTTTTCAGATAGGCGAGCCAGCGGTTCCGGAACCGGGCAATCTGGGGATAGATGATGGAAAACACCAGCGATACCAGAACCAGCAGAATTGCGGCAACTAATTTCAAAAAAGCGGGCAGCGGAAGAAATTGGATCATGCCCAGACTGCAGGTGACAAAGACCTGTGCAAGAAAAAACAGGGAAGCGGTTTTCAGATTGCTGCGCCATGCCTTGAAAAAGGGAACGATGGTGCCGCTGCCCTCCTGCCGTAAACGCCGACCCAAGATGGTGTACATGGCGGTGCTGGCGGCACCCAGCGTCACCAGCGGAAGGCTGGCAAGAATCCAGCAGGCATTGAGCAGCATCATTTCGCCCACGGAGGTCATGACCTGCGCGAATTTGGAATCCGGGGAAAAGAATTTCATAGAAAAGCTCCTGTCTCTTATTTGCCGCGACCCGGCAGGCGGCTGGCTTCCGCAGCGGCGGCGTTATGCACCAGAGAACGCATCCGCACCAGCGCAGTATTTTCCCGGGTTGGGCAGACGCGGTTGGTCAGCAGTACCACCCAAAGACCGGTATCGGGATCAATGGCAATGCTGGTTCCGGTAAAGCCGGTGTGGCCATAGGCGCGCCGGCTCATCAGGTCACCCAGAAAATTTCTGGGGCTTCCTGCCAGATTGAAGCCCAGACCGCGAAATTCCCCGGCAGAATCGGGTGTACGGTTAATCAGCGCGGCGCGGAGCGTGGCAGGGGACAGGTATACAGTACCATCGTTCCGTTTGCCACCGCAGGCCAGCATTTTTGCAAAGGCCGCCATGTCATTCAGATCACTGAATACACCGGCATTCGCAGAAATTCCTCCGAGGAAACGGGCATTTTCATCGTGGACGATCCCCTGAAGCAGCTTGCCTGTGGCAGGATCCTTCTCTGTAGGGGCAATATCACCTGCGGGATGATAGGTGGTATGCTTCATATCCAGCGGATCGAAAACATATTTCTGCGCCAGAACATCCAGCGGCGCACCGCCGGTTTTCTCCAGAATTTTGCCAAGAAGAATATAGCCCATGCAGGAGTAGACCGGATCGCCGCCGGGTGCCTGCACCAGAGACTGGTCAAGGATTACACGAACAGCCGCTTCGGGATCGGAAGTGTGATCGGAAAGAAGGAAATGGGCTGCAATGCCGCTGGTATGGGTCATCAGCTGCGCAATGGTGATTCCACGCTTGTCAGACGGTGCATTGGGAAAAAAGTCACCGACACAGTCGTACAGCCGCAGCAAGCCATCTTCCAGAAAACGCAGCGCGATCATGGTGGGGCTGAGGATTTTGGAAACGCTGGCAATATCAAAAAGCGTGTTTTCACTGCACGCACCGTAGGTTCTTTTTAAGTAAAGCGTATCTTCAATGCCGATTGCCAGTGCTGCGCAGGGGTAAGCACCCTGCTCCAGTCCCTGACGGATCAGTTGATGTACCCGGTCAAATGCGTCCATCCTGCAACCTCCTGTGAGTTATTTTGACATGAAAACGGGATGCTGATTTGATGATATCCCACATGCGGGGAATTGTCAAGAAATGCCGCAGGCCTGTGCCATGCAATCTTCAAAAGTTATTTGGTTAATTCAACAAAAAATCCCGATGGCCGATGGGCAATCCTACTAAAAGATGGTTTGCAGCAGGTTTTGAAGTTGACAAGAAAGACAATTGTCGGTATGATAAGGACATGAAACAAAGTTCTAAATTTTGTGGCAGAGAATGTCATTAAAATTTCAGACCGGTTTCAAATTGCCCTACAGGCAACAACAAGGAGGAAATAGAATGAAAATGTTCAAGAAGACTCTGGCCATGCTTCTGGCACTGGTTATGATTCTGGGTCTGGCAGCCTGCGGCGCTTCTGAGGAAAAGACCGCTGATTCCGACGGCCCCGTCGAGATCACCATCTACTACCCCGACTCCTCTACTGCTCCCTTTAAGGAAGACTGGCTGGCTCTGACTGAGACTGCCAAGCTGGCAAATGCTAAGGTCACCGTCGAGGCAATCCCTGAGGGTGAGTACAGCACGCCTGTCAATCTGGCTCTGGATACGCAGGAAAATTGCCCCGATGTCATCATGTTCCAGGAGATTTACGGCTCCAAGGCTTCCCTGTGCATGAACGGCGGCGTGGTTTCTATCTCCGATTATCCCGAGTGGACACCCAACTTCAACGCCATGGTTGAAAAGCTTGGTCTGACCGATCAGGTCAACTCCCTGAAGCTGGCAGACGGCAAGCGCTACATTATGCCCGCACTGCATGAATCTCTGGGTTATGACGGCGGTCTGATCCTGCGTGCTGACTTCCTGGAAGCCAACAACTTCGAGACTCCCAAGACCTTTGACGATCTGTATGAGATCCTGAAGGCTTACAAGGAGCAGAATCCTGATTCTTACCCCATGGTTCACTATCTGGAACCCTACATCACCCATCGTATGATCATGCCCGCATGGGGCTGCCCCGTTGGTTTCTGGGTGCCTCCCTACCTCGGCTCCATTGCATGGGACTACGAGAATAAGGAATACTACAACACCGCTACCTCTGACGTTTACCGCGAGTACCTGCAGTTTATGAACAAGCTGGCTGACGAAGGCCTGCTGGATCCCGAAGCATCTCCCGACGATGTCTGGTCTCAGAAGATGACCTCCGGTGCTGCAATCTGCACCTATGCTTACTATGACCAGATCGCCGGCCTGGAAGCTGCTTCCGACATCGAAGGCTATGATCTGCAGCTGTACCTGCCTCTGGAAGGCCCCGCAGGCGCACTGGGCGAGAACCGTGAGCTGGCCTACCGCGGCCTGCTGTTCCCCGCTGCCGCTGCAGAGCGTGAAGACTTCGAGCAGGTTGTCCGTGCAGTCGACAAGATGTTCTTCTCCGAAGAAGCTGCCAAGATTTGGAGCATCGGCGTGGAAGGCGTTACCTACAACACCGTTAACGGCGAAATCGAGTTCGTTGATGCAGTTAAGAATGCGCCCGAGGGTATTAACACATATCTGAGAGTGAACTACGGCTGTGGCGTTGTTGGTTTCCAGAGCGTGTGGCCCGATGAGTACTCCCTGCTGAAGTTTGACGAAGAGTATGCAGAAATCTACGCTGCTGCTGCAGAGATGGGTGCCAACCAGACCTTCGCTCCCGAACCCTGGTTCGATGATATTGCTGCTGAAGAAGCCGGTATTCTGTCCGGCGGCGCAATGTTCGATCTGGTTCAGACCAGCCGTGAGCAGTTCGTCTATGGCGACCTGGATGTAAATGATGATGCTGTCTGGGATAAGTACTGCGCTGATCTGGAAGATGCAGGCCTGCAGGAGTATCTGGATCTGTACAACAAGTACCGCAATCAGGGCTGATTTTCTTCTGAGTGACCAATTCTGATTGAATCGCACCGATGGGGGTGGGCTGCCCACCCCCATCTTTTTCCTATTTTTGAGTTTCCCGTGTGTAAGGGAGGTTTTGTTATGCGCAGTGCAAAGGCACAAAATGAGCGGCTCCGGGAGCAGAAAAAAGCAAAACGGATCGCTTATTGGAAGCAATACTGGGTCATGTATGCCATGCTGGCACTTCCGGTTGCTTACTATATCATTTTCCGTTATCTGCCCATGGTAGGTAATGTGCTTGCGTTCCGCCGCTATGTGCCCGGTAAGGGTATGTTTGGCGTTGAATGGACCACGCGTTATGTTGAACGCTTTCTGAAAGATCCTGTGTTCTGGAAAGCCTTTAAGAACACACTGGTTCTGTCGATTTCCAATCTGGCAGTCAATTTCCCGATCCCCATTATTTTTGCAATTGTTTTGAATGAACTCCGCTGGGAACCTTTTAAGAAGTTTGCCCAGACGGCTTCCTATATTCCCAGATTCATTTCTACGGTGGTCGTCATTGCCATCCTGAATGAATTTCTCTCCCCCAGCTCCGGCTTCCTGAATATGCTGCTGAAGGAATTTGGAATCGAACCGATCTACTTTATGAATGAAGCGGAATGGTTCCGGCCTGTTTACATTTTCTCGGAAGCATGGCAGTTTACCGGTTGGAATGCCATCATCTTCCTTGCAGCTATTACCGGCATCAATCCCGATCTGTACGAGGCTGCCGAACTCGATGGTGCATCCCGCCTGCAGCGAATCTGGCATGTGACGATTCCCTGCATTCTGCCCACCATCATGGTCATGCTGATTCTGAACGTTGGCAGCATTCTGGCGCTGGGCTTTGAAAAGGTTCTGCTGATGTACACACCCATCAACGCCGGTGTTTCCGATATTCTGGACACCCTGACCTATAGAACGGGTCTGAGAAACTCCAACTATTCTTACGCCACCGCCATCGGCCTTTTTACCGGTGTTGTGGGTCTGATTCTGGTGTCGCTGTCTAACTACATCAGCAAGAAGACCACCGGCGAAGGCATTTACTAAGGAGGGCGAATCATGGCAAAGTATTATCGCAGCAAAGAGAATGTGATCTTTGATACCATCGTCATTCTGCTGGTGGTGCTGGTTCTGGTGGTTTGTCTGGTACCCTTTATTTACGTTTTGTCCGCCTCTTTTTCCGGCCCCAAGCCTTTGACCAATGGCGAAGTGTTCCTGTGGCCCAAGGATTTTACACTCAATGCTTATGTAAAAATCATTGAGTATCCCAACTTCCTGCGCTCTTACGGCAATACCATTTTCTACACTGTTGCCGGTACAGGAATCTGTCTGGTCATGACGACCCTGATGGCGTTCCCGTTGGCACACCCCAGACTGAAGGGACATACGTTTTTCATGAAACTGGTCATCATCACCATGTTTTTCAGCGGCGGCCTGATCCCCAAATTCCTGCTGGTAAACTCCCTGAAGCTGACCAATACAGTCTGGGCAATCCTGCTTCCCTCGGCAATCAATACCTTCAACCTGATCGTGCTGATCAACTTCTTCAAGACGGTTCCCCATGAACTGGAGGAAGCGGCTCTGATCGACGGTATGGGCTACTTCGGTATTATGCGCAATATTTTCCTGCCCCTGTCCATTCCGGCTCTGGCCACGATTACACTGTATTACGCCGTCTATTTCTGGAACGACTGGTTCAATGCGCTGATCTATGTCAAGAGCGCAAAGTATCCCGTTATGATGATCCTGCGTAATCTGGTGGTAGGCACCATGCAGATGGATGTGGGCAGCGCCGGCAACGAGGCCGACACCGTTTCCATCGCTATGAAGTGTGCGGTTATCGTCACCTCCTCTGTTCCGATCATTGTACTGTATCCGTTCCTGTCCAAGTATTTTGTGAAGGGTCTGACCATTGGCGGTGTTAAGGGCTGATTGCCTGTTTCAAAATGCATAAAAACCGCGCTGAAAAGCTTTTCAGCGCGGTTTCTGCGTCAAATTATAGGAATTCGTAAGCTTCGTCCGTATCGATCCGGTGGGAGTTGGTGCTTTCCCGGCTTCGCTCCAGACTGACGGCAATGGTGTCGTAGTCCATATGGGCTGTGGCTGTGAACAGGGCATCGATCACCATCAGCTGCGCCAACCGGCTGCTCATGGCACCGCTTCGCTTGGAAATTTCCGGCGCGGAAATATATAATGTAGTGTCCGCATTCAGCGCCAGCGGTGTTTTGCTGTATTTGGTCAGAGCGATCGTGGGCGTCCGGCTTTGTCTGGCCAGTGCCAGAATTTCCAGAATCTCCTTTGTTTTTCCAGACATGGAGATCAGGACTGCTGCATCTTCGGCGGTCATATTGGCGGCATAGGTCAGTTGGGTGTGCGGGTCGGTGCTGAAATAGCTGTGCTTGTTAATGCGCATCAGCTTGCTGTGCAGGTCCTCGCCAACGATACCGGAGGCACCCACACCGAAGATCCGTACAGTTTTTGCATTTACGATCGTGGTGGCTGCTGCTTCGAGGGATTTGGGATCCAGCATGGCTGCGGTGTCGGAAATGGCCTGTATGCTGTTCTGCCTGATACCTTCGATCAGCATTTTTGTGTTGACGACCTCCCGCACATCTGAAAAAGGCTCTGACGTATTCTGGTCTGCGATCTTATGCATCTGGGCGAACAAAACCTTTTTCAGATCCTTCAACCCGTCAAAACCGATGGCCTTGCAGAAGCGAACCCACGTCACTTTGCTGACACAGGCCTCCTGTGCCAGTTGGGCAATGGGCAGACTGAATACACTTTCCACATTATTCAGAAAATAGTCCGCGACTTTCTTCTCGGCGGTGCTTAAGGAGTCATAAATACTGCGTACGCGTAATTCGATGGCTGTCATCTGGAAATTCTCCTTTTTCAGGAAACTTTTTGAAATAAATGTACATATGGTAGCATATTTTTGAAACATTATAGCACAGCGTTCCTGCTGTATTCAAGGTTTTTTACAAACAATCCGTTGCTTTTCGCATTTTTATGCAGAACGCTGAAAAATTTGTACGATGTATGTGAAAATAAATTCCTTGCCAGAAAAGGAAAATTACATGAAGCGCAGAAAAGAGCTGGTGAAAGCCTGTTGCAGGACGATTTCGCGAAGATTTCGATGACGAATTCCGGTGTACGGCCGCAGTTTTTTGCGTCATCAGAATTCCGGCGAATATTCTTTCATGATGTAATGGTCATTGTGCACAAAAGGAAATGCACAGGTGCATGTGTGTTATGCAAAGATGATGAATATTCCATACAGAGGGTGTATAATTATGCATAAATGTTGACATTCATTGAATAGGGATGTATAATCCCTACATAACAAAAATATCCAATCGGGAGGCTCTGATTTATGAAAAAGGAAAACATCAAAAAAGTCGTTCTGGCTTACTCCGGAGGTCTGGATACCTCTATTATCATCCCCTGGCTGAAGGAAAATTACAACAACTGTGAAGTCATCGCAGTTTCCGGCAATGTGGGTCAGGCTGACGAACTGGAAGGTCTGGAAGAGAAAGCTCTGAAGACTGGTGCATCCAAGCTGTATGTTCTGGATCTGACGGATGACTATGTGGATAATTACATCATGCCCTGCCTGAAAGCCGGTGCAATCTATGAGGAATACCTGCTGGGCACCTCCCATGCCCGTCCCTGCATCGCAAAGGGTCTGGTGGATGTGGCACTGAAGGAAGGTGCCGATGCGATCTGCCACGGCTGCACCGGCAAGGGCAACGATCAGGTTCGTTTTGAACTGACCAT
>JAFYLN010000059.1 GCA_017537045.1 Oscillospiraceae bacterium | reverse complement strand
TGACGAAGGAACTGAAAAAGGATGAATTTGCCGGACTTGATTCCTATTTCTCCGCGAAGTCCGGGAAAAAGGCGAGTGCATAAGCGCAAGCCATGCTTTTCGTACACCGTACACCACTTACACCATTTTTTACACCAATCGAAACATGGTGTATGTAGAGGTGTGTAGGGATACGTGATTTGAAGATTGGAATACCCTTGGAAATGTAGGGTTAAATAGAACTATGTAGGGTTGTGGGCTCGACCTTGATGAGGTCCCCACCATGAAGCCTCAGGACTGAAAAAGCGTTGAATATCAACGACTTTTTCGATTGCGACAAGCAATTTACCCACGGTTTACCCATTTTGAAGAAAGCAAAATGAGAACCGCTATATGACACAAGAACCGCCATCGTACGAACGGGTACGATGGCGGTTTTTTATGTGTATGACTCTTTTGACAGAAAGGCTTTGGTCTTGCGAGTAGTTGCTAATTATCTGGTGTGCGAGTTAGATGATACCTAATGATAATGTGCACATTTACATGACTATCACAAATGTACAGAAGATATATGTAGTGATAAAATGAAAGAGTTGTTTGAGATTATCAATAGGTAACTGTAGAATTACAGAGAAAGATCGCCATTCATCAGAGCACGAGCAATCTTATCGAGTTCCTTGAGAACTTCGATGCGCTGTTCGCTGTAACTGGTAGAACGCTGGAAAGCCTCGGTCACCATCTTATTAACAGTTGCGTAGTACTCAGGGCTGTGCTTGGTCACATGGATTGCGCCGTCACATACATTGGAACGCATACAGAGATATACACCATTGCTAGCTCCGTTCAGATCAATGCCCAGGTACATCAGAATCTGCGCAGCTTCGTCAGCTGCCTTATCGCCAATGGCGACAATGTGGTGTGCCGCAACAGAACGCTTGGGAATGTTCTCGCCCGCAAGCTTATAGAAACGCAGATCGCCGGTGGCCTCGTACATGGCGTTCATATGCTTTTTCAGCTTATAGTAGTCTGCATCGGGTTTGACAAGAACCTTGCCTGCGTAGCCGTCGATGCGATCGAGGGTTACGGTAAGACTGGTGGTTTCCGTGACCACATCAAAGGTTTCGCCGGCACGAAGGAGATTACCTGCACTGCCGAGCACGGGGAGAGCAGAGGCAAAACTCAGCAGGGCATCACCATAGTTACCGCGGTAAAGGGAGACGAGGCCGTCGAGGATATCAAAACCGTTGCCGACAACGGGGAGGAGGGAGTAGGCTGCGAGTGCGATCTGTGCATTGTCCAGATCAACCTCGAAGGAGTGGACACTGGTGGGGCGAATGTTACCGCAGCCATCGCAGAACTCAAACTGACCATAACCGTAGGACTCGAGGTTCACATAGTGATGGGTGTGCTCAGAAAGATTGCCCAGGTAAATCCAAGCTTCGACACTATCATAGCCCATATTGGAGATTTTAATCCACTCGCTGCCCTTCCGGGTACGGAACAGACCAGCAGATTCGACAGGGTAACCCTTGGGCAGATCGGCCAGAACCGTGCCTTCGTTGTGGGGCTCAGCTCGGACAGGAACATCCTCACGGACAGTCAGGAAAATACGGCCCTCGTAACCAAAAATTTCCTGGGTAGTGAAGAAACCAGCGGCGGAAGCGGGCACGATCATGGTCAGTACCATAGTCAGGATCAGGGCAATGCTCAGGATTTTTTGGATAGTTTTCTTCATAGTAATACTCCTTTCGGTGTGTCCCGGACTGGAAATCTTTGAAGTCCAGGCTCTTGTTATTGACGTATAAAATTGGTATTTGGTGTCATGAAATAAGGCTATAAAAAATGAGTCGGGCAGCGTAGGTCGAATCCCAGAGAGGGTGTGGGCCTCTTTGGGTTGACTCACGGCGGCTCGGCTCATTAATATATGGCCTCACTCACAACGAGTGGATAAGGGGATTAGATTGTGTAAATCAGACGATCGCTTCGGTATGTCGGGCAATCTGTCAGGCAGCTTCGTTTTCCCTAAGTACTGCAATAATGTACTCAATGAACTCGAAAAGCTCAATTTCCTCATAGATGGGACTTTTGGCTTTTTTAATTCGAAGCATCACATGCGTTCCATCAGCGGATCGGTACACCTCTCCAAACGGAATGTGATTTTTGGGGGTGTGGACAAGGACTCGACAAGGTGTAACTTTCATTTAGCTATCCTCCCGGATTCTTTTCTCCAAAGGGCGAAAAAATAGCGCCGATTGGGTCAGTAATGAACCCCGTCGTCGCTTCCAAGAGAGTCAAAATGGCGATACTATGCCTACGGCTCGGTTGAAAGACTCGCACGGAGTTTGCGAAAGAAGAAGTTGTAAATCTTGTGGTTGGTCTCAGACACGGCATTCACTCCAATCTTTTCTGCGATATTTTGAAATATTGCAAGCTTTTTCTAAATACCATTCTAGCATGCTACATTACAATGTGTCAAGCGGTGGTTTCGACAATTTTGGTGACTTTGCCTGCATATGAATTGTGCAAGAAACAGATTTTTGTTCATAACAGAAAAAATGCTTGCTTCTCTGTAAATCGTGAGATATGATATACAAGTTGGTGTGCTTTTTTACACCCTTTTACCTGTCTCATAAAATATCAGAAAGAAAAGCACATAGCGGCAAATAACCGCCATCGTACCCATACGATGGCGGTATTCTTATATTATGCCAAGGATGATCACAATTAATGTGAGTACGGCAAGAGGAAGATAAAACCAAAGTTCTGTCTTGGAGAAAAGCACATCTCCGTAGGTCGTTTTTACGCAGTTAAACTCAGGAAGATTAGCATTCATTGAGAAGTCGATTTCCTCCTCGGTCTGTTTACGAACCTTATCATAAAGCTTCCGATATAAACGCTCCTGTCGAAGGTAAAATGCATCAAGACCCCAGAAAACGAAGATGGGGACATAAGTGATGATGAAGTACAGCTTGTCAGCATCCTTGGCGGCCAAGGCGAAGATACCAGCAACAAGTGTTACGGCCCAGCCTTTTAGCATGAATGAGTTACTTGCCATTCGATTGATAACACCTTGGATCATTTCAAGGTGAAAACGCTTATTATCCATATCAATACCTCGATTCACTTATTTGCCGTGGGCTTTGGCGGCACTTTCAATCCAGCTTCCCATGTTTTGATAACCATCGTCCCAGTAATAGTCATAGATTCCATCACACACCTTATCGAAATACGCCGGAGAGCCATCTTTATAGTAGCCGATAACCGAATGGGTGTTACCAGACTTGGAATAGAGGCCGGTTCGCATATCTTTGATGTTATGGATCAGAACACCAATCACGGCATTACCACGCTCAAGGCTTTTGCAAATCTCGTAGTGGATAAAAGGCCTGTTGAGGGTCTCTGCACCGATCAAAACAACCGTAACAGAAGTTCCTTCCAGCTGTTTGTCAATCCATCTCTTTACTGCCTCATCTCCTTGACGCTTTACCTTCTCGAATTCGGCTTTGTCGATAAAGCCTGCTGCTTCTTTGCCTTGGGTCACCCAACTGTTACGTACAGTCATGGACCGGGTGATGTCGTTCTCGTAATGAAAACTAAAGAATACTCGTCTTGCCATATAATTGCCTCCTGTTCGGTGGGGAAAATTACCGTTTGTTGAGCCAGTCGCTTAGAGGGGTAATATAATACTGGCCATTCTCTTTCCATCGGACGTAATAACCACGATTGATCAGCTTTCCGTTCGTGTATTGCTCATTGCCAGAAAAATACGCAATGTGTGGATACAAATCAAGGTATTCATTTCCTTTATAATTGAAGTCAGAAGAATCTTTGGGCTTCAATGGGAAAATAGCTATATGTCGAGGATATTTATTAGCGTCGCCATATCCCAACTCCCAATTACACCACTTGGATTCTACAGCAGCATTGGTTGCCAGAAGGATAAACTTATCACACTGCCTAATTCGCTCTTTGATATTCTCGGCAGTCTTTGCAGATGTTTTCTTTGGCATAGTCGGATCATTACTATCGATATAGACCTTTGCATTATACATCCTCTCAAGATATCCGAGAAGACCTTTGAGATCCTTGAGATCGTCGTGTTTGTGGGAGATGAAAATAGTCGTTTTACGATAACTATAGTCAGAGTGATAAATCGGAATAGAGCCTCTTGCTTCGTCCAGACTAACACCGGAATACGAATCAAAGTAGCCTTGTTCAAAGATGTTCTTCATGTCTATGCTCCTTATTACAGCACATTTGTTTACATCGAGTATAGCACATTTCCAATATGTTTTCAATGGGAGGTGAAAGGTAGGGATATAAACATTGTGTGAATAAAAAGTGGTGGCAAGAAAATCGTCAAAGCTGACAAATGAGGTTTCTTGTTGCAACTTTCGACAAAATGAGTATAATGATACACAAATGGAGAAACACACGGAATGGGGTTGAGCCGTATGCCTACTTTGAGCGAAATTTTCGAGAAAAGAAAGATCCTTCTGTACCAGAATGAAAGTCTGGATCTTGACCATTACTACCAGGAACCGTATCAGGATGAGGGCGATGAGATCAAGGATATGGGAATGCCCTTTGAGACGGATAAGTCGAAGCGGCTTCGCACGCTTGATCTGGCGAACGAAGATCGATCCTATTCCGGTTTCAGCTTCTTTATGGACGGCTCCCGGAGAACCTATAAGATTGGCGACATGGTTCTGGAAGGAAAGAAGATCTTTCCTGTTGTCGTAGCCCAGGTTCGGGCTGGCTGCACAGAGCGGGATCATCAGAAGAAGCTCCATACCTATGGTTCCGTGCAGCAAAAGAATCTACTGCTGTTGTCAGATAAGATGAGCGATGTTGACTTCGAGGAGATTCGCCAGCGGATCAACAAAACAGAGATGGCAAAGCGTCTCCATTTGGATGTCGTGAAGTATCCGTTCGAGCCTATGAAGCATTCTGTTCCAGTCAACGGAGCAATTGCAAAAGCGAATTCCATTATGCACGGCATGGAAATCGAGATTTTGAGTCAGATGGTTGACTCTGATGCCCTTGAGCCGGATCGTATGCTGATTGTTGATGGCCCGCTCCAGTTTATCAGACAGGATACCGGAAAGCCTGAGTTTGCGGATATGTTTTACAATGTGATTGGTGTGTCGAAGAGTTTTGACCCCATGCTTCCGACAACCAGCAAGAGCAAACGAGGTGCCACCCAGATTGGTGCCGAGCTGCTAAAATTGGAATATGGACAGAGAACCCCTGTTTTCCTGAAAGAGAACAGCCGACATCGGAAATTCGGCTGCTGGTACCTCCGAATTCGCCCCAAGAGCAGAGTTGCGGGACCTCTTGAAGGAATCATCAAGATTGAAAAAATGGCCGTGGTCGAGGAAGATGAAGGTCTCAACACCGCAATGGTAGATAATATTTCACTGTGGCTCCTCAACGAGTGTTCCCCCACATGCTATGGTAGGGACGAACGATGGGCCAGCCATCTGTATCCGATATACCTGACGGAGACACTGATCAAGGCTTCGTTTGAGAGTGATCTGGTATTTATCAGCAACTTCAAGCGGAATTTCCGATAAAGGGAGATAGAAAAATGAGTGATAGAAAATTGATTGGCAGAGTATCTGCCACAGAGAAACACCCTACATCATGTGATGAGTTCCAGTTCTGGCTCTCTGATGATGCGATCCTCAGCCCCTTTGATATTGTTCGTGTAGAGAACAAAACGGACGATTCCGTGACATATGGTGTTGTGCAGGACATTTTACATATCACCGACGGAACCGGACACTTGAGTAATTATGTGTCCTCGGACTTTGGTAATGTGGACACAATTCCAATGACTAGACGACTGTCATTATCCTATGCGAAGGTATCTGTTATTCACAATACCAAAGAGAACTTCATGCCGGTGTTTGAGGGATCTCCTGTTTACACGGCGGACAATCATGATATTGAGGTTGCCTTGGGTCTTGATAACATCGATGAGAAGACTGCGATCCCTGCCGGACTGATGAAGGCCAGCAACGGCCAGTATGTGCCGATCAAGTACAACGGCGATTTTTTGATTGGCCCTGAAGGTGCGCACATGAACATCTCCGGTATTTCCGGTCTGGCAACCAAAACCAGTTATGTGATGTTCCTCCTGAAGGCAATTCAGCACAAATACAAAGATGATGTTGCGATTATCGTGATGAATGTCAAGGGCGATGATCTGCTGCACATTCATCAGCCCAATGAGAAGATTACTCCCGCACAGCGTAAGGAATGGGAGGAACTGAATGTTCCATGCGAACCTTTTGAAAATGTGAAGTACCTCTATCCGTACAGACGGCAGAAGGATAAACTGCATGCCAATACTGCTCTTCCGGTTGATGATTTGGCAGAGCAGTTTGCGGCTAAACAGGCATCCAACTTCGTCTATACCTTTGAGCATGATATCGACAAGGTTGATATGCTTTTTGCCAATGTTGATGATCCCAACTACACCATTGAATCCATCTTGAACTATATCGATTACGGTCAGGAATTTTGGGGTGTTACGAGCTGGGACGAATTCAAGGATAAGCTCAAGGATTTCTGCAGCAAGGGAAGCGGTAAGAACAACTCTTCCAGCATCCTGATTCAGTCCTGGCAGCGATTCAGACGGTTGATTAACAACTCCATCAATGATGATCTTTTTGTCAATGCCAGATCGATGGCACGAGAGGAACATCAGGTTTATCTGTCTGACGAGGTTTTGAATATCAACGGCGGCGAGATGATGGTTGTCGATATTGCTGGCCTGAACGAGCAGCTTCAGTGCCTGGTCTTTGGTGACATTATCCGTTCTGTGTATTCTCTGAAGCACGGTGATTACGACCAGGATCAGCGCAGCAGTAAGAAGTCCGTTCCCAAGCGAGTGATTATCTTCGTGGATGAGCTGAACAAATATGCCCCCTCAACTTCCAGTAAGAACTCTCCGCTGCTGGCCAATCTATTGGATATTACAGAGCGTGGTCGTTCCGAGGGTGTTGTTCTCTTCTCTGCGGAACAGTTCCGGAGTGCCATTCATGAGCGCATTAAGGGCAACTGCGGAACAAATGTGTACGGCAGAACCAATGCGATTGAGGTTTCTCGCCCGGACTATAAATTCATCCCCAATGTATATGCGAATATGATGACACGACTGAAGAAAGGCGATCTGATTCTTCACCACCCTGTTTTCAAAACACTGTTGAAAATTCAGTTCCCCTTCCCGTCGTATAATCAGGGAGGTAGTAAATAATGGGCGAACCCGTAGCCGGTAAATTTTTGCTTGAGATCCTCACAAAGGGCATGTATGCCAACGCACTGCATGTGTACCGTGAATATATTCAGAACAGCACAGACTCGATTGACAAAGCCGTTGCTGCTGGGTTGATTGCTGCCCATGAGGGAAAAATCCATATCCAAATTGATAGAGCCAAGCGGCAGATCACGATCAGAGATAATGGTTGCGGTGTTCCTGCCGATGCAGCCAGGAAGACTCTTTTGAGCATCGGCGATTCGCAGAAGAACGGTGTTGATGAGAGAGGCTTCCGCGGTATTGGTCGTTTGGCAGGTCTGGCCTACGCAGAAGAGGTCCAGTTCATCACCTCTGCATCTGGCGAAGGGGTAAAGACCGTGATGACCTGCGATTGCACCAAGATGCAGCGATTGCTCCTGAAATCCAACAAGGAAACTACGGATGTCATGGAGACATTCAAAGCAATTAGTACATTCTCTCCGCCGCAGCCGGAGCTTGAGGAAGCACATTATTTTGAAGTGAAGATGATGGGCGTTCCGGTTGATTCTGGTCTGTTGGAAGAGGATGATGTTTGGACTTACCTTGCGGAGACAGCACCGGTTGATTTTAACAGCCAGCATTTTTCGCAGGCAGAGAAGATCCGAAATCATTTTGCGGAGAAGAAATTCCCGATCACAACCTACAAGATTCTTCGTGGTTCCAGAAAAATGCCCATCTATAAGCTCTATTCCCGGTCCATGTCCACCGGCAAGCAGGCACGAACCAAGGAAACGGATTTTGTTCGGGATGTAGAGTTTATTTACGGGGAAGCCAAGGATGGAACACCGCTGTATATTGGCTGGCTTGCCATCACCGATTTTTCTGGAAGTATCAGCGATGAGACAATCCAGGGCATCCGTTTCCGAAAGGGCAATATTCTAGTCGGCAATAATGCTACCTTCGCAAGATTCTTCCCTACAACAGAGCGAGAAGGTCAGAACGCAAACAAGATGTTTGCGGGCGAGATCCATGCACTTCACCCCGAACTGATTCCTAATTCTCAGAGAGATGACTTTGAGCCGAATCCCGTTTACTACGAGATGAAGGAGCATCTGAAAAAGTGGGCCGGCGAAATCAACAAGAAATATCGTAGAGGAACCTCTGAGGCAAATTCTGCGTTGAGGAAGCTGAATCAGCTGAATGCAGAGCAAAAGGAACTCGAAGATCGGATCAACCAGGGAGCGATCACCTCTGATGAGAAGCGTGAGCAGATTGCGGACAAACTGAAGCAGATCGAGAAAAAGCGAGAAGCCGAAGAAAGAGTTGTGCGGAAGGCTTTGGAAAGAGGTACTTTTGACGAGGAAAGAAAGGAAACCGTAGAAAGAACCCTTTCCCAGACTGAAACTGCAACCAAGAAGGTCACTTCTCTGAATAAGAAAATCGTAAATGCTGATTATGCAACAAAGCATGATCTGCCTTCGTCTTATGGCCGGGATGAGAGAAAGCTGTATCAGCGAATCATCAAGGTGATTGATACATTCTTCACAGATGATCCTCAAACGGCTGAACAATTGCGTCAGGCAATTAAAACCGAACTGAGCGTGAAAAAGAAATGAAAGTACTTTTAGTAGAACCCAATTACAAAAACAAGTATCCCCCGATGGGCCTGATGAAGATCAGCACCTACCACAAAATGCTGGAAGATGAAGTTAGATTTGTAAAGGGATTTGACCGTCAGGTGGACGAAGAAGTGTGGGATCGTATCTATGTTACGACGCTTTTCACTTTTGACTTCAAGGTGGCGGTAGAAACTATTAACCATTATAAACTTCTGGTAAACAGCATTGATGACCTGTATGTCGGTGGCATTATGGCTTCACTGATGCCGGACAGAATTGTTGAGGCCACGGCTATTGATCGCAGTCATATTCTGACCGGTTTGTTTACAAACACCGCTGTGGTCGGAGACGATAATGACATCAATGTGGATGAGCTGCCGCTCGATTATGATATTCTTGAGCAGGTAGATTACAAATACCCTGCGGGTGATAACTATTTTGCGTATACAACGCGAGGCTGCCCCAATCACTGTTCTTTCTGTGCGGTCCCGATTCTGGAGCCGGAGTTCCGTGTCACCAACAACATCATCGATCAGATCAGAACGATTGATGAGCGTTACGGCCCCAAACAGCACCTGCTGCTTCTGGATAACAATGTCTTGAACAGCAGCGATCTGAAGTCCCTTGTGGATGATCTCTGCGAAGCAGGCTTTGGTCGAGGTGCAAAATATGTTGATCCCGGAGCCTACCACATTGTAATGATGCGTTACCGCAACGGCGATCGTGGTGATTTTCTGGACAAGAAAATGGCCGCATATCTGGATGGCTTCAAAAAGCGTATTAAGTCCAAAGAAATGCTGGAGACATTCCTTCAGGTTGTCATTGGCGCAGAAGATGTTGAAGATTATGCTGAGTATATGCTGGAGCATGAGGCGGAACTGACACCGATCATTGATAAGTACCGCAACAAGGTAAGAAAGGCACGCTATCTCGATTTCAACCAGGGCGTTGATGGCCGGAAAATCAACGATGACAATATGGCCCAGCTTGCACGGCTAGCCATTCGCCCTCTGCGTATTGCTTTCGATGATATCCACCTGAGAGATACCTATTGCAGAGCCGTCCGTACTGCCTACCGGCACGGCATTCGGGAAATCTCAAACTACATCCTATTCAACTATAAGGATCGTCCTGAGGATCTCTACGAACGCCTGCGGATAAACATTGAGCTGAACCGTGAACTTGGCATCCAGATTTTCTCCTTCCCCATGAAGTATTCTCCGATTTCTGAAACGGATCGGAAGTATATCGGCAAGGAATGGGATAAGAAATCTGTTCGGGCCATATCTGCAATCCTTCAGGTTACAAAGGGCGTGGTAGCAGCAGGTTCGGATTTCTTCTATAAAGCATTTGGTCGGGATCTAAATGAGTATCGGGAGCTGTTGGCTATGCCACGGGAACTGATTATGTTCCGGTCTCATTTTGAGGAAGATGGCACCACCGGCAAGTGGCAGGAACTCTACCGTGCTTTGGATGACGATCAAAAGAAGCGGCTGATGGCTTTGGTGTCCTTGAATGTATCTGAACTCAAGAAAACACCTTGGCCTGAGGACCTTCGTGATATTCTGCCATACTACTTGATTCATAAGGTTCCTGCGAAGGCTGAAGTTAATGAAGAAACTTACACGCAGATGTCTTTGATGGATGATAGTGATGTTGTGATTGAAGACTAATCAGGCATGATCAAAAATAATCCCCCAACCATTGGTTGGGGGATTATTTTTGATAGATTGCAGAGACATTAGGACACGGCGGAAGTGACCTAAAGACATATGGAATAATGGGACTAGAAGATAATGATGTTTTCGCAAGGCGGACATGATGGAATTAATTTATGCTTAATTATTCGCAATGAATGCAATGAAGGGTTCGGAAATATCCTGTTTTGTAATTTCTGCAAGTACATTTTCACCATTAATAAAATGCAATACTGTTTCGTCGAATGATTTCACGGTTGTAAAACAACTACGCGACCTACCTGTTTCCTCAGTCGAGATAAGTTCTTTGGCGGGCTTTTCAAATACAATCCTTAAGCACATTTTATCTTTAGCAAATACTCTGAAATAAACAGGGATGTTTAACGAGATGCTCCACATGTGTGTGCCAGATCTATTCTCAAAATCAAAACTTCCAGAACAAGGTTTTGAAAAATGTCTTTCAACATCCTCGAATACTTTTGCAGTGAATTCTTTACCAAGGTACGAGATGCCGCCGGGTAACTGGACTTTGTAATTCGCTTTAATAAGGAATGCGGAGGATCCCAAGCCATCTACGATGATTTTTGATTGGATTACAATCTTACTTACCCATACTACAGAGAGCGTTTGGTTAGATAGGACGGCTTCCATGCATAGTTTTTTATCATCCTCGCTTAGCAAAAAAGAAACATCCTCTACGTTCAATGACTCAATGTTTTGGGGAGAAAGCGCGGATAGAGACTGCATCAAAACTTCAAAGCCACTGCGATAATTATTTCTAAAATCGGCGAATGCCTTATCTTTTAGAAAAGGTGGGATTTCGCAGTTATCCAGTAAAACGGGATAGATTTTGTTGCTGTTTGTTTCAAGCTCTCTTATTATTCCATACGAAATCTCGCGAATAACCCATGCTGAGGATATTGAGTGTGGTGAGAGAATGGGGATGAAGAAGTCACTTGAAGATAAACCTGAGCTTATTTTGGAAATCAGGGAATCTCCTACCTTTATCTCCCATTTATCGATCCAAATGTCGATACCCTGATGTTTAAGATCAGTTGCCAGTCTGTCAACGAAATCTTTATCTTCTGAAGCATAGCTGATGAAAATCTTCATTCTATATATCATCTCCTATTAACAGGTCCCATAATAATGCTGTGTTTCTTACGGTAATCCCTCACTGATTCAAAAAAGCGAGGAAAAAGATGCTAAACTGTACTATATCGTTGTTGCTTGTGGCTAGTAGATATTGTGCTGGTGCCTTCTATGTGGTGAACAAAGTATGGTTAGTTAATGGGAACATCGGACTAGAAAGGTCTGCGTCCACTCATATATGATAATATAATAAAAAACAATAATCAACTCTTATTTATGAATTGAAAGTTACAAATTGAGAACAATTATCCCGTTTTTATTTTAATGTCACAATGTAAAACCGAGACAGATATCTTTTTTGCGGTTCCTTCTTACAGGCATATTCAAGCAACTTTCTAGCGTTGCTCCCTGGATGCCACGCATAAGCGATCAGATAATCCACATGATCGACCACATACCGATTCGCCCGGACGATGGCAAGTCTGCGGGGAACCTTCTCCATGCCCGGAGGGTAAAAGGTGCTGTCAAACCCAGGCGGCAGTTCTACCGGCCGTTCTGCAGGGTGGTAAGGAATCAGCATGGACAGTGTGATTTCCGGATGCTGTGTTTTGGCATCGATTACAGCCCTGGCTGCCAAGCGGTCAAATCCGCCATAATGCCCGACAATGAATTCTGTGACACCGTATTCCTCGATGTGCTGCTCGACGGCGTTCCGTAGCGCAGGCAGGATCTCGGAGGATGCTTCCCGGTGTCCGATGAAAAAACAGCTTTTCATAAACTCGCCTCCATATTTCGTAATACCAAATTTCTTTTATTATATTTGGTATTACCAAATATAGCAAGACTCCGATGGCATATAATAACGCCAAAGGGGAGGTGAGCAGTATGAAGCCGAGAAAACTGGAGCTAGGCAATCGCAACATCGTCGGAAAGCGTGTGACCGAAGCACGACAGGCCCAGGGGATGAAACAGGTGGAGCTGCTCGCCAAATTGCAGCTCGCCGGGATAGACATGAGCGTACCGGCCCTGTCGTTACTGGAGGGCCAGAAACGGCCTGTAACTGATATCGAACTGAATGCCCTGGCTGACATTTTGAATGTGTCTGTGAATTGGCTGCTGGGTAGAGAATAAAAGTAACCGCCTGTATGAGCAATGATGCTCATGTAGGCGGTTTTTCTTAAATACAGTCCCAATATTACAGCAGATTTCGACATAACCCTTCTGCTATTATCTAACAAAGGGGGCAATATAATGAGACAATTCAAACAGCAGCGTACGAAACCATTACAGGTTTTACATAGACTAAAAGCCGATATGGAGAAAAATGGTTGGATCATTGACAGTTTTAAGTTTCGGTACAAGCAAGACAATTACATCGTTCTGGTTATTTTATATGTGCCGGATGAGCCACGACCTCAGTATGCTTTGCTTCAGCTTGATTTTCTTGATGCTAAGAATTTTCAGCGTCATTTGTTGGTTCCTGCCAATGCACAGAAACTCATGACCGACGCAAAGATAATTAGGGAATTCTTTGATATTAAGTATGAAGAAAATCTCGGAGAAATCTTGCTGCAATTTTCAACATGGTTAGGTAAATTTATCCCCGATAGAGTCAATACGCAGAAGTCCCAGACCGAAAAAGAAGCAATGGTTTATACGCTGAGTAAAAAAGACAGCGATGATCCAAGCAGAATCTACTGCTATGCCGTCAAGCGAAATCCCTCGGTAAAGGACAAGCTTACCGGAATCGTTCGGCAGCAGCGGCGCAGTCCATATAATGACAACAAAACCAGAGTGCTGCGAAGAACACTGTATGAACGATTGGGTAGCGATAACACGCTCAGCTTTTGTTATTCGGATGACCCGGCAAAGAGCCGGAGGGACGAGGAGATCATCAGCAACTGGGCGTCGAAAAATGTCGAATAAAACTTGATGTAAAAGCCAATAATTACTTGAATATTCATATTTCAGTAATATTTCTCTGCTATATTACAAGTGCAGGCTCACTTACGCATTTCCCCCTTTTGTCATCCGAGACCATCTTATGATGGTGCACGTCTGTCCGATTTAAGTTAATTTTTCTTTGAAACCGAGCCTGTTAATATTCTTTTGTGCGGTTCCGAAAGGAGCCAATTGAGTATGGGAGTGTGGTGCTGTACGCATTCCTGCGCAATACTCAAGTTAATCAGATGGATGTTTGCGGTTCGTTCTGAAACGCAAACGTAATCAATTCGTGATCCGGCTTTGCGCGTCGGAGGTGGATAGGAAGCCTATTCAC
>JAFYLN010000004.1 GCA_017537045.1 Oscillospiraceae bacterium | reverse complement strand
GGGAGCAGATGTCATTCATTCATGCCGGATACGGCATGAATGCTGCCATCCGCTTTGTATTCAAGCAGTCATTGCATTCAGCGCATCTTGAGCATCCAGTATTTCTTTCACTCTGGCATAATAGATCCGCAAGAATTTTGCGCCACCGGCAACCATGTAAACATAGAAATGCTTGCCTTCGCTGCGCTTCTTGTCCATGAATTGAAATACCGGATTCTCGGGATTGGAATGTTGTAAAATGATGCTGCAGATTGTAAACAAGACTTTGCGCAGGTGTGGCGACCCTCGCTTCGATATCTGCCGACTCTTTGAGTCAAAGGTACCGGACTGAAATGGAGGGGCATCCATGCCAGCAAACGCAACCAGGGCGCCTTTGTGAGTAAATCTACGAACATCCCCAATCTCAGCCATAAGCTGTGGGCCTGTAATGGGACCAGCTCCCTGCATCGCCATGACAACATCATATTCTGGTAGCAGCGATGCCAGACGCACCAGCTCCGAGCGAAGAATATTTAACGCATCATAAACGGCATTTAAGCTATCTACCGCTTGCGTAATGAGCAATTTCGTACTATCATTTTTAGGGAATGTGGCAACCGAGTTTCTGGCGACCCGATGAATCCTTTCGGCATCTGCATGGCTGAAATGGTATCCAGTTCTTCTGCACCACTTTTGGAAGGAGTCTGCAAAAGAATTCAGAGACACGGTTGCCACGCAATCCTTGTGCCAAAACCGGCGTGAGAAGTCAATCCATTTCAAATGACCGGATTTGGTTCTCATTTCAGATCCGAAGAGATGATTTGCTCCGGGGAAACACTGGTCAAGCAGAGCAATCAAACCATTTCTTAAAGCAATGGATGTATTCAGCGTTCTTTCATAGTGACGACTCTGGATCTTGAGCATACTCCTAGTTTCATCTTCCGATGTGTAAGGCCGAAGCTCTGACCAATATGTAAGCGCATAGTTCGCAATCTTCATAGAGTCAGCTTTGTCGGTTTTGACCTTCCGAATGGAATTGTCACTAAAATCATGGATAAGCATTGCGTTGACAACGCTGACAAAGAACCCGGCATTGATTAAAGCCAGAGCAAGGGGTCGCCAATACATTCCAGTATGTTCCATGACAATTTTGATGTCACCACCAACTTTGTGGAGTGTGGATATGAGCCGTTGTATATCCTCCATATTGTGCTGAACATCAAAGGGAAGCATTACAACTTCTCCACCTGGTCTGCGAATTGCAACTGTGCTTTTGGATTTGGAAACATCAATGCCAACTGCGGTTATGGGGTTGTAGATCATACGCATTCCTCCTATCTGGTTAATCGGCTCCCGCCCTGGCTCATTACCGATTCAGCTTGCTTAGTTATACGAATGTACGGAGATCCCCGTTATTTCAACCTGCTTAAATCGAACGCTACAATGAGAGGGTCGGCTGACAGTTTGCCAGACGAGCGTGGTAGCTCATGCAATGCCTCGAAAGACCGATCACGCTCCCATTGTAGCTTAGGTAAGAGCCTCTTTACAGACTGATTTTTCAGGCTGTAATGGGGCTAATATAGTAATAGCAAGCAATGCATTTGTATATACGAAATGCAAAAACCACTCATTTCCGCTGCGGCGGGAATGAGTGGTTTCGTGCTTGTTGGGAGATCCCAAAGCCTGGTTACGCAGAAATCTTCTGCGGCTACGCGATTTAATAATCGCTTTATAAGAACGCAGTATATACTTGCAATATAGAGAACACTTTTCAAGAAATACGGATGAATAGTATATTCAAACCGAAATATACAATGTTGAAGTTGTAGATAAAAATATGATATTATTTATATATGAGTACGCTGGGTAATAGGGAGGGGATTACACATTATGAGTAGTATAACCATTGAACATCATGGAGCTAAAATTAATTTGCTGGATTATGTTCCGGATTACTATTTGATAGCAGAGAAAGCCAATAATGCGTTGCGTCAATTGCGCATTGGCATAACGACTTGGGTTGCTGCTGATATATATACCAAAATGCAACCTTCTATATGGATCTATACTGATGAACGTAATGTCAATGCTTTTTGCTGTTATAAAAACAGTCAAAATTATATTGCGTTGTCTATTGCTCTTATTTCTGCTTGTTGGGAAGCAGCAGAGGGGTTTGTAGATTCCGAAAAGATCTCTTTGGTTTTCAAACTAAATGAGGAGAAAGCGCCTTACTTAAAAAATGCACTGTTCTTCAGTATGCTAAATTTTGTCGTTGCACATGAATTCGGGCATATAGCACATGGACATCTAAAGGCTGGAAAATATGAAAATTGTATTGACGAAACATTGAATATTGTTGATAAGGAAAATAGTAAAGCCGAAAACTGGGATACTCAGTTAAAAGAGTATGACGCAGACACATTTGCAATAGCAATTCAATCAGCTCTTTTCTTGCAGGAGTGGAACTGTGACATTAAAGTTAACCTTGCAAATATAGATGTTCTGTTCATTTCAACCTATCTCAGTTTTCGCATATTTGCCGAAAAAACCGGCAGAAATTTCGATCGATACATGGAACAATCTATTTCGGATGTTGATCATCCACATCCAGGAATAAGAATGTATTATTCTGTTCTCCTCTACGGTTATTGGGTTAGTAGAGCAAAAGGACATACAGATGAAGTAATGAGAGTTCTTTCTAGCGGAACTCACGCGGTAATAGCGTATGATAAACACGTGCTAGGCGTAGAAAACATTAAGGCTTGTTATTATGCTGTAGCGTTTACTGAGAAAGGTGGGCAGCATATAATGAACTTAAATAACAGGTGGCAAGAATTGGTTGAATACTACAATCAATATGCATACATTCCTATCGAAAAACTAGGTGATATCGATAATTTGCCTGTTTCCGTAGATGAGAATGGTGACTTCTTCCACATGTAAAAACGTCATAACAATTAAGTGCTGAATATATCCAGCACTTATCTAAATAGTTCTGCCTTTTTCATTGATGTTAATCCGGTAAATTACAATCACAGTTATTATGCAAAAGACCCAGTTCGTTGTGAACTGGGTCTTTTGCTGATGAGCATGTAATTATCCCGTTAGAAATCCTTCAGATCTTCGATCGATCTCTGTACAAATCGATTCTGGGTCATATCCAGATGCGCATATATCTCCATGGTTGTCCGGATACTGGAGTGTCCTATGGATTTGGAGAAGGTGGCAAGATCGAAGTCTGGATCGTTTTTATGCTTGATGTAATAGTGGGTCACGTAGGTATGACGAAGGCCGTGAACAGTTACATTATGAGTCAGACCAATCTTCTTGCAGATCTTCCGATGGCCCTGGCTGGTACTGCAGCTAACGCCACTGCCAAAGGGAAAGTTGGAGGAACCGCAGATATACTTGTGTTCCCGACGGATGGCATCATACTTTTCCTTAATGATTCGTTTGGCAGACTTTTGCTCTGGGCCTACATAATCCAGTTCTGCCTGCCGCAGATCCTCTGCCATTCTTTGATCGATGATCTCGGACTGCTCATCAAACTGCTTGCGGAGCACTTGGAGGTCCATCACGGCCTGCTTGTTTAAGACAATCACACGCTCGCCGGATTCAGTCTTTGGTGTCTGTGTAATCTTCTCGCCATCCACATAGACCATATTCTTGTCAATCAGAATGGTTTTGCTGTAATCATCGTAGTCCGCCCAGGTTAGAGCTAAGGCTTCGCCTACACGCAAACCAGTATGTAGGATGAAGAGCAGCTTGTAGCCGCCGGTGTGATATAGCAATTCCTTTCCGGCATATTTGGTATACTTCTTGGGGATGTAGGTTCTTGTGCATTCCTCTTCGTAGGCTCGAATCTCATCGTCCCGCATCCAGTTGCTCTTGGCCAGACGGTCCGCATCTTGATTTTTGGCATTGGGTATGGTAATGTCAAGAACAGGAACCGTATCCAGATAATGCTTTGCGGCCGCCATTTTCAACATACTGCCAATGACAATCTTGGATTTCTCCATGACGCTCTTGGAGTAACCTTCTTTGCCCAGATCAAAGACCAACTGCTGAACCATGTCGCTGTCGATATCCCGGAGCATGACGTGACCAAGCTTGTCGCAGACGCGGTCAATATTCAACTCCAACGTTTTGTACGCGGTGGGTTTCATGTTTTCCTTTGCTTTTTCCTGAAGAAAAATCTCAGAGAACGCCCGCAAGGATACACCGGTCTCCAGAAGGGACTTTAGCTTATTTGCATCTGCATTCACTTCACGGAGGAATGCCTTGGCTTCCTTTTCTGTCTTGAAGAACCGGGATTTCTGCTTTCCGGCACTGTCTACCACAGATGCCCGCCAGGGGGATTTTCTTCCAGGAACATGGGTAATCTGTCCGCTACCCTTTTTTCTGCGGTCCATAGCATCACCTCCTTTACCTGTTTAATCACATTTTACTGCATTTACTGTACAATAAACAGGACCTAATGTCAAGGATTTGGTCACGCTATTGTCATGCTAACTGTCTGGAAAACATGACAAAATGCTCGAAAATTCTGGAAATTCATTCAATGGTAAAATAGGAAAAACCGTTGCAAATACAATACTTTTTCCGATTCGGTGAATATATAGAAGAACCCGCTTTTATGTTTCCCAAGCCGTGAAGGCGGGTTCGATTCCCGTACCCTGCTCCAAAAAGAAACAGCTACCCGAAGGGTAGCTGTTTCTTTTTGGGAAAAGTCAGGAGGGAATCGAACCCATTCAATGCAACAGTCCGGTGGACTGTTGCTCGCCAGGGCTCGACCGAGCGACTCCTCTATTTTCTCCACAGGAGAAAATGCAAATCGATTCCCGTACCCGCTCCCCCAAACAACCACCCTTCGGGTAGCTGTTTCTTTTTGGAAAAGTCAGGAGGGAATCGAACCCATCCAACGCAACAGTCCGGTGGACTGTTGCTCGCGAGTGCTTGACCGAGCGACTCCTCTATTTTCTCCACAGGGAAAAATACAAAAACCGAAAGTGCAACAGCTTTCAGATTCTTGGTGACCCGTCGGGGACTCGTTTGCATTTCCATCCATACGGATGGAAATTATGGTGTTGCCGCCGTCCAGCCGGCGGCAAGCAACACTCCACCGGAGTGTTGCATTGGATCGTTCGAGTCCCGAACGGCAAAAAGAGGAGATACCGG
>JAFYLN010000058.1 GCA_017537045.1 Oscillospiraceae bacterium | reverse complement strand
TTCCCACAGAGACACCGACGGAACACCGTGTCTGGATGAGAACATGGATCCCGATACCGGTATCTGGCTGGCACGGGAGATCATGCGGAACTGGAACCGCCCGGACAAGGATTCCACACGCGGACAGCATTACAACCATTCCTCGTTCATCGATCTTGTTATGACCGGCATCTGCGGCATCTGTCCTGCAGAGGGCAATCGTCTGGTCATTCATCCGCTTGGAACATCGCTCGATGCGTTCACCGCCGATGACATTCATTATCACGGTCATACGCTTGCCATCGAATGGAAGAAGGAAAGCGGTCTGCGCGTTACAGTGGACGGCAGCAGGGAATATGTCTGTGCTGTAAATAGCACCGCAGCAATGTGCGGCGAAATTCGCATTGAGATAGAATTGTAAACCAATGAAACAGAAAAAGAACTGCTGTAAGTCCTTGTTATCGGAACTTGCAGCAGTTCTTGTGTTTTGTATAAGTCGGATACGGTAGCGTGTACGGTCAGTTTGGATTTGGGGGCTATGCAAGCAGTCCTGCTTCTTTGATGCCGCCGAATATGATGTCGGCAATGGCTTCCATTCCACGGTCGGACGGATGGGATGCGACGCCCGCATGTTCATACTGTCCGATCGCCTGACAGGAGAGGTCCCCGTGCAGACTGGAAAGCGACAGCCAGACAGCACCGCCTTTGTCGGATGCTTCATGCAGGAGCGTTTCCATCGTACCGTTTTCCCAGAACGGACCGACAGCGAACACGGTACAGCATGGGTTTGCGCGGAAACTGCGGATCAGGGATTCGTAAGCTGCGGCAAATTCCGCATACTTGTCCGCCGGTGTGTTTTCGCAGATGCGGAGAACGAGAACATCGGGGGCAAATGCAAGATCATCCGCAAAATAGGTGCCATCGGTTTCCGCAGGATTGCGCTCAAAGTCCGCGACATTGCCAAAGCGCAGATCGACGGTCACACCTGCTTCCTCGAGCTTTGTGCAGAGACGGTGGACAAAATCGTGTTCCCGTGTGCTTGCGGCCATGCCCCAGTCACCGAACCATCCGATCTGCGGTGCAGGTGCATGGCGGGTCAGGGAATTGCCGAGAATCAGTAATTTCATGAAAAGCTCCTTTCGTGCGGTTGTTATCTTGTATGCGCTGTCTTATTTGCATCTCGGTCGGATGACAAAGCGGAATTTTGCGTCATCGGAGAACCACATCGGGAAGTTGGTATTCCAGATATTATTATATAAATTGAAATAAAGATCGGGCCCGTCGATCGGTTCCTGCCAGTGCAGCAGTCTCGGACCGAACGGTGCGGCAAGCGCGGTATCGAGCGGCTCCACTTCAAAATTGTCACTGCGGACAGCCCATACCGCATGAAGATCCCGCATGCCGTGGGCGTTGGTCGGATCAATCCACATGCCGAGCTTATAAAGCTCTTTGGCATCAGCAGCTTCGGGAATCTGCAGCCAGTAGGCTTCCGGCATTCGGTTGGGACCCTTGCCGAACCAGCGAAGCTCCACCGTTTCGTCGGTTTCGATCAGCCAGACAGTTGGCAGTCCCGCAAAGGTGCGAATCTCTTCATCAAACTCCATGCGGAAGATGCGCGTGCCGTCAGACTCCCATGCAGCGGTAACGTGCGGGGAATAGATGCCGCCGCGGTAGTCGGGGAGGTTGTTTTTGGTAAAGTCCCAGATCGCCCAGCCTTCCTTCATGCGCAGATAGGTATTGATGTAACGGTCAAAGTCACTGCGGTCAAACAGCTGATAGAGCACTTTTGCGCGCGGCTGTCCGTCATACGCGGTCATGGCAGAAGTATCGGGAACGGAAACTTCGGCGGCATCGGACAAATCCACGCCGAGCGTTTTTGCAGCATCCGTGACATACGCGCGCTGTTCATCCCACGAGCCTGCAAAGAAGTCTTTTTGCGGATCAGTACAGACCTTCATCTGCGCAGGTGTCCAGTCCTCGCTGTTCGGGAACTTGGTCTGCAGGCACAGACCCCATGTATGCTCGGGAACCAAAAGCAGATTGTTGTTGATGTCCATGCCCGTGAAACTGTCGGTTTTGCGCAGAATTTCACGGAACAGGCGGGTCTTGGTCGGGTCCGTGCCGACGCCGTGAATCCAGTTGTCGCCGATCTCGCCTTCAACGACGGGAAGGTCGAGTCCGCGCATACGCTCTGCCGCTTCGTCCAGTGTTGCGGCGCGGATGACGGCATCGGGGTACTTTTCCTGCAAATTGCGGTACACATCGGCAAGCTGCTCGCCGCCCTGCGGACCGTGGTTGTCTCCGGTAAAGCCAAACGCCAGCGCAAAGTCGCCAAGTTCGCAGACCTCACCGTAGTCCCGATTGTAGATGACGGCAATCTGATCATCACCGCATTTCCAGTAAAAGACCTCGGGAACATCGGGCAGGGGTGTTGCGGGATTGACACCGATATGCAGAAGCTCAATGCCGCGGCGGCACAGCATCGGAACGAGTGCGACGGTGTGTCCGGGGACATCGGTCATTTTTGCAGCGATCGTCTTTTTGCCGAAACGGCGGTCAAGCTCGGCGGAGATGTCGAGTGCATATTCCATCAGGGCGCAGTTCATGTACTCCGTATGGGAGGTAAAGGGCAGTGCGTGCCACGTGATCAGACCGTCACGGATGGCTGATTCCAGCGTGCCGTCGTCTTCCTTGAGCGCTTCCGCAATCAGCCACGAGCCTGTTGTCCAGACAAAGCGATGCTCGGTATGCTCGGATGCGCGTGCAACACGGACAGCGGCGGGCAGATATTCGCGCAGATATTTTTCTTTGACATTGGCGGCGTAATCGGTATAGCCGATATCAAGATGGGTTTTGAAAACGAGAAGGATTTCTTTGATCATAATGATAACTCCTTGTTTATATTACTGTGGACATTATATCATAATCAGTGGAGAATATCAAGTAGCTGTTGTATAAATCATGGGAAGATGTGAGATAATGATGTAAGAAATAGCACGATAAGATTTCTTTGATTTTGGCTGTGGGTGGTTTTTTGCGTGGTAATGATGAAATTGCTTGAAAGACTTGAAATTTTCGCGCTATTGTGGTATAATAAATATGCCAAACAAATCAGAATATAGAAAAGAAATCAACCTTTAGCCAAGGGGGAAGTCTACCCTTTTGCGTTGTCATTCATTTTGAATACGGTAAAAACGTGATTCCACTTGAATGGCAATAAGGTTTTCCTTTTCTGTTTAAGATTTGTTTGGCGACAATCGGAGTTGCGTTTTTCGGTGCGTGGCTTCGGTCACGCACTTTTTTGCTTTATAGAAAATTTTTTATTTTTCGGGAGAGTCAAAAGTATGAGTTTATTGGGGATTTTTTCTATTTTAAGTACACTATTCCAAGGTGCTAAAGAGACTTTTGACCCTACAATTCCAGCAGAAAATTGGGCTAACAAAGACCTTTATCATCAAGATATGATGAATGGTATGTCTGCTGAAGAACGTATGAAGAATGTTAGAAACGGAAAATATAAAATCACAGAGACTTTTCCTGAACCTCATAGAGACCCAAAAACAGGTCAGATCATCATTGAGAATAGCCAGTTATATGACGAAGACGTAAAGAACTATGGAGCTTATCAAGCACATAAGTGGATGCAACAAGGAAAATATAATCTTACACCAGAGGAATTAAAGAAAGAAGAAGAACGCATAAAAAAGAAATTTGATCTTTTGTTGGGTAAAGAATCTGATGAACAAAGAAAACAACGATTAGAAAATCAAGCGCGAAAAGAAGCTGAGTTGCAACAGAAAAAGAAGATTGAGCAAGAATTAGCTGAAGCCCGTCAATTGATGGCTGATGAATGTCGCAGAATCTTGTCAAACGCAAATTATATCAATGTTGACTTTTCTCTGAAACATCGGTCTGGAATCAGCAATGAACCATACGGATACAACATCGGTCAAGTTACCGCACAGAAAGATGACGAAAAATATACTGTGGGGTTTGAACTGATTTCTCCTTCCAACTTACCTGAGGATTCTGGAAATGCATTGCTCAAAATACTTGCTACAATAATGGCTAATATAGACCTCTCCGATTTAGACAACCGTAATTTTTTAATAAAAAAAGCACTTATGTCGGAAGAACTGATACTTCTTAACGATGAAGATTTTAGCCTTAAGAATGATATATTATGTCTCACTTGCACCGTCAGCTCTTTGAGTGTGTCATTACAGTTTTATGCAAGTAATACTAAGTTACGGAAGGTATCAATGGATTTTGATTCAATGGAGGGTCATGAATTTGAGTTCTTTTGTGCTTCGCTCTTGAAGAAAAATGGTTATGAACATATCAATGTTACTCGTGGAAGCGGAGACCAAGGCATTGATATTATTGCTTACAGAGATGGAATTAAGTACGGCATCCAATGTAAATGTTATTCTGCCGATATTGGCAACAAGGCTGTTCAAGAGGTTTTCGCAGGAAAAGCTTTCTATGAATGCCACGTTGGCGTTGTGTTAACCAATCAGTATTTTACAAAAGCTGCAATCGAGTTAGCAAAAAAGAATGGTATCATCCTTTGGGATAGAAAGAAATTGTTATCTATGATAGATATTTCTAATTCAAAGTGAAAATAACATACATACAAAAAGGAGAATAAAAATGTTTGAATATTTATCTGATGGTGAAAAACTCGCACTCAATTTAATAAAGGAATCATATGACAAACATCCCTCTAAGACAATTGGTATTATTGAACCCAAGTTAGATATAAAAATTAAGGAAAATGTTATGGTTTCACTTCAAGAAAAAGACTATTGGGAAATCAATAGAACAGATATGGGTAATCGTATGGAGATGGTTTCAATAAAGCTTAAAGAAAAATTTTTCTCATATTTTAATATTTCTATAGAATGATAAAGAAACATTATATCGAATATTCGGTATAATTGAAAGCATAAAAAATGCCCACGCCAATTTTCATGAATCTGACGTGGGCATTTTTTGTACTGGTATTATTTGGTTAACTTAATGACATTGGCTATGCTCGTCCTTCTTCATTATGGCTACACCGTACAAAAAAGATGCACGGCTCCCCTCTCCGTAGGCCTACTGTCGGCCTGCAAAAAGGGGGTAAGCAATAATACCTTGTCCATTTGGAACTTAAGTGTTCTCATTTTGTTACTGCGAGAACAATCGTTGTTTATTAGGCATTCCACAACTATTTTTAGTGTTTGTGTTGAAATCAATCACAATTTGTGGTATAATAATACTATAGGAAAATTTATCTCAAACTCTATAAATCTCCCACTTTCATAAAAAGTGTATAAATCAAATGATACGAGGTATTGTTTATGAAAATTCTAATCGTACAATTGAGTGATTTACATTGTGGCGATCAAGCGGATCAATTCAGTCTGAAAATTGAAAAAGCTGTATCAGCCCTCCATTCTATAGAGGAATGCGATCAAATCGTATTAATCATTAATGGTGATCTAACTAATACTGCAGCTCCAAATGAATTCAAAGCAGCGAAAAGAGTAATCGGTAAATTTATTAGCGAATGTTCCGTTAAAAAATCTTACGGGTTTATAAATATCTTAGTTGTCCCCGGAAACCATGATATGGTTTTACCTGATAATAGTCGCACAGGAGCCGATATAGAGAGCTGGAAAAGCAAAGATGAACATTTACCTGAAGAACTCAATCGCTTAAAATCTTTTTATGAATATGCCAACAGTAAAAATTGTTTCAAATATCATGAATTATACGATGTTAGAACTCTTGATATTGGTGGCGTAAAAATTCAATTTTGTTTGCTTAACTCTGCGCCGTTTTCAACTCGTAAGGCCGAGGATAAACAACTCCATTACTTTCCTGCATATGTTGAAGAAAAATTAGTACGAAGTACTGATTGCGACTTGAAGATTACAATTATGCATCATCATTATGAATGGTGTGTTTGGGATACTAAAGAAATGCTTAAACGGGCAATATCCACTGATGACATAACCTTTTTTGGACATGACCATAAATCTGAAGCATTAACAATAACAAGTGCTTCTGGCATAAAAAATAATATAATTATGGGGGGAAAGTTTGCACTCGATTCAAATTTGAACTCTGCATTCAATGCGATTGTTTATGATACTGAAACCAAAAAAATAAATAGATATTCGTTTGATTGGTCAATTGAAGATAAATTGTTCACTCCAAGTGATCAGGGATTTATTGACAGACATTCAGCTTTACTTAGACCTACTAATGATTACCTGAAAAAAATACTTAAAGACAATCAGGGGCTAAGTGAGTCATTCACAGACTATTATGTATTTCCCAAGTTGGCAATCGAGGGCGGCGCTTTTTCTGATGACGATAACATTGAGTATTTAGATGCGGAAAAAATATTTAATGCATTGAAAGAGGTAAAAGCTATTCGTATTACCGGCGAAAACGGAACTGGTAAAACAGCATTGATCAAATTCTTATATGCTCAATCGGTTGAATATAGTTTTATACCAATTATGGTTGAAAAACGAGATTATGATAGTCGCATTGATAAAATGTTTAAAGATTTGTTTGAAGGACAATACCCAATAATTACTGATAATAGTTATCAAGCATATGTCCAAGCAGACAATTCAAAGAAAATTATCTTTGTCGATGATATCGACCTTATCAAAAGCCCAATAGCACGCGAAAACTTAATAAAAGCAATTATTGATTCCGGGAAACTGCTAATATATACGACAAGAGAGCGAAATGATAATCTCGAAGAAACAGTCAGAAATAAATTGCAAGATAAGGAAATTTGCTCATTAGATATATTATTAACATATAAAGAAACACGCGATAAGCTTGTAGACAATGTTGGAAAACTGCTGGATAAATCTCAGAAAGACATACAATTAATAAAACAGGCGCTTGATTATTTCGTTCAATATCAAGCAGGATTATTCACTTTTACTCCCGGTAATATGCTTCAATATATCAAGTGTTTTATGAATAGCGAAGATATGTCCAAAAAAAGCGGACAAACCCTTTCTGCGGTATATGAGACTAATATCAGAAATTCTATCTTTGCTCATTTGAAACAATCATCTGCAAATCTATATCTAATGTTTTTAGAATATATGGCTGATCAAATGTACTTTGAACTCAAAACAGAGTATATATCTATACAACAATTAGAGTCAATTGTAAATGAGTACAATTTAAAAAGAGTTACAGATATAAATGCAAAACAACTTCTTGTTGATTGCAAAGAGGCTCGAATACTCAAGGAAGATGACCATTCATTTAGTATTGGCTTTTACGAAAATAATATGTATGCATATTTTGTTGCCAAAGCTATCAATCGTGAAATTAATCGCTCTGATGAGGCAATGAAAAAGCTAATGTATGTTATGGACCGTATATGTTTTGGAATTAATGATACAATAATATTGTTCCTATCTTTTATACGGAGTAATATCGGTATAATAATAAAAATAGCTGAAAAAGCTAACGAAATGATGGCTGAATACCCCGAATGGGATTTTGAGCAAAGAAATATTCCATTTTTACATTATGATACCCAAATTCCGGATACCTTGCCGACAGTTCACGAACGAAAAACAACACATAAACGGATCGAAAAAATTGAAGAAGAACGGCATGATGTTGTAAAATTTAGAGGCATTTTCGATTACGATGAGAATGATATCAACAAGCGCAAGTATATAATTTTAAAAGCTTTAAAATATACTCAACTTGTCGGGCGTGCTTTAATTGATCATTATGGTGCTCTTGAAGCTGAAGATATCAACTTATTACAAAAAACTATTTATTCGATCCCGCAGAAGATTATTTATGCTACTTTATTCCCGTATCAGGAAAACGCAGAAAAAATAGTACAAAGTTTAGTTTCATTTGCTAAGGAACATATGCCTGATGAAAAAATTAACGAGAATAGGGTGAAAGAAGACCTTGCCCAAGCTGGTTCTGTGCTTGCGCTCAATATAATGAACGATATTGCATATAATGCGTCGAATGATTGTACGATTGTTGCATTGAGATCATATCCTCAGAATAATTATAATTCCAAAGTATATGAACTAATGATGGAGGAAAATGTAGGTAATACTACCGAATTTGTAAGTAGAGCTATATCCTTGCGTAAAGAACTCGATGATTCTCTATTTGCGAGAATGCTGATTGCACAAATCGCTCGAAAACATCTCATTTACACCTCAAATGTTGATCACCGCGATATGGATCGTTTGCTTTCAGGCAACGTCCTTTCAGCGGGAAATAAGGCATCTCTATTGATGAGCAAGGGGATAAAAAGTAAGGGCTAATCGTTGTGCCGGTCCTTCCCCGGCTGGTCATTTTCGCATCAAAGATTATGACCTAACTACTGATGCGAGATCTAGCATGTCATATTGCCACGCTGACAACGATTAGCTCAATACCATTTATATCCAATTGTATGGTGAAATATTCAGTATACTTTATCGCCTGAACATTTCCGCCGTTTTCTAGCATATGTGCTCTAACTTTATGCATTATGCTGTTTATAATACATAAAGTTAGAGCACATATAGAGCTGCCAACCTTGGCAAAGCATTTAAGTGATAGTTACAACAAAAAATCTATCTACTTTTATGATTTTTTCGATTCAGATCATAACAAAAAATACGTCTTTGGGAAAAATCACCCTTCCCAAAGACGTATTTCCGCTATACGGCATCCTTTACGTTATCACTTTACTCACTCATATAGAAAATGGGTTCGCTATATAGTTGATAACTATCGAGAATAAAACAATACTCTCTATATCGATATATATATTTTCTTTACCGATGTCGCAATAAATACACTTCATAGTTTTCTAACATCTCTATGCTAAAATATTCCCACCGCACATATTACGGAATATTTTTCAGGAGAAATAGTTATGAACGCTACATACACTCAAGAATTAAAACAAACTACCCTATCACGCCACATCATCGCGGGTGAATCAATCCAACAAATTGCATCAGACTGAATATTCCGCACAAACCTGAACACCTCGACCGCCGAAGTTGAACACCCTGACCGCTGGGGTTGAACAGTCCCACCGGACGAAATGAACAGTTAAAGAATCTGCGGTAAAATATTGTTACACGCGAAAGCGTGAATATAACAAAGGAGGTCATTCACCATGACCAATTACCGCGAGATCTTGAGGCTGAGTAGCCTCGGGCTCAACAAAACCCAAATTGCGGAAGCCTGTATGTGCTCCCGCACAACCGTCATCCAAGTGTTGCGACAGGCCGAAGCATCGGGCATTCAGTATCCGTTACAGGAAGGGATGTCGGACAAGGAGCTCACAGAAAAACTGTATCCCTCCCAAGCAGAGAAGCCGGTTTTCAAAATGCCGGATTACGAGTACGTTCACAAAGAACTTCAAAAAAGCGGTGTCACACTGAAGTTGCTTTGGCTCGAATACTGTGAGCAATGCAGAAATACTGGAGAATTGGCGTATCAGTCAACCCAATTCAACAAGTATTACAACGACTTCGTGACGAAAAATTCGGCCACCATGCATCTGAACCACAAGCCGGGCGAGATCCTTCAGGTGGACTGGGCAGGCGACTACGCATCGGTCATCGATACAGACACGGGTGAGGTTATTCCGGCATATGTATTTGTTGCCACTCTTCCATACAGCGGATACGCCTATGTGGAAGCATTCTTCTCCATGGATCAGGAATGCTGGACCGCGGCTCATGTCAACGCATTCAAATATTTTGGAGGCGTTACACGCATCCTGCAGTGTGACAATCTGAAAACGGGTGTCATTACGCACGGGCGAAGCGAAGTCACGCTGAATAAAGCGTACAACGACCTCGCCGAGCATTATGGAACCGCAATCCTTCCATGCCGTGTGCGTTCTCCCAAGGATAAAGCCATGGTGGAAGGCACTGTAGGCGTTATCAGCAACTTTATTCTGGCTGCGCTTCGCAACAGACGTTTTCTGTCCCTGGCAGAACTGAATGAAGCCATTGCAGAGAGGCTGCATGAGTTCAATCACAAGCCTTTTCAGAAGAAAAATGGAAGCAGAGCCATAGCCTTTCAAGAAGAAAAGCCGTTTCTTCTTCCGCTGCCGCCGAGACCATTTGAACTGGCTGCATGGAAAATTGCCACCGTTGCACCAAACTACCACATTTCGGTGGACAAGATGAACTACTCGGTGCCGTATGAATACATAAAGCAGAAGGTAGATGTGCGTATTACTCGCTCCACAATTGAGGTCTTCTTTGACGGAAATCGCATTTGTTCTCATCGCAGGCTTTACGGTCGATTTAACCAATATAGCACTGTGGAAGAACACATGCCACCCAATCATCAGCAGTACATCCAGTGGAACGGCGAACGATTCCGTAAATGGGCAGAAAAGATCGGAACATATACCCAGACTGTAATCTCTGCCATTCTCAGTGGATACAAAGTCGAGCAGCAGGGATACAAGGCTTGTATGGGGATATTGAAACTGGCGGACAAGTACACGCCGGAGAGACTTGAGAATGCATGTAAGAAGGCTCTGACTTTTACACCGCGTCCTTCCTTGAAGAATATTCAGGCCATACTCTCTTCCGGACAGGATAAACCGGAAGAAACAGCGTCGGCACCGTCCGATTCTTCCGCAAAATATGGCTTCACACGTGGAGCAGAATATTATGGAGGTAAGAAGTAATGCTGACTGAAAATACTGTAACAAAACTGCAGGAAATGCGGCTGAGTGCCATGGCTTCGGCATTTAAGGAGCAGATGTCTGACCCGAATATTGCAGGAATGTCTTTTGAAGACCGCTTTGGTCTTCTTGTGGATCACGAATGGACAACCCGCAAAAACAATCACTTGAATCGTCTCATAAAGACTGCAAACTTTGCGGAACCCAATGCCTGCACAGAGGATATAGAATACCATGCCGACAGAAATCTGGACAAAACACAGATCGCAAGGCTGGCAAGCTGTGACTATATCGCTGAACACCACAATGTTATGCTGCTCGGCGCGACAGGCAGCGGTAAGACATATCTTGCCTGTGCTCTTGGCATGGCGGCAGTACGGAGATTCCTCACCGTGAAATATGTGCGCTTACCGGAGCTTCTGACCGAACTTGCTATTGCGCGCAGCAACGGCACTTTCCGCAAAGTGATTCAGCAGTACAAGAAACCGGCTCTTCTGATTCTGGATGAGTGGCTGCTGTATCCGCTGAAGGAAACCGAGGCAAGAGATCTCCTTGAAATTGCCGAGGCAAGATACAAGAAAGCATCTACGATCTTCTGCTCACAGTTTGATGTTCCCGGTTGGCGGGACAAGATTGGAGATCCCATTCTGGCAGATGCAATCTGCGATAGAATCGTTCACGATTCGTATCCACTTGTAATTGATTGCAAAGAGTCGATGCGCAAACGGAAAGGTGTACAGGAATCTGATGCGTAAGGAGCCTTCGGCTCACCGGGCGCCGCCCGGACCCGAGGTTTAACGCTTTGCAGGTTTTCCGGGAAGAGTGATGGCTGTGACAAACAAAAAAAGAAGAGCGACTCCATGTGCTGCATGGTATCACTCTTCCCGCTAAACCCCGTATACGGCGCTCGGGTCGATCCTCACCGTTGCCCTATCCTCCGTTACGGCTAAAAGCATTTTTATGATACCACAGATTTTCGCTATTGTCAATGTACAACCTCGCCGTTGCAGGTGTTCAGTTACAGCGGCACGGGTGTTCAACTCACGCGGCGAGACTGTTCAGTTTGTAACGGTCAGGGTGTTCAACGGAAGCGGAATATTCA
>JAFYLN010000057.1 GCA_017537045.1 Oscillospiraceae bacterium | reverse complement strand
CGGTTCATACCCGGCTTGTCACCTGTTCAAGTCAGGTCGCCGCTACCAGGCCCGTTGGTCAAGCGGTCAAGACACCGCCCTTTCACGGCGGTAACATGGGTTCGATTCCCGTACGGGTCACCATGAGACGCAAATACGAACCCTGCACATTGTGAGGAATGTATTTGCACTTACTGAAAGAATCCCACTTGAGTGATCGAGTGGGATTCTTTCATTTTAGCTGACCAAAGGATTTGTCTATAAATGATAAACCCGAGATGCAAATGCATCTCGGGTTTATTGTCCGTGGAATTATGTATTGTCCTGGGTATAACTTTTGTATTCAAGTTCGATATGGTGATGGGTTACATCAGGCTTGTCGTCTTGAGTGGTTTGGGTGACCAAGGCTTCGTAGCTATATTTATAGCGAAGGAATACGAAGTGTGAGTAACGGGAGAACGCAAACAGAATGACAAAGCAGAACCAGAAGGTCAGTGCGCCGAAATCTTTGGAAATATTTCCTGCGTTAACGAAATAGGCAGCAATATCACAATAGAGATCGATTGGATGCCAGCAGGAGAAAATATTGACGATTGCAACAGCAATCAGGAGGTTTCGCATGACGTGGCGGAAGCTGTCAAACATGGACATCTTCTTTGGGGTGGCACCATTTTTGCTAATATAAGTTTGGATCTGTGGATTCTTAAGACAGAGCTGCTGAAGCGTTTCCCAATCGCCCTCCTTACCCTGAAATGCATACATACCGCTTTCCAGGACGAGTTTCTTCATAAATTTGATCAGAAAGTTTTCCTTGCCAGAGTTATTTGCCTGCTTGGGACTGTACTTACGGAACAGTTTTTGGGCAATGATGAGTACGACTGCCAAGAGTGTGAACAAAGCAAAAGTAGAAAACAGATACGAACAGCGACCAATCTTCACCGGGTCACCCGGAGGGGGAGTTTTGTTAGTATCCGCAGGGGTAGTTTCGTTAGTAGTCGGAAGCGTGGTTACATTGGTGGCCAAAGGAAAAGTTTCGTTATGGTCAAGAGGATTTGTTTCCTGGGGAACTTCGGTCGTTGACATGCTTGATGCGGCATTCTCAGCAGCAGCCTGCATTGCATAAGAAAATCCAAGTGTGCAAGAGCCCAGAATAGTCACTGCCAAAATACAGCCCAGTATACCGCGTATGAAGGGCGGAAAAACACAGCGTTCATCAGCAACAACCTTGTCGTCCAGATTAGCATTATCCACTGCGGTTTTAATGTCTGTCATGCCTATTGCATTGATGGCATAGGCCTTGGGGTCAAAGCGAGTAATACACCAGACACCTTTTTCGGCAAGATCACCGATTTCATGCAGAACCATTCCAGCAAGGTAGCCAGCGATTGCAAGAAAAATGCCTCGAACAAGAGGACTGGCATCTGCACCGAAATATGATGTCCACAGCAAAAGCACATCTGCGTTGTCACCGGCAAGGAGCAGCACCAGGATGCTGCCGGGGACAACGATTCCCAGAAAGTCAACGATATTTAGGTCTTTAATGTAGTCACTCATTATGTGGTTAGCACCTCCTATTGTTCAGCATATTCTGAACAATTATAGTATATATTAGACTTACGAAAAAAACAAGCGCTATAGCGAGCTTTGTTTCAGATAGGCAACACTGCGGAATAATAAGAGAAAATAGGGCCGGATTATTGGACTTATTTTCTCTTATTCTATTTATGCAGAAGTATATGCCTTGTTGACAATTGACAATAGCTCTGCTAAAATCAAATGAGAAAATAGGTGTTTTATACCTTCTGGGAGAATGCGAAATAACAATTGATGTAATTTAGGTGAAGGGAAGTGGTGTTCTTGGCAGAGAATAGAGAAGAGCTGCATATAGAATACACACAAATGGACGAATTCGGGTTCTTTATTAATTGTATCGAGCGGATGGCACCGGAGTATGACTATGTTTGCGCCAAAGAGCGTCGTTGCTTTAATATAGTTGCACGCTTTTTGCCGCAAGTTAATATGATTTCCTCACGTGCCTTGATGCTGAAGTATGCTGAGATTGCCGAATATTATCGGGATAACGGAAGATTTCCTAGAATTTTGATTCTAGATGATCTTATGATTCATGGCCGAGGTGTGGCAAAGGTCTTGCAGCAATTGGAGGATATACTTGTCATTAAGCTATTAGACATGGGCGTGTTGAAACGAAATGACAGCTATCGGTATACCGTCTACAAAAAATTGACCGAATCTGTAACAGTTTTTGTTTATGCCAGAACCAACGGTGTGCTTTTTCTGGAACCTGATTACACGGAGAAACTCTTAGCAGTAAAAAAATTGTATGCCAAAGAAATGCGGGACCTGTCCCTTCAACTTTCTATTGGTATGACAGAATGGGATATCGCTAATACAAGCTATGTGTATTCTGTGCGGAGCGACTTGATTACGGAGCATCTGCTTAAGCAAAAGGATGGTCGGATCGGCACATCTGAATGGGTAAGGAAAACATGGACCTACGGCGGCGAGGAGATGATCCTCTATGCCAGACTGCATGGAAACTCGACGGTTAATCGGATAGATACAATGCGCTTCTTTCCAGGAAGATGCAGCGAAAAAGGTTGGGGAAAAGATCCGTTGCCGTTGCTAACCAGTTTTTCTTTCTTTGGCGATTTGCGTAAAACTACTATGCGCAAATTGATCAAGGAGGTATCCCAAATACTGCAAAAAGCAGAGCTTAACCATCTGGCTAACATCTTAAAAGAAGGCTCAAATGAACGGATAAATATTGTTCTAATGCAGACACAGATACAACTGATTAGCTTTTTCCTTTCAGTTGCCATGCTGATGGACTTTTGTGTTGATATCATGCCTCATGACATGCTGGACGATATCACAATGCGTGGTGATATCTGGAAAATTTCCAGAAATTTTGGAAACCATGGTGAAATATGCCCAGAGTTGATGCAGATTCGCAAGAAAGTGCTTAGAAATGAGCTGAAAAATACAATACTCCAGGTAATCGACGAAGAAGCTGAGGAATTGATTCAGCTAAGCCCAGGTGTTGCGCTTGAACAGCATGGAAATGGTAGTAAGGATACAATGGCAGTTGTGAACGGAGAATTGTGCAAGGCAATCTACCATGTTGAAATGAATTCCGAAAGAAAGGCTTATGAGCTGAGCGCAAGACCATATCGTTTCATGCCTGAAGAGTATCAGGAGCATTGCGGACAAGACGGCGTGATTTCATTGAGTGATTTGGCAAAGAAAAAACAGTTTTGTGCAAACGGAGCGAACATTTACTCTTATTTGGCAGCATTTGTCGCAATGATGGACAGTAGTGCAGTTAGTGTTCGGACGAAGGCAATTCGTAGCAGAAACGGGGAGATAAGAGTCAGCACATTGGCGAAGGCCGGAGAAAAATCTGCATTCTATCTGCCTGCAAAACTGGCAATGTTTGTTCCGGTGTTTGCGGTTTTGGAGGAGAATACATTTAATACTCCGTCTACCCAAAAACGTACTTTGAGGCGTTATCTGGAGAAATTGGTCAATGTGTATTTTTCTCACGATTGCTCGAAACTGTGCCGAGTGCTAGATAATAAAGAGCAGGTTATTGCAGTAAAAGAAGCAGCATGCGATGCTCTGGGGCTTCCAAAACATGGTGAAACAGTTGAAGTAGATCCTCAGATTCTGGAAGAAATCGACAGACTTTATGACAGTGGACACAGCTTCTATGGCTGGAATTTCGGAAATCTTACTGCTATGTGGCATTTGAATGCAGATGTGCGTGAGGGCATCGAAAAATTACGTAAACATCTGATTGATGAAATTGAAGAAATGTACTCTTTTACGTTACCCCAGGAAGACTAAAATGTAGAGATGGAGTGTTGCGATCATGACAAATACAGAGAATAACAATGATCGAAAAAAGTATGTCCTGCAAGTACAGCGCGGTGAAGAACTGAGTCTGCGTCGGCCTGAAGAAATCTGTAATGAGGAATCTATCATGCGTCCGTCCTATGAAAAGGCGATGCGTGCGTTAATGCGGATCATGCTTCAAACTAAGCGTTTCCACAATGACAACAATAACAAATGCAGAAGCTTAGATGTCTATGCACTGGAAAATCGTCTGTTCAGCTACAGTGGAAATATCATAGCCTTTGCTGCGAGCAGAGGCGGAGGCAAGACGGCAACGATGCTATCTTTCTCTCAGATTCTGAAGGAGGGGTTTAAGAAACGCTGTGCCAAGCCTTTCCTCGGTACCGAATTGGAATATACCGTGGATAACAGTTTCCTGAACGACTTGGGCTGTTGTAATGAAGACCCTGAACGCTGGATGGAACGGTGTTGTTTTATACCACTGACCCCTATCGCACCGGCAGTACTGGAGGGTGATCAGAACATCCTGTATGTGGTTCTCTCTCGACTGTATCGGTATGCAGAACGGCTGATCACGGAATGCAGCAGAGTTGACCGTATTGAGGAGGCACAGAAGAATAAAATCATCCGTTCTTTCCAAAAGGTCCTCTCTGGCATCAATGGTATCAAGGGTAAGCAAACACATCCTGCAGACTTGGCCGGCATGCAGGATATCTGTGATGGCATGTCCTTAAGCAGACATTTCTACGAACTTGTACAGAATATTTTAGAAATGGCGGCGGGAGATAAGGGGAACAGCGACAGATATCTTGTTATTCAGCTGGACGATGCGGACTCAAAAATGCAAATGGTTCATGAAGTTATGGAGGATGTCCGCAAATATCTGATGATCCCTAATTTGGTGATCCTGATGTCTGTGGATCAGAAGTGTTTGTCAGATGTGGTGTTTCAGGACAATTTGAGCTGTTTCTCGAACTTGATCAATATTGACAAGGATCGGCTGTCCCGAGATCTGTCCAGAATCGCCAACAAATATATTGATAAGCTAATCCCACCCACCCATATGGTCCAGCTGCCACAGCTTGATCAGGTTGTGATTCACTGGGGCGATATGTTACGGCTGCGGTATGTGGATGAGAGCGGCGAAAATGTCTATGACTGGATGAATGATGAAAATCTGGATCTACAAACAGCGGTTTTGGTTCTAATCTACCGCAAAACAGGTATTCTGTTCGTAAAACCTCCCCACTACCTGCATAATCTCATTCCCAGAACGCTCCGAGGTTTTGTTCAGCTTCTTTCATTTCTAGATTCTATGCAGAATATTCCAGTGTTGCATGCCAAACAGTTTGCTAATGTGAAAGTTTATGCAGAAGCAATCCTGACACGGTCCAAGATTTCGGCGCTTAACCAGCGAAGATTTGCTGAGTATTTCAAGAGTAGTTGGCTCAATGTCAAGATCACGGATTTGGAAGATCTGGATTTTCTCCGAAAGTTTGCAGATACGGTCAGCACCAACCGGGTTCGTCTGGCGGTAAAGCACCTGTGCAAGCGATATGGGGAAAACTTCAAGGACAACAAGCCGGAGTATTTCCGTGATAAGAATCTTGAGATTAAGGATATTAGGAATCTGGAAGATCTAGATCAGCTGATGTGGGTAATCGAAGAAACACACAGAACCGAAAAGGACTTCCGTTTAGTGTTTGCGATCCGAACACTGCTTACACTGGATAGCCACCAGCATGTTCTCAAAATAATGCGTGATCGTGCAAGAGTTTGTTTGGAGAAACCAGAAAACTATGATTATCTGATGTTTGACCTAAGCCCCGATGACATCTGGGTTCCTAAAACCCTATGGCTTGAGGAAGTGGTTAATAAATATCTTCAGGACAACCCAAATGAACAAAGCGAAGCAAAAGATCAGGCAAGGCAATGTATAAATCGATGCGAGGGCGCAAGACAATGCCAATTTGCGAGTCAATGCGAATGCCAGGCCAATGAAAATTCGCAAGCCAATAAAAAAACAGACATAGATTATAAAACCTTTGCCCAGTTACTGATGTTGGGAGAAGATAGAAATAATACAGCTGCTAGGAAACTAAGGAGTCTCCTGCGAGATGGTTATCCGATTAATCAGCGACTCCTCTACCAATTACAAGATTTTGCAGTAATGCTCTTTGCTAATAGAGATGTGTCTTATGCGGTCAGACGTTATTTGAATAAAGTTATGGACATTCCAGAAAAACGCAATGATAGACCGAATGACGATTATGTAACCAAACTAATCAATGCAATTTCAAGTCAGATTAATGGATTCAACGATGGCTATGTGAAGGTACGCATTGCAGATGCAGGGGACGTAACTACGAATGAAATCACGGATGAATTGAAAAATGTGCTTCTGCTGTTGCTCAAACCATCTGATCCGCAGAACCCAGACACTGTTATAGGTGATCCCACACCGGGAGATAGTGTGAAACAACAGGATGCATCTGATGACTGTAATGAAAAAACGGAGTTTTAAGATAAATCAGGAACGGTGATTCCATCCTACATAGAGAAAGAGGACAACGATGGAAGTGGATACCAAACTTTTGGACATACTTTTTCGCAAAATGTCCCCGAGTCAGCTTTTAGATCGGCTCCGCGGCAGAAAACCGACGCTCGATCTGGAACTTGACCGATACATGTTTCGAAGCAGTGCGCCCCAGGAGCTGGATGGCTATTCGCTGGATGAACATGATCTGATCTTCAACTATCTGCATGTGGGAGCTGCGCGATTCGAGCAGCATCAGCTCCGTGCGTTTTCAGGTCACGGAAGGACGATCGACGAGGACAGCACCTTGGGATACAAGCAAACTCTGGCGGATCTGGCATTTTATAGTGTCTTAAGCTTTGCGTCACAGGTACTGAAACAGGCAAACGGAGTTCCTGTTTGCCGGATTGAAAAGGTTTTCACCTGGCGGGATGCATTTCTGCTTCTGGGACAGGATCTGTTTGTCTGTGCATATCTGGCATCCGAAGATCTGAAAAACCGCCGGGAGCGCAGAGATTTTACCTGGCCCGCAGTGATACGGACAGACCTGCCGGAGCTGAACGAGATTCTTCAGAAAGGTGTTGCTGAAAATCACCAGCATCTGTACGGCTCGTCCCAGACATTTGCGTTGAGTTGGTGCAATCTAATGAATTACCCGGATAGTCATCAGAAAATCGAGGAGCATTTCCGGGAACTGTATCAGCCTGTTGTTATTCGCCGAGACGGAGAAAAGCTGGTTTCTACCAAGGATCGGGTTCGCTATGCGGCAATCTGCCGCAAGCACCTTTTCCAGAAGCTCCACAATATTGAAAACGATTGGTTCTGGCTGGATGAACTGTGCCCGGAGATGACAGCAAATGCGGAAATTGTGTTGTTGCGTGAGATCTACGGTGCCCGTGTACCGCAGCTTCAGGGAGAACCCAAGATCCTGGATTATGCACTGGAGGAGGAGATCTTCATTGCGGCTCCTGATGCTGCATACCGCTCCCTGGCCGGTGAACGCTGGTTTCTGTACTCCTGTTTCCGGAAGTTCCTGCTTGATGAGCTGAACGAAAAAGAAAAGCTGCTGTTGTATCTTTATCTGGTACTAAAGAGCCTTTTCCGCAGCGAGCTGATACAGGTCAACGGTTATGTGGGATTCCACAATTTTGCGAACTATCAGAACAGAAAATCAAAATTGTGTGATACGCCATTCTATAATGCGGAGCTTCTCCGTATGGCACTCAATGCGCCAATCCGAGAAGGCCATGTTACATCTTTGGAAACACGCGTGGGGCCGGGAAAGACTGTCGAGTATATCTTGGGTGGAGTTACGGAACCAGACGAAATGTTCCGCTTTGGTGATCTGAGCCTGAGAGAAATTCAGAATCCCACTCGCCCGCCGTTGCCTCCCATTACGGAGACGAATCTTTCTGATGAGGGGCTATTCTATGTTGTCCATTTTATCAAAGATATAGAAAAACCTGCACATAAGCTTCCGGATTTGGAGTTGGTTTGTCGGAACAATCAGGTTCGCAAGAACATTCGCCAACAGGCATTGTGTATGGCGGAGTGCTTGAGCAATTCTGAGTATTATTGCCGCAGAATCCGTGGAATTGATGCCGCTAACCATGAATTCGGAACGCCGCCCGAAGCGTTTGCTCCGGTATTTCGGTTTCTTCATAATTTCCGCGCCTCAGATTTTGCAAAGGAAATGCTTATGAAGAAAGAGCCGGTACACCGGCTTTCAACCACTTACCATGCAGGTGAAGATTTCCTGGATATTGCAGGTGCTCTTCGAACCATTGACGAGGCTGTCACTTATCTGGAGATGCAGCGTGGAGACCGAATCGGACATGCATTGGGTCTGGGTGTAGCACCGGAGGTTCATTATCAGTTGAAGGGACATCGGATCTTCCTGCGGCAGCAGGATCGTCTGGATGACTTGATCTGGATTCTTTTTCGAGGAACGGAATTGGGTGTCAGGCTTGACTGTAGGAGCGAACTGGAGAAAGAAGCCCGAGATCTGATCGAAATTATCTATGGTGATGCGATCCGAGAGAACAACTGGAACATAACTCTGCAGGATTACTACGACAGTACCTTGCTCCGTGCTGACTCTCCGGAACGCTACATCACGATGAAGTACGAACCCTACAATGGACTTGGTGATCCTTTTGAGGAGTTTGCTGTCAGCCTTCGGGAGCCGAGATTGGATCGTATTCGTGCGAATGAGAAATTTGCTGGTATGTACTATTACTACCACTACGGCAAACGGGAGCGAATCCGTGCGGAGAAGACTATCGATGTGCTGATCGACGATAATTACATCCGTTTGATGAGAAAGCTCCAGGATGCACTTCAGTGGGAGCTTGCAGCCAAAGGCATCTCGATTGAGAGCAATCCCAGCTCCAATGTATTGATCGGTACATTTGGCGTGTACGAAAAACATCCTGTGTTCCGATTCAACAATACGGATCTGGAAATTGATCCACAGAAGTACAGAGAATGTCCGCAGTTGACCGTCAGTGTCAACACTGATGACTTGGGCGTCTTCGACACATCCCAGGAATTTGAGTATGCACTGCTGTACTTCGCATTGAACAGCATCAGGGACGATCAGGGAAAGCCTCGTTACGGAAAAACAGAAATCCTGCGTTATTTGGAAAATCTGCGGAAGATGGGACATTCTGTTGCCTTTCCGCCGTGCTGACTAAAGTTATGCGTCTTTATCGGTTTCCTTGACACACAATCTAAAAGCAAAAATCGTGTCGGTGTAATCACACCGGCACGATTTCTATATACGCGCACTGCAAACGCAAATGTTCCGTTGGTAATCTTGCGAAAAATATACTGTCGGGCGGAGTTTGAAGCATAAAAAGAGCTATTCATCCAGAGCAATATTGTATATCTGAATTTTACGCTTTCTTCTTTGAGCATACTCCAGTAGCTTCCGTGAATTGCTTGCACCATGACGAACATAGCAGACCAGCCAGTCGGAGGTATCTACCATAATCCTGTTGGCTCGCACGATTGCGTACCGTTTCGGCGTACTTTCCAGGCCGTCAGGGTGATATGTCCCATCAAACCCGTCGGGAGCCTCTGTGGGGCGTTCAGTGGGATGATACGGCAGCACTAGCATCAGGGTGATGTCCGGATGCTTCTGTTTCATGCGCCTGACAGCGGCGGCAGCAACCCGGTCAAAGCCGCCGTACCCACCTATATAAAAATAGCGGACATTCTCCTCCTGGATCAACCGATCAACCACCAATTCCAGTCTGGGGAGCAGTCGTTCATCTGCCTCCCTGTGACCAATAAAGAAACAGCTCTTTCCCTCCATATATTTACCCTCACTCATTACCCGAATATGGGTTAATTGTAAGAGTATATATTTTAGAAGTCAACCCGTATTCGGGTTAATATGTGCGTTTCCGTTGTTATCATCATACTAACCCGTAAATGGGTAATGATGAGAGCGAGGGAATCGGTATGGAGTATTCAGAAATTTATGTGAAGCGGATCCGGAAGCTGTGTAAGGATCGTGGAATTGCGATCAACAAGCTTGCGGTCATGAGCGATGTGAAGCAGTCCACTCTGGACAATATTGTCAGAGGCCTGACCAAGAACCCCAGAGTGAAAACACTCCACAAGATCGCCCTGGCATTCAATATGACTCTGGCAGAATTCCTCGCTTTCGACGAGCTGAATAACTACTCTTTTGATGATTCTGATGACGAATAAGCAACAAGAGAACCGCATTATTTTTTGATAAGATACTCTCCTCCGTTCTAGTGATATTTCTATCCCACCCCGAACACTTTCTCATGACAGCACATCAGTAGCTGTTGTAATGCCGCACAATTTGTTGTAGAATAACGGTACTAGAATAGGGAGAAGGTGTCTTCAAATGTACAAGAACCTCAATCACTTAACGGATGCCGAAGTTGAAAAATTAATGCAGCGGTATTATAGTGGCGAAGCAGTAACCAAATTGCTTAAAGAGTATCAACTGGCCATTCGAACCGCTGAACTATATAGACTTTTTCCTCCGGAAGTTTGCGGGGATGAGATCTGTGAGTATTGCGAAGAATACTTAGTACGGGATCGGCAATCCAAAACTGCTGTGGCCTGGGGACGCAAAGACTCTGATCTGTATTGCCCGATTTGCCATCATAGACCGTACTATGCTTGGTGTAGTTGTGAGAATTGTATTGAGGCAGAGCAAGCGCAGCAGGAATTTCGTTCCAGACGAGTCAGAGAAGTTTATTCCAGAGAAAAAGAGCCTGTTGTTTTTTCAGATCTTTCATTTGAACAAAAAGTATACTTGGGTGCACTGTGTCGAGCCCTCTGCAAGGAAAACTTATTCGAAATTAAACCATATATCGGTGAAAATGCAGTATTGGCTCCGACCAATGACCTATGCGCACAAATCTATAGAGAACTTTCTCGCAACCAAATTATTTCAGTTAGTCCAAACTCTCCTGTTGAAGCCTTTGATGTAGATGCAGACGATTTTCCTCATACATATTACATCTATAAGGTAACATATTATTTAAATCTTTTATTCCCGGCAGATAAACAGGATCTTTTCTCTGAAATACTTAATCCTACATATTACTCCTCTGATCACGAAGAGGAAGCTGTTAATCTGTGGAGAAAAATTGCTGTTGCTGAGTGTATTGAGTACCTGGACTATCAGTTGCGCAAAGTTGGATTCGAATTTACACCGGGCGACAAAACGTATAAGACATTTGAGATTCTTCTAGATGATTTCTCAGTTTCCCAAATTTACGGAATCATTTGGAAAGCAGTAGCGGATTCGTCCAAGCTTTACCTCGAAAGGGGAATTACGCGAAAACATGCTGCAAATTCTGTTATTGGTGCTTGCGAACGTTATGCTGAACGTGCCAAAATGAATGGCTGGACATTAGTTGAGTATAACAGAATTCGTGATCTCCCTCAGAGCGCCCTGTCTTCTTTCTTCTTTAATCGAGTACTCGGTATCGGAGATATGGGATTCAAGGTTCCTCCAACAACCATATAAAAATTAGCAGGGGCGATAAGGATGCATTTCCTTATCGCCCCTTTGACTATCCGTTTGTTCGTTTTATCCATTCATCTATCAGCCAATCAATCAGATACCTCAGTTTTGCAGTGTTATACTCGCCCGAAGTAAGATCTGTGGACTTAAAGACTCGGACATACTCGTCCTTCTGCTCCAACTCGCCCTGATACTTCCGCTCTCCTTTGTTATACGAACCCCAACGCACCCTGGGTAAGAACTCAGTACTGCAGAGATCCAGGAAACACTCAATTGCTACTGCTCTGCCATTGATATCATCGATGGATTCGCCGTGCGGACCGATAGTTGGAAACTCCGAAAAATCAGCATGGTCCGGCAATCGTGTAATCATAAATGAATCTGGCCGTATAAGCTCCAAAGCCTTTCGGTATTTTTCTATTCCTGCAGTGTCATTATCAAAAACTACCATAACCTTGTTCTGAATCTTGATTTGACACAGCGCAACGCAGAAGTTATACAGATTGCCGGTGCCGGTAAACGGAAATTTCTCAGTCACTTCGATAAAATCAAAGAAATCGGATATATCGGGATATAGTTCCTCAATACTTTTCCGCAAAACCAGTGCATCGCTCGTTCCTTCTGTCACAAGCAGGATTTTATTTTCAGCAGCCAATTGTTTTACAACATGTTCACGATCAACCCAACCATCGCTAACAACATCGAAGTAACGCCAGCATACCTCCAATTCTCCGCTTGCAGGGTTATCAGCCAACAAACGGAGAATGATATATGGATCAAGATGTCGAAGAAAGTGTTCAGTAGCATCGAGAGGAGTTCGGTATACTTCTCTTCCTGAAATAACTTCGGCACAAGGAAGGTCCTTGATTTCGGATTGTTCCAGAACACACTTTGCTACATACAATCCCAAATCCCTTCTGTCTGAAAAGTCTACGTTCTCCATTTTTGTCATGTCTGGGTTGGAAATATCAATCTTTCTAACTGCTTTGCAGTAAGCTTCAAAGGGTAAAGTAATAGAGTACCCGCTGTCCATGTACTCCAAGACATTTCTATTGTACATGGATTCTGCGGAAGCATAATCGTATCCCAATAAATCTAAACGGCATGACATTCGAGAAAGCTTTCTGGCGTATCCCTCTTGCTTATGTACCACATTTTTTGCATATAAATAGGGGATTTCCTTAACATCTGATGGGCGAAACAGCGGTGAGTGGTCAAAGAAATTGCTGTTCTTTCCCCAATCAACTTCAAAATTTCCGATATCCAGTGTGATATATGTTCCCATATTCATACCCCTATTTCGCTATTATTAATAATAGTGTATCGGATAATCAGCTATTTTGCAAGAGATATTGGCATTGCATATGAGATTGGCCTGCTTTTTGCCTGCCGAAGGCATATGCAGGAACAGCGATCAGTATTGGAATTGATAAGTAAGTAGGAATCGCATACCTGCCTGGGAGGGGCTCAGGTTGGAATTGAAAGCTGGTCGGGCCTGCCCCTCCCTTGACTGTTCTGTTCGGCCATTTGCAGGGGCAAATTGTCCTCACAGAACCCCTTTGAATTGCGAGGATTTTGACTGCGGGGAATACGGCTTGGAAAATCAGTCTGGTGCGGATAACGGAACCTTTATCTTGATTTGAGAGATTTCTCCATGAGATTTTTTCAAATATCATAGTTGAGACGTGTTTTTGAGAAAGATTCCGTACTTTTCAGTCACGCTCAGTTACAGATTTGAGTCTGTGTCATACCGGTTTCAGTTCGCTTGTGCGTAATATTTATATAATCAGAATTTGTACTTACTTTATTATCAAAATACTTGGAAGAATAATGCGAAGCACATAAATCGGCCCGGCAGGAAAGATCCCGCCGGGCCTGATAACGCTTTATCTAAAATAGTTGATAATCAATCAATACCCTTGTACCCGTTCTTCTCTGCGTGACCCAACAGGTACAGGAACGCAAACGCAGGAATACGGAGCATGTCCTTGCCGGACTTGGTGTTATGAACACCAAAGTCGGATGCGCTCTTTGTCACAACGATCGCAGCGGATGCATCGGCACACAATTCAGCAATGGCATCATCATCCGGAATTGGCGCTCCCTCCCGGTACTTCACTTCAATCAGGATATTTCCGGAACTGTGGTAATCTACAACAATATCAATTTCCTTGTTCTTCTTGCCACCACGGAAATATCCCACAGAGGTGGCCTTCTGATAATAGAATGCAGCCACATGCTTATAAACCGCAGTCTCAACGACCTTGCCCATCTCGACAGGGTCGGTCAGCAGGGAATCATCCATCAGCACAGCGTTGCGGATCGCGGCATCTGCAATATAGATCTTCGGCTTGGACTTCAATACACGCTTGCCGGCCATATCCACCGGCCAGCTCTGATAGATCAGGTTGGCACTTTCAAGATACTGGATGTAGTTCTCCACGGTAGGACGGGACACACCACTGAGCTCCTTTGCAATGGCATCAATGGAAACGATTTCAGAAGATACATTGCAAAGATACAGGAAAATACGCTCCAACTCGGTTGCGTTGCGGATATTATACAGCGACGGAAGATCACGCTTAAGGACCTTGTCCACAACATCCTCACGCATGACCTGCTGTGCCATGATATCGTTGTCAGCCAGTGCCAATTCCGGGAAGCCGCCCACCTGCAAATAGCGATTAAAGTGATTCTGCACCTTAGACAGCTGCATCATGATCCTGGTGCGATCCTGCTGCGTCATGTGGAGCATATGCGTTGCCTTGAATGTCTTGGGCAGCTCCGGACGGTCCAGATTCATGATCTCGCAATACTCATAGAAAGACATGGTGGGAACCTGGATGACCGTCCAGCGGCCCGCTCCGCTCTCCTGGTTGCCCTTGATCAGCGCAGGGCTGGCAGAACCGGTTGCAACCACCTGGGTATCCGGCTGCATATCGTAAATCGTCTTGAGCCACTTGTCCCAATCCTGCGCATACTGGATCTCATCAAAGAAATAGTATACATCCTGTTCTGCGTAGATATTTTCATGGTAGCATTCCAGAACCTCGTTCACACCGCTGAGCTTCAGCATGGGATGATCCATGGAAATAAAAACGATCTTCTGGGGTGCAACACCCCGGTTCAAGAGGGTTTCGATCATCTGGTACTGAATGGTGGTCTTGCCAACTCGCCTGGTACCGGTAAGAACAACGATCCGGCGAATATCTGTCTGATCCAGACGCTTCATCGCTTCGTGAAAAGCAAACCGCTTATATGTCTTGGACATCTTGGGGTTTACTGTCCCGGTCTTCCACCAGGGGTTAAATGCGGACAGCACCTTCAGAATACCTTCCCGACTTGTGATGGCCATAGCTCTCGCCTCCTTTTTGATGTATTATAGCTGTTACTTTCATTTTAGTCAAGAATAATTGTAAGTATACTTGTAATTATTATGTGTTATTTTGAAAGTTT